>PYER01000361.1 GCA_003017855.1 filamentous cyanobacterium CCT1
CTCTGAGGGGCTTTAGGGTGCATCCAGAGTCACTCCTAGCCTTATTTTCGGCTATACCCTACATACAAGGGTGCATTGCTAGCGCGAATGCACCCTACGGTGCCTTCAACGCACCGATGAATCCAGGGGGATGTCTAGGTTAATCGAGCGATCGCTCGCGGCTCAGCAGACTAAACACATCCCCCTGCGCTGGGGTAATCACAATCCCAGAGTCGGGGATGGTCACCAGCTGGCTCCACTCTCGCTGTTCGGCGTAGTGCAGCAGATGCAGGTAGTTGATTGCCCCCCGTACCCCCTCCGGCGAACCGATGATCAGATGGCGCAACCGCTCGCGTCCCGGTTGAGAGTTGGGAGTAGCCAAGCGTAGGGGACTTAGACCCCCGAGTTTTTCAAGAACTCGGGGGTCTTGACGAGTTAAACACAACATTGGGGTTTCCTCCAAAGAAACGCATGGTTAGGAAGCCCCAAAAATTTGGCCGCCCCAGACATGTGCAGTACGGGGCGGCCTGGGCAATAATAGCCCTAGCCTCCGAGACAGCTGTGGTCTGTCGAAGGGGTTAGGTGCCGGTTGGTGCTCCAACACCTTCCGGTACCGTTTGACCAAATTTTTGGGAAGACAAGCTGCACGCTGACAGCTATAAATCGGTAATCTACTCTATCTAGAGCCCCTAAGCAAGTCAAAATTGCTACAGAGTGGGTTGTCGTTGTGAACCTTAATCTTGTGTAGCGAATAGCCCGGTGTCGGCCCTGATGCGTAGGGTTGCCGGGGTCTACCCTGCGTTTGAGGAGGCAGAGCCTCCCATCGGCATTCCAATGCTGAGCATTGGAACGAGGTATAGGCTATGTCTTCTCTGCTCAAGGGCGATCGCCCGCCCGCTTCAGCCCAAAACCAGGGCGTTACTCGAAAACACTTGCCCGTTGATTGAATTCGCTAGAGCGATTATTGAATTCATCAAAGCGATTATTGAATTCGCTTCGCGATCCATAATAAATGCTTTAGCGAATTCAAGTAACGCTAAAGCATTTATTATGAATGGACGAGCATTTGTCGAATTCACTCGCACGAATTCAATAAACGCCGTCATGAATTCAATCAACGCTTCCATCTTTCGCTATTGGGCTCTGCCTCGCTAGGGGCAAAAGCCGCAAAACTACCGAGAGCGCTCAGCCAAAACGCACTCGCCAGATCCCGCATAAGTATCAGTTTCGACGCCTGGATCCCTGTGCCATTTTGAAAGAGTCCACCTTACTACGGTGCATCTAATGCCCAGAAAAAAGAGAAGTTCCTCCACTTTAGACCGAGGCGAGCGTCGCGCGGCGGCCCTCAAATCGGTTAGCTCCACCCTAAATTTGGGCGAAGGGCTGACCCTAGAAAACTATGTCCTTCGGCTTGAGCTGTTGCGATCGCAGCTCGAAACCTACAACGAATCGCTCTCCTTTGCCGATCGCGCCCTCAGCACCGTGCGCGACACCGAAAAAGAGATCCGCGAGCTTTCAGAGCGCATGCTAATCGCCGTTGCCGCCCGGTATGGCAAAGATAGCTACGAGTACGAAATGGCTGGCGGCATTCGCAAGCGCGATCGCAAGCGTCCGGTGCGCAAAACCGACAGCGCGGCCTGAGCAGAACTCGAATTATTTACAAAAGTGGGGTGCACCCAAAACAGTCGGTGCATCCCACTTTTTGCATAGGGTTTAGCGATACGAGGATAAGAATTGCCCATATCCAGCCCCACTTTGGTGCCCTTGCTCTGCTTGGGCACCCTGGTTTTGCGGCTCCGCCGCTTTTTTTAGGGGAGGCAGAGCCTCGGGTAGGCATTCCACCGCAGAGCAGTGGAACGAGGAATTCTAAATTTGTAGGTTGGGTGGCGCGACAGCAGAACCCAACAAGGCTGACTGCTGTTGGGTTCCACTGCGTTTCACCCAACCTACATTGGAAGTGTGTCATACCAAATCCGAATCACAAACCCCCGATTCCCAAAAGGCCAACCTGTAGGGGCGAATGGCATTCGCCCAGAGGTATTGGGGGTATCCAAGCAGGATTTAGTATCAGACAGTCAGGCGATCGCTCACTAATTTACGGCGCTGGGGTCCATGTACATCAGTTCCCAAATGTGGCCGTCCAAATCTTGAAACCCGTGGCCGTACATAAACCCGTGATCTTGGGGATCTTTGTAGGTGGTGCCTCCGGCAGCGAGGGCCTTGCGCACCAGAGTATCGACCTCTTCACGGTTCTCGCAGGACAGGCACACCAGCACCTCAGTATTTTTGGTAGCGTCACAAATCGGTTTAGGGGTGAACATTTTGAATTTTTCTTCAGTCAAAAGCATGACGAAGATGTCGTCGCTGACCACCATGCAGGTGGCCGTTTCATCAGTGAATTGAGGGTTGAACGAGAAGCCCAGCTGAGTAAAGAACTCAACCGACTGGTCGAGATTTTTGATCGGTAGGTTAACGAAAATCTTGCGTGCCATGGGGGCTCCTTGATGAGTTTAGTGATGTCTAGTTGAGGTAAGTTGCTGTGGATTTAGCCTTGCAATGGGCTTTGTTACTTAGTCGAATGGGGGCGGGTAAAATCGACGGGTAAAAGCCACCGTAAGCCCTAGCTACGGGTTTTGTTATCTGCTAGAGGTCTGAAGGCAAACCCGTCAGCTCTAGAATGGGGCGAATTTCGACGGTGCCTTTATACACCGAGGGAATGCGACCGGCGATCGCGATCGCGTCATCGAGATCCTGCGCGTCGATTAAAAAGTAGCCGCCCAACTGCTCTCGGGTTTCGGCAAAGGGGCCATCGGTCACCAGGCGTTTGCCGTCGCGCACCCGCACGCTGGTAGCGGTCGCCACCGAGTGCAACGGAGAGGCCCCCAGGTATTTGCCGCTGGCGTGCAGGTCTTGGGTTAGCTGCACCGACTCCTGGTAGCAGCGCTCCTGCTCATCGTCGGTCCAGGCGTTTTCGTCGCTGTAAATCAGCAGCATGTATTTCATGGTTTAGCTCCCAACGTCAATGGGGTAAGCGGCTACTGTCGATAGTAGTGGGCGGTCATAAACTGGTGCCACTGGCCATCGTCAGTCAAAATCTGTGAGGTCATGACGCGGTGGTTGTCGTCAACAAACTCAATAATGTCTTTGTAAGGAGCCATACCGGTTTCACCAAAATTAGGCCCCTCAGTTTCTAAGGTGAGGGTTGTTTTGGCCTCATTCAGCGTGCCGCTGTAGATCCAAAGATGGGTCATCATAGAGCCGACAAAGGTGCCGGTGTAGCGCTGGGTCTGCGGGTCGTAGCCCAGGGTCATGATGGTTGTGCCGGTGTCGCCGTCGGGCATTTCGCCCTCGCCTTCGGCCACGACCCAGACCCCGCCCAGGCTGCGCACCACCTCAGTACCGCGAGTTTTTGAGGGGGGCTGGTCGGGTCCCATGCTGCATTCGCATTCGCTGACCCATTTGCCCACGAGTTTGTCGAGCCAGTGGTGTTCTGTCTGCGGTCCAATCTGCATAATAGTTCTCCTAGAGTTGTTGAACGGGCTTTTTGAACGGGGTGAGCAAACAGGTTTTATAACTCTGCCCCACCCCGTTTACAGATGCTTTTATCCGTAGGTAGGTTGCTGCGGCCAGCCGGGGGGAGAATCTTCAAAGTCTTCCTGGCGACCGTAGGGGGTCAGGTCGAGCAGGCTGTAGGCGTCGGTTAAGCCTTCGCACCCTCGGGCATAGGTCGAATAGGTGTGAAAAACGTCGTCGTCGATGCGAAAGAACACGCTCATGCCGTGACGTTCGCCAGCGGTGTAATGTTCTTGCTCGTCCAGACTGGACAGGTCGCGGTAGTTGTACTGCATCGGAGCCACCGAGGCATCGAGCGAGGCGTGGAAGTCGTAGTTAAAGTCGCTGTCAAAGGATGAAACCCAGGGCAGAGTCCACTGATGGCGAGCTTTGTAGGCCTCCAGCTTTGCCAGCGGCGCGCGGGAGACGAGCACCAGGGTGGTGTCGCGATCGCCCAGCAGGCTCAGATCGCCCAGGGCGTTGACCAGGCCGGTACAGCCCGAGCAGCCGTTGTCCCACTCGGGGGCAAACATAAAGTGGTAGACCAGCAGCTGCAGGCGACCCTCAAACAGATCGAGCAGGCTGGTTGGCCCGGTTGGGCCGTCAAAGCGGTAGGTTTTCTCAAGCTTGACCATGGGTAGGCGGCGGCGCTTGGCATTGACGCGATCGCGCTGTTTGGTCAGCTCCTTTTCGTCGGCCAGCAGCGCTTTGCGCTCAGCTAGCCAGATGTCGGTTGACACGACGGGGGGATGGGCGAGGGTTTTGGTTGTCATGGTGAGTTCTCCTTAAACTAATGTGTGCTTTGAATTTATTGCCGCAACCATCGTTGTTAGGACTTTTTCGCAATGTAGTAGCTGTCCGTCATTCCCGTAGCAACGGGAATCCATTTGGGAGCAGTTCCTCTAGAGTGGATTCCCGCATGCGCGGGAATGACGGTGTTAGCATGCTGTCCCAACCCATGTGGCTATAGCCATATCAGTACAGATTGGTCTCCAGGGTTTTGCCCTGGTTGACCTGGGCATTAATCTCCTCATCGGCGGGGCGAATCTCGAAGGGGCCGCTGCGCACGCCCGGATGGTGCGACATTAGCTGAATGGCGTGGTTGAGGTCACGCGCCTCCAGCATCAGAATGCCACCGAGCTGCTCTTTGGTTTCGGCAAAGGGGCCATCGGTGACGGTCACTCTGCCGTTCTGGTAGCGCAGCGTGGCCGCGTTCTTGACGCTTTGCAGCGCTTCTCCACCCAAAAAGTGGCCGCCGCGCTTCAGCTCGTCGTCGTAGGCAAAGCAGTCGGCCATCAGAGTCGCCTGTTCGGCTGCAGAGAGCCTGTCCCACTGCGCTTCGTCGAAGTAGCCCAGACAGATAAATTTCATCGTTGCCTCCAAAAGTGGGTCTGAATTGGTCACCTTTGTGGAGTAGTCGTTTGGCGAGACCGCAGATCGACAGCTGGGCAAAAAGTTTTGGCTCAATACGGATTTTGAGGAGCTAGTTCAACAAGGTCTCCAATAGGTTGCCCAGCAGTGCCTTGCCTCGCTTACG
>PYER01000362.1 GCA_003017855.1 filamentous cyanobacterium CCT1
CCTACCTACCCACTCCCCTACCCACCCACTCCCCTTCCCCCAAACGCTATGCTGATCTCGACGTATCAGCTCCCTGCCCATGCCTACAGGAGTGTCCTTCCCTCGCTGGCTAGTCCGCCTTGTCTGCGGTCTGGTGCTGGCCGTGGTGCTGCACGGGTCGGGGGGAGTGGTGCTGGCTCAGGCGATCGAGACCGAGCCTGTATTTCTCGACGGGTTGTTTTTGTTTGACGTGCCTGCGGCTGGAGATTTGACGGCGGCAGAGCGCGCCCTGGCGATTGAGACCAACTTGAATCCGCTGATTGAACGTGCTGAGCCGGTCGACGTGCAGGCCGAACTGCGCAATGTGGAGGGCAGCGATGGGGCAACGTTGAGCAGTAATCCGGTGATTTTGGCGGGCGATCGCTACATCATGACGGTGACCAATGCCGATGTACAGGTGGGTGAGGCCGATACCCTCCAAGCCCAGGCCGATCAGTGGGTAAATGCGATCGCCACTGCGCTGAGTCAGGCCCGCAGCGATCGCCAGTCAGGCTTCTGGGTACAGGCTCTGACCAAAACCTTGACGGCCCTGGCCGCCGCCCTGGCGCTGCACTGGCTGGCCGGGTGGCTCTGGCATCGCTGGTTGTGGGCCGTGCTAAATCGGTTTGCCTTTTCACCCATCGACCCTGACGACCCCGAGCATGAGTCGACCGGGCTCAATCTGCTGTTTCGAATTAGTCTCTTTTTGGTGCGCTGCGCCATCGGGTTTGCGGCGCTAGCCTATGTTGCCAATCTCTTTCCGTTGACCCGCCGCATCAGCTATCGGGTCACCCAGAGTCTGCGCGAGGGGCTGTTTGACCGCAGCCTGCTGCTGGGCGATCGCTCGTACTCGCTGCTGGGGCTAATGATGCTGCTGGCGGTGCTGCTGGCGGTCGTGATTGTGGCCAGCGCCCTGACCAACGTGATGCGATCGCGGGTGCTGCGAGCTACGGGCATCAGCATTGCCGCCCAGGAGGCGATCGCGGTGCTCTCCAAATACACCCT
Organism: filamentous cyanobacterium CCT1; assembly: GCA_003017855.1. Lineage (GTDB taxonomy): Bacteria > Cyanobacteriota > Cyanobacteriia > Phormidesmidales > Phormidesmidaceae > Nodosilinea. The sequence goes on from PYER01000362.1 coordinate 1,024, forward strand.
GATCTTGCTGGGCACCGTCGTCATTCTTCAGCTCTGGGGCATTGACCTCAGCTCCATTGCGCTGATCGCTAGCGGTCTGGGGATTGGGGTTGGTCTGGGCCTGCAGGGGTTAGTCAAAGACTTTGTCAGCGGTTTGGTGCTGGTGTTTGAGCGTCCGGTACAGGTGGGTGATTTCGTAGATTTTGGCGATGTCAGCGGCACAGTTACCCGCATTGGCTCTCGCAGCACCGCCATTCGCACCCTAGACCACGTGTCGATTATTGTGCCAAACTCCCGCTTTTTAGAGTCCGAGGTGATCAACTGGAGCCACGACAATCCGGTATCGCGCATTCGGCTGCCGGTAGGCGTGTCTTACAGCACTGATCCCCAACAGGTCAAGGTTGCCCTGCTCGACGCTTGTAAGAAAAATCAGGAAATTCTCTCGGCCCCCGCCCCCCAGGTGTTTTTTCTAGGGTTTGGCGACAGCGCCCTCAACTTCGAACTGCTCGTGTGGATCGCTCAGCCCAACCGTCAATTTGTCATTAAAAGTGACCTCTACTTTGCGATCGAGGCTAGCCTGCATTATCACGGCATCGAAGTGCCCTTTCCCCAGCGCGATCTACACATTCGCTCCGGGCATCTGCCCATTGACCTCTCGCCTGAGGTACAGCAGCTGTTGCAACAGCTGAGGAACGCATCCGACCAAAGCTAGCTGCACCGCTACTGGTAAAACGCAGCATGCCGCTGGCTTAAACTGCTGCCGATGTAAACGCCAACTAAAAAAAAGAGCGCTTTAGGGAAAGTTAGCTAAAATTACAGCCGTATTTGCAGAGAAACCGGGGTTCTATACCCGCACGTTCCCGATTTGGTCGCCTAACGGGTTTCTCAAGTGAGGAGTATAGGGAGCTAATGTTCATGAAACCAGTCTGGCCCGATGTCCCCCTTAGCCGCTGGTCAAAGCGGCTGTTTAAGTCGCTGGCGCTGTTTATTACCTCGGTCTTTCTGGTAACGGGCCTATCGGTGCCAGGGTACGGTGCGGCTCAGCCCACAACGCTGACGCCCAACACTGCCGCCGAAGCTGGATTGGAAGGGTTGTTGGCCCAGGACCCCAACACCGCGGGCAATGCCACTCTCTACTTTGAAACCGCTACCTTTACTGTTAGCGTCTTTCCCAGGAATTCTCAGACCCTGCGGATGAATGTCTACAACAGAGACACTAGGCAGTCTGAACAACTCAATGCTCCCGTTACCCGCCGCGACGGAATTATCAGTAGCGACTGGATCAGCTATGACAGCTTTGGCTCGCGTGCAGGCCGCAACGTGGTTTACCGGGCTAGTGGCAACCTAACTAATAACCAGGCTCGCCTCGAAATCGTTGATCTCTCGACCAGTTCCGTATTGCTGAGCCAAAACAGCACCAGCGTTCGAGACTTTTTCCTTCCCGGAGCCAACCCTAGCCCTAACCCCAACCCTGGACAGGGCGACCTGCTCAACCGCACCTTTGTCGGCTTTGAAACCCAAAATTACGCCGTGCGGGTGTTTAACGACAACGGCGTGACCAAGATGAATGTTTTTAACAAAGTCACTGGTCAAACCCTGGTCAATGGTCTGACTGCCACCGCAGAAGCCACTGAGGTCGCCCCCTACACCTGCTGGGTCAACTACTTTGGCGGTCAAAGTTTTGGCGGTGCTGCGGCCCGCTACTTCGTTCGAGTCAGTGGTGATGGACAGGCACAACTGGATGTGATTGCCCCCAACGGCGGGGTGCTAGTGTCAGAACCTAGAGTCAACTCTGCGCCTCTGGTAACTAATATTCCCCAGGCCGATCGACCCGAGTGCTTTGGTAGCGGTGGCACCGTGCCCGATGGAGCTGGCCTAGAGCCTTATGTGGCCGCTGTCTTTGGTGGCGACAATGAACTCCAGCGGGTGCGCCAGGTGCTACCCAGTGGCAGCAGCCAGGGTGTAGGTGGTTTGACCTGTGTCATCAACCCTCGCTTTGAGAATGCGCCCCAGGGGCGATTTATCAATGCGGCGGAATGTACCGATCGCAACGATGCCAGCGCAGTGGTCAACTTCTTGCGCGGGCGCGGGCTCAACTCACGCCTGGTCTACCGCAACTTTAGGTACCGCTAGCGCCATTAGCCCTCAGGGGCACGGGTAACCCATACGTACGGGGAGGCGATCGCAGCCTCCCTTTTTTTGCGCCCGCATAGAGACCCGCCTTTGAGTACACTAGAGCAGAGCGTTAAGTTAAATGGGCAGCTGAGCAAGTGCCCTTCAGTCTGACCTAACGTTTCTACAGGGCGACTACCTTCTTTACAGTTCTACAGTTCCGCTACAGTCATTTCCTCCAGCATCTACCTGACTGAATCAATTGCTGCACAGGAGTAGCTTGTAGTGAGCCTTCAAGCCTTTTCTAGGGGCAGCGCCGCTGTTGCCCTGGGGTCAGAGAATCCGCTCGTTTGGGAGCAGTCTTGGGATCCGTTAACCGGCCAGTTTGAGATAGTACCAGGCGATCGCGACGGCCTACTCCAGGCCGCTTTCCAGCCAGCAGTCGATCGATCTCTGGGCCTGCAGCAGCCAGCATCGCCAGAGGCTCCCGCTGCTGAGCGGGAGCTGACCTGGTGGGCAACAGGCGCACCCCAGGGGCACCCCTCAAAACCAACCTGGCCAGACCTGGCCGCGCTAGGGGCTGGCTGGCTGGGAACCGCGCCCCTCAAAACATTGCCTCTGGAAACAGCGCTCCCAGAAACAGCGCCCCCAGAAACAGCGCCCAGAGAGTACGCCCCCCGTCAGCGTGTCTGCGCCTGTTCGGCCTGCCGGAGTATCGCCAGTAGCGGCTCGCTACCAGTAGCGGGCACAACAGCCCCCACCGGAGATTTTCGAGTCGACGCGCTGTTGAGCGGTACTCGGTTTGGTACCGGCGGTGAGGCTCAGGTCACCTTTAGCTTTGTGAACGGCCTGACAGCGCCAACGTACCAGGGTGGGTATGGCGAAGTGGTCTCAGAACTCAGCGACACCATTAAAACCAGCGTTCGCACGATTCTCAAGAGCTATATCGAGCCGCTGGTGGGGTTGACCTTTACCGAAGTGAGCGAGGCAAGTGGAACCTACGGCCAGATGCGGCTGATGTTTTCGGATGCGGGGGCCCAGGAGACTTACGCCTATGCGTTTTATCCCGAAGCCGACGATGCCTACAACCGGGCCGAGGTGAACAGCATCGCCAGCGATATTCACCTGAGCGATGCCTACCGCGACCCAGCGGTCGACCCCCGCAATAATTTTGCCTCTGGCCCAGGCAGCCACGGGTTTACCACGCTGATTCACGAAATTGGCCACGCTCTGGGCCTCAAGCACCCTGGCAACTACAACTCTGGCCCCGATAGCGCCGCAGGCCCCTTCCTGCCCAGCAGCCTGGACAACCTGCACAACACGGTGATGACCTACAACCTGGCGGGCAGTTCACCGACAACGCTGATGCCCTTTGATATTGCTGCCCTGCAACACCTGTACGGGGCCAAAAGCGTGAACGCCGGCAAGACGACCTATGCCTTTACTAGTACCCATGCCTTCACCAGCGGCGGCACAGCCTGGGGTGGACCATCGCCCCAGCGGCTCACGATCGTCGATAGCGGTGGGGTAGACATCCTGAATTTGTCGGCGCTGCCGCTGACCTCAACGGGCTACTACATCGACCTGCGACCGGGCGGCGGCATTGCTGAGCAAAGCGACTTGAATACCGTAACCGGCAACGCCAGCAAGGGCACGCGCTTCAGCCTTGGCACCACTATTGAGCGGGTAATCAACTCCTCCAGCGATGACACGATTGTGGCCAACGGGGCGGTCAACGTTTTTAGTGGCTATGGCAAGGCGATCGCCACCGGCAACGACATCATCGAGGGGGCCGACAGTCGCGATCAGCTCAACCTGTCTGCCTTTGCCTCAGCCAGCGTGGGGCGAACCAGGGCGGGCAGCGACCTGGTTTTAGACCTGGGGGCAGACCGCTCGGTCACCCTCAAAGACTACTACGCCGCTGCGGCCAGCGATCGCATC
>PYER01000050.1 GCA_003017855.1 filamentous cyanobacterium CCT1
GTCCTGGACCTGGCGGAAGGGTTAACCTGTCACAGGTGGTTTAGCGCTTCGCATCGATGGGGAGATTCAGATTTCTTTCTCCTACCGCAGGTATTTAGCTGGTTCGTTGTGGATTGAAGGACTTGAGTTTTATGCGATTAGAAGTAGGTTGCAAGATTACCTTTGAGATTGATGAACCCACCCCCACGGTGCTGATGCTGCGCCCCCGCAGCGGTGACGGCCAGTGGATTACTGAGGAGCGTTATACCTTTTCTCAGCAGGTGCCGGTGGCTGAGTATGTCGATACCTACGGCAACCTCTGCCAGCGGCTCACGGCTCCCACCGGAGAATTCATCGTCACCACCAGCGCCGTGGTCGAGACTGCTGACCACATTGACGTCGCTCCCGGAGCCCCGTTCACCCTGATTCAAGATTTGCCGGACGACGTGCTGCAGTTTTTGCTGCCCAGTCGCTACTGCCAGAGCGACAGGTGCAGCCAGCAGGCTAGCGACATCGTGGGTGATGTCGAACCCGGCTACGACCAGGTCGAAGCCATTCGCCGTTGGATTCACCACACCGTCACCTACCAGTACGGCACCAGCAATGCTTCTACCTCTGCCATGGATACCCTTGAGCAAAAAGTGGGGGTCTGTCGGGATTTTGTACATCTGGGCGTTGCCCTCTGCCGCAGCCTGGACATTCCCACCCGGATGGTGGTGGGCTATCTCTATCAGCTAGAGCCCATGGATCTCCATGCCTGGTTTGAAGCTTTCGTCGATGGCCGCTGGTATACCTTCGACGCCACCCAGGCCGAACCTCGAGGGGGACGGGTGGCGATCGCCTACGGTCGAGATGCCGCCGACGTCGCCCTCGCCACCCAGTTTGGTCAAATCAGTCTGAGCGAAATTAAGGTTTGGGTAGAACCAGCACAACCGCAATCACAGAATCAATCCCATAGTTAATAGCGGTATTAAGTTAATAGTGGTATCAGTAGTGGCAGGTTAATAGCAGCCATCGTTTTTTGGGGTTGCCGAACACAGGCAGAAATTCAAAACTTAAAGTCTCTCATTAGGGTAAACGCTTTGGAGCAAATGCTTTAGGGCAAATAATTTAGGGCAAATGGCCCATCAAGCCTCTGGCCCAGCTGCACCTGTACCCGACCCAAATTCTGCTCTCAGCTCAGCAGTACCATTTTTCTTTTTCGAAGCTATTTTTAGCGGGCAGCTCGCCTCTATCTATAGACAGGTGATCGCAGCTAGGGTGGCCCCTAATCTACTGAGCACAGGCAGAAATTTGCCGCTAAGCACCTGTGGTATAGCTAAATCTTTCTTAACAACCCAATAAGGTTTATTACACGTTTTACTGCAGCAAACGCCATAGATCAGCAAGGTACGCAGTTGTCAGGATTCGCTAGAACCTGAGCATTCAGCGCCACATTTTTAAGCACTTTTACTTACTTGATAAACCTATGAAAGCACTCCTGCTCTACCCTAAGTTTCCCCAATCCTTTTGGTCCTACGATCGCTTTATGGAGCTGGCGGGGCTCAAAGCAACCATCCCGCCCTTAGGAATTATTACGGTGGCGGCGCTGCTGCCCACCGACTGGGAAATTCGGTTTCGCGATCGCAACGTCACCCCCGAAACCGATGCCGACTGGGACTGGTGTGACCTGGTTATCATTTCGGCCATGCTGGTGCAAAAACCAGACTTTCAGGCGCTGATTCAGAAGGCGGTGCGGTTCGGCAAGCGCGTTGCCGTGGGTGGCCCCTACCCCACATCGGTGACCGTAGATGCCCTCGATGCCGGGGCGCAGTTTTTGGTTTTAGACGAAGGCGAAATGACCGTGCCTCAGTTTTTGGAGGCCCTGGAGCGGGGCGAAACCAAGGGCATCTTTCGTTCTCTCGAAAAACCCGACGTTACCCAAAGCCCTATGCCCCGCTTCGACCTGCTGGAGCGCGACGCCTACTTTGCAATGGCGATGCAGTTTTCGCGCGGCTGCCCATTTAACTGCGAGTTTTGTGACATTATTTCGCTTTACGGTCGAAAACCCCGTACCAAGGAAACTGAGCAGGCTCTAGCGGAGCTGCAGACCCTCTACGACCTGGGCTGGCGCGGCTCGCTATTTATTGTGGACGACAATTTCATTGGTAACCAGCGCAATGTCAAGCGCTTTTTGCGGGCGCTGATTCCCTGGATGCAGGAGCACCAGTATCCCTTCACTTTTATTACTGAGGCGTCGGTCAATTTGGCCGAAGACGACGAACTGCTGCAGCTCATGGCCGACGCTGGGTTCTACGCCGTCTTTTTAGGCATAGAAACTCCCGACCAGGACAGCCTACAGGTGACGCGCAAGGTGCAAAACACTCGCAACCCGCTGGCTGAGGCCTGCCGCAAGATCAACGATGCGGGCCTGCTGATCTATGCTGGATTTATTCTGGGGTTCGATGGTGAGCGATCGGGGGCAGGCGCTCGCATTCAGGCTTTTGTCGAAGAAACCAACATTCCCCAGCCCATGCTGGGTCTGCTGCAAGCTCTGCCCAACACCGCCCTCTGGGAGCGACTCAAGCGAGAGGAGCGCCTGCTTGATGCCAGCTGCCACCCTACGGGCGACCAAAACACCTTGATGAATTTTGTTCCTACTCGTCCGGTGGCAGACCTGGCCCAAGATTACGTAGAAGGGTTTTGGCAACTCTACGAGCCCCACCGCTACTTAAATCGCTGCCTGCAACAATGCCTCCAGATTCGCGCTCCCCAGGGCCGACGACAAACCATGCAGTTCCCCTTAAATAAGGGCTTGCAGCTAGTCGCTAAGATTCTCTGGCATCAGGGCATTCGCCGCCCCGAAATTCGCCGCCAGTTCTGGCATCAGCTCTGGATTATTCTCACTCGCAAACCGCAGATGCTGAACATGTATCTGGGGCTGTGTGCCGCTGGAGAGCACTTTTGGGAATATCGGGCCTTAGCCCGACAGCGGATCAGCCAGCAATTGGGCTACGACCCGCTGCAAACCTCTAAAGTCGAGACCCCAGCGCTAACTTTAGCCGCTAAGTGAGGCCCGTCTGGAGCGTTGACGACATAGGGTGACAGTAACCTCATCGATCGAGGGTTGGGTCAAACAGGGCGTACTGCGATCGCCCGGCGGCTTTGGCCCGGTACATGGCTACATCGGCGTGGTGCAGAATGGCCTCAACGCTGTCGTAGTCACCATCGCTGTAGGCAATGCCAATGCTAGCGCTAGAAAGCACCTCGCGATCGCCGAGCCGCAGGGGCATGGCCAGGCTCTGCTGAACCTGGTGGGCCAGCTCAAGGGCGATCGCCCCTGACGGAATGTCGTGCAGCAGAATGGCGAACTCGTCGCCCCCCAGCCGAGCCACCGTGTCGCAGGGGCGCAACCCCGTCTTAAACTTGCGGGCAATTTCAATCAGCAGCTGGTCGCCCACCAGATGGCCCAGGCTGTCGTTCACCACCTTAAAATTGTCGAGGTCAACAAACAACACCGCAAAATTGTAGGCGGCACTGCTCTTTTTGAGCGCAATGGCCTGGGCCGCTTTTGCCATAAACGCGCTGCGGTTGAGCAGCCCGGTCAGGCTGTCGTGAATGGCGTCGGCCAGCAGCGCCTGCTCCAGGCGCTTGCGCTCCGTGATGTTGCGAATGATGGCGATGTGCTCTCCCGGCCCGGCGGGCACCAGCCTGACCTCGCAGAACAGCCGCTGGCTGTCCAGGGTAATGGCGGCCTCAAACGTTTGCAGCGATCGCGTTTCGCTAGCCCGCTGGCCGTAGCTGAACAGATTGACCACAAAGCTGGTCTCAAAGCAGTCGGTTACCGACTGGCCTGGGGAACAGATCAAGCGTCCCAGGTCGGGGTCCACCGAGGGCTGCACCTCCAGGATGTCGCCCTGGGAGTCAACGCGAAGAATGAGGTCAGGGAAAAACTCGATCAGGCCGCAGCTGGTCTGCCCCCTCTGCTCTTGCCGCGCCTTAGATAGCGCAGACCAGGGCTTTGGGGCAGGCGGCATCGGCACCGGGGCGGATCGAACCGCGACCAGCCGGGCGCGCACCCCCCAGCCAAAACTAATCGAGTCGCCAGGGCTCAGATGCCCGGCCACCAGCGGTTGTCCATTGATGCTCAGGCGGCTATCGCTGGGGTTTTCACCCCCGTCGCTGGGTTGACTACCGCTGGTTTGAATAAAGTAGTGATCGCCCAGCCACACCAGGCTGGCGTGGTGGCAAAACACGCCCGGAGAGGTCAGCCGAATATCGTTGTGGCGGTCGTGGCCAATGGAATAGTAGCGCCTGCTCAGCGGCACGATCTGACGGCGCTGGCCATCTTGAATCAGCAGGGCCAGGTGCGGTCGTTCTGTTGTGGTTTCTTCGCAGGGCGTCTGACGAGCGTTAGTCATCATGGGTAGAGCACAGGGAAAAACAGCAGAGCTAACAGAATTGAGGCTGGAGCTGGAGCCGGCGGCTGAACCGACGCCAGCCCTGGGGCCAGGGTCTAACTGGCTGCAGCCGGACTCAGCGGCGCCAGGCTGAGCGGCGCTGTACCCTTGAGGGCCTGACGCAGCAGCAGGCCAGTCATGCTGGTGCTGTCGAGGGGTTTTGAGAAGTAGTAGCCCTGCATTTTTTGGTAGCCCAGCTCTTTAAGGCAGATCAGATCTTCCAGAGTTTCCACCCCTTCGACGATGACGTCGAGCTGCAGCCGCTCGGCCAGCATCAAAATGGCCTCACTCATGGCCCAGTTTTTGTTGCGCGTAAACGACCGATCGATCTTGAGGGTGTCGAAGGGCAGATCTTGCAGCCGCCCCAGTGACGAGTAGCCGGTGCCAAAATCGTCGATGTAGAGCTGAATGCCGAGCTGCCGCAGCTGGGCCAGGGTGGCCAGGGCCAGGGCTTTATTTTCGATCAGGGCGCTCTCGGTCACCTCGAGCTTGAGGCTGCTGGGGGAAATATGGTTTTGCTGCAGAATGTCACGAATGCGATCGACCAGCTGCGGCTGGAGCAGCTGCACCGCCGACAGGTTAACGCTGACGCTCAGGGGCAGCAGCCCCGGAAACTGAGTTTGCCAACGGTGCAGCTGCTGGCAGGCCCGCTCCAGCAGAAATAGGCCCAGGCTGTGGATTAAGCCCGCCTTTTCGGCTAGGGGAATAAACACCTCGGGGGAGATCGCCCCCCGCTGGCTGTGCCGCCAGCGAGCTAGGGCCTCGAAGCCAATAATTTGGCCACTGTCCTGGTGCTTGTCAACGGCCACAATGGGTTGGTAGGCCAGGTCAATGTGCTGCTGCTCGACGGCCTGGTGCAGGTCGTTCTCAAGCTGAAGCAGCTCCATCTCGGCGGTGGAGAGCAGGGTGAGCAGCGGCGCAGGCTGACTTTCTAAGGCATTGGCCAGACGGGTCAGACGGTCGGCGTTGTTGATGGCGATCGCGAGCAGCTTTTGGCCGTCGTCGGAGAGCGAGCCCGACTGCTGATAGCCCAACAGTTTGAGCGCCCCCTGAATTGAGGCGAGGGGGGTGCGCAGCTCATGGCAGATCAGCAGCGAAATATCGTCAAAGGGGTGCGTTGAGCAGCTGGCCAGATCACGCAGGTCTTGACTGGAGCGGGTCGAGGTGGGGTGTGCCATGGAAGATGCTCAACGGGTTAAAAAACATAGGCGCAGGGGGGCAGGGAACAGGTCGGGCTGGAACGGTTTGACGCTTTGGGGAAAAGGCTTGGGGGACTGGCTAGGCCAGATGCGATCGCATTTCGACCCACACCCTGTAGTGGGTCTTCGAAACCGTCACGCATACCTTAAAGCCCTTATTGCTTTCCTCGGTAGCGCGGCGGTAGGCCTCTGAGCGATCGCTCAGGGCAAACTGGTAGCGGCTGATGTAGAAGTCATTGCGGTAGAGCATGCCTTCGTGGATGCCCTTATTCCAAAATTTGAAGGCCGAGATCAAGTCCTCGACCACGATTAAAGGAAGCATGGGGCATTGGAGAAGACGTCCCTCTTAACATAGAGATTAAATGTGACAACTCTGTGAACGCCGCTGTGCTAGCGCAGGTCGAGATTACTGCCAACCCAGTACGGCCTCGATTTGCCCCCCCAAAAGCCCTGGGTCAAAGGGCTTGACCAACACCGCCCGCGCCCCGGCCGCCACAAAGGTCTGCTGAGTAGCCAGCCGCAGTGTGGCGGTCAACAAAATCACCGGAATGTGGCAGGTGCCCGTATTTTTGCTGAGTTGCTGTAGGGTGGCCAGGCCGTCGGTTTGGGGCATCACCACGTCTAGCAAAATGGCGTCGGGGCGATAGGTCGATGCCATTTTTACACCCTCTTCTCCCGAAGCGGCGGTGGTCACCTCCCACTGCCGGGTAATTTCGAGGCTGACCTTGGCAATCTCGCGCACATCGGCTTCATCGTCAATGATCAAGATGCGTTTGATGGTCATGGTAGAACGTCCTAAAAGGGGTCCAATGGTAGGGGTTGGGCAGACAGCGGTGAGGCCGCAGCAGATGAGGCGCTTAGCTGGGCGACGGCTGTCCTCCGGGGCTGGCGGGCTGCGGTGAGCCTCGCCGCTGGCAGGCCATCTGGTAAAGCTCAGCCAGGCGGTGACCGTCTTCAGGGTAGGTGGCCCCACTCAGGTAAAGCTCGGGGCTCACCGCGCTGGCCGCGATACTCGCTTCGAGTATCAGTCCTGGAATCGCCGTTGCCGCCGCTGACTCAAGGGCGGGCCTCAGCTGCGCCTGGGTCGTAGCTAAGTCGGTACCGAGGACGCCGACTAAAATCTCCGACTGGCTCCAGCAGGCGATCGCATCGCCACCGCGTAACTGGCCCGCCAGGGCCTTAGCCAGGGCGCTCAACAGGGCGGTCGAGTGGGCCGGCGGGGCCACCTCAACCCGCACTAGGCTGAAGGGCTGCCCGTAGCGCTGGGCCAGGTGCAGCAGCAGGTCTAGCTCAATTGTGCCCTTTTTGCGGTTGGCCAGGCCGGTGGTGGGGTCGGTGCCCGCCGGGGTTTGCAGCAGCCGACTCCGCTCCAGTCGCTGAAACAGGCGGTTGATCAGTTCTGGCTCCAGGATCGGTTTGGGCAGATAGTCATCGGCCCCGGCCTGGTAGAGCCGGTAAACGGTAGCCGAATCCCGGCACGCGGTGAGAAACAAAACCGGCAGGGTCTGCCAGCGATCGCCCTGGCGCAGCTGACGGCAAAGCTCTAGCCCGCTCAGGTGGGGCATATCGAGGTCGAGCAGCACCAGGTCGGGGGGGCTGGCCTCCAGGCTGGCCCAGACCTGGCGTGGGTCGTCCAGGGGCACGACTTCCAGGCCCCAGGGCGGCAGCACCCGCTGGAGCTGCGCAAGAATGGCGGAGTCGTCGTCGACGGCCAGGACCCGATAGCGATCGCCTGCAGCGCGATCGCTAGGGGGCAAGAACGCGCTGGCTCCAGCGGTTGGCTCCAATTCTGGCACCGCCTCACCAGGCCCGGCCTGCAAATGCAGCTCAAGCTGGTCAACCAGGGCAGCAAAAGCCTGCCCCTGGGCTACATTGGGCTGCAGCAGCCAGTCTTCGAGATGGCGAGCCAGGTGCGAGCCCGCCATAAACCCAAATAGACCCAGCGACCCGGCCAGCTTATGGGCAGCGGTGCAGGCGGTCGATCGCACGGCCTCTGGTAAATCGCCAGCCCTGAGGGCACTGGCAGCCTGGTGCAGGGCCGCCAGGCGATCGTCAATGGCGGGCCTAAACTGCTCAAAGGCGGCGATCGCGGCAGCCCGGGCGGCCTGTTCCTGCGCTGCCTGCCGGTTTGGAGCGGGCGGTGTTGAAAGGGAAGTAGGCGCTTCAGTCCGGGCCGGTATGGCGTTGTCAGCACCGCTGACTGGACCGCCAGTCAACCCCTGTGGTGCTTTTTGATGCACTTTTTGGGGCGCGCCGTGAGTCGAGGCTTTGGGGACGCTTTCCGTAGTTTCAGCTGGCTCAGGCGGCGAGGTCCTGAGCCGATAGCCCATGCTGTAGACATTCTCAATCACGTCGTTGCCCCCGGCCTGCTTGAGCTTGCGCCGCAGCCGCCTAATGTGGGTTCGAATGGTCTCTTCGCCGGGGGCTTCGTCGGCACTCCACAGCCGCTCCAGCAGCACCGTATTGCTAAAAATTCGGTCTGGGTAGCGCAAAAACAGCTCCAGCAGGCCATATTCCTTGGGTGAGAGCACCACCGGTCGGTCGGCTACGGTCACCTGTCCGGCGTTAGGGTCAAGCCGCAGCGAGCCCCAGCGCAGGCTGAGGTCGTTTACCGCTGGGGGCCGACGCAGCAGCGCGCGAATGCGGGCCGACAGCTCAACCAGAGTGTAGGGCTTGACCAGGTAGTCGTCGGCCCCTGCATCCAGGCCCAGCACCTTGTCGGTGCTGCTGCTGCGCCCCGTCAGCAGCAAAATTGGCCCCTCGTAGCCCGTCTGACGCAACCGCTGGCAGAGCGAAACCCCATCGAGGCCCGGCAGGTCGATGTCTAGCACAATCAAGTCGTAGGGGGCGGCCTGGGCGTACTCCCAGCCCAAGAGCCCGTCGGTAGCCGCGTCGACTACATAGTTTTGGCTGGCCAGATCGCTGGTGAGTCGATCGAGCAAAATGTCGTCATCGTCAACCAAAAGCAGTTTCATGGCAGCATCAACCCTAAGGGGGCAGCCCAGCAACGAGGCGTTAGCCCAAGTTTCCTGTCCAGACGTCTCCGTCCGGATCGTTCTGGCTCCTACCCTGGTTCAGGGCGTTTGGACAGTGCGTTTGGACAGTGCGTTTGGACAGCGACGGTGGCCTAATTCTGCCCCTTTGCCCATCTTGCCCAACGGCAGCTGTCGCTTCAGACGCTGCTGGCACCGTCATGGTCCTGGCCACCGTCATGGGACTTCCAACCAGGGTGGCCTGTCACAGCAATGTCACCACTGTTCGCCCCAATGGGAGAGTTCCTGCCGTTAAGGCACTGGGCTCAACCATTGTATAGGCGGGCAGGAGTTCCTGACAGGTCACAAGTTGTTTGTAGTTGTAGCTATGGAGTTCTCTATTTTGAGCTGAGCCTTTTGATCTTCGCCCTCTGACGCTGACGCCTTTGTCAGGGAGCCCCTGATATTTAACCGGGTGCCCTGGGCAAACGTAGGCTAAATGGGGAATGTTGGCTACATTGATGATTTATCTCGCTTCTACGCCATGCTGCGCCCTGCCCCTGCTCCGTCCGCGCTCGATCGCGCTGCTGCTGGCGTGACGCTGCTGATCGTAGACGACTCCCTCGAAAATCTTCGATTTTTGGCCCAAACCCTGACCGGTCAAGGCTACGGGGTGCGCTGCGCCAGGAGCGGGGCCATGGCCCTGATGGCGGTTGAAACCACCCAGCCTGACTTGATCTTGCTCGACATTCGCATGCCGGAGATGGATGGCTACGAGGTATGCCAGCGGCTCAAGGCCGACCCCAGCACCGAGGCGATTCCGATCATTTTTCTCAGCGCCCTCGACGACGCTATTGATAAGGTGCGGGCGTTTGCGGTGGGGGCCGCCGACTATTTGACCAAACCCTTTCAGGTAGAAGAACTGCTGGCTCGGGTCGCCAATCAGCTCACCATTCGCCACCTGCAGCAGCAGATGGCGGCCCAGAACCAGCAGCTACAGCAGGAAATCTGCGATCGCAGCCAAATCGAGGCCAGCCTGCAGCACGTGACGGCGCGGCTGGCCACGCTGATTGAGCACCTGCAGGTGGGGGTAATTTTAGAGAATCTGGCCGGCCAGGTGGTGATGGTGAACCAGCCCTGCTGCAGTTTGTTTCGTCTGACCATGCCCCCCATCGCGCTGGTGGGGGCCAGCGGTCAGTCCTTTGTGCAGGATAGCGTTGGTCTATGGGGTGACCCCGTCGCCTTTAGCAACCGCATTGAGGCGCTGAGAGCCGCAGCGCAGCCGGTCGTGGCCGAAGAAATTGCCCTGGCTGACGGTCGCACCCTGGAGCGCGACTACGTGCCTCTGATGGGCGATCGCGGGCTGGAGGGCCACCTCTGGCAGTACCGCGACATCACCGCTCGCAAGCAGGCCGAGCAGATTTTGCTCAGCAACTCCCAGGCGCTCAACCACTTTAGCCAGAGCCTGAAGCAGCTGCACCGCCTCAGCCTGACCCAGTTTGACAACTTTGACGCGCTGCTGGCCGACTACCTCAACACCGGCTGTCAGGTGCTGGGCTTTACCGGGGGCCTGGTGGGCAAGGTCGAAAACGCCGACTTTGTTGCCCAGGCCATGGTGGCCTGTCTGCCGGAGCTGGGGCCAGAGCTGCGCTGCCCCCTCGACGATACAGTCTGCAGCCTGGCCATTCGGCAGCAGCAGACTGTGGGCTTTACCGACCTTGGCTCTCGCCCCGACCTGAGCCGTCGGCCTCTGCCTCGGGCGCTGCGGCTCAAGTCGTACCTGGGCACCCCCATTGTGGTCGAGGGCGAGGTCTACGGCAGCCTGTGTTTTTTCGATTCAGAGGCCCGGCCTCAGGGGTTTAAGCAGCACGAAAAAGAGATTATTGAGCTGATGGCCCAGAGCATTGGCAAGGTGATCAGCGCAAACCGGCTGGAGCAACAGCGGCAGCTGGCCAAAACCAGGCTCCAGCAGAGCGAGGAGCGCTGGCAGCTGGCGATCCAAGGCAGCAACGCCGGCATCTATGACCTCGACTTTCGCCACCAGACGGCCTTTTTCTCGGAGCGCTACCGGGCGCTGCTGGGCTATGCCGACCAGACCTACGACGATGAACAGCTCAACGACGACGACCTGCGCTGGGAGTCACGCATTCATCCTGACGACTACGATCGCGTCATGGCGACCCACCACGCCTATCTAGTTCAGCGCACCCTGCCCACCTACGAAGTCGAGTATCGGCTGCGCTGCCGCGACCAGAGCTACAAGTGGGTGATCTCGCGCGGTCAGGCCCTCTGGGATGCTCAGGGGCAGCCCATTCGGCTGGTGGGCTCGACCGGCGACATCAGCGAGCAGCACGCTGCACTGCGTGAACGCAAGCGAGCGGAGGCGGCCCTGCGCCAGAGCGAAGAAAAATTTCGGCAGCTAGCCGAGTACATCGACAGCGTGTTTTGGATCTACGACCTGCAGCCCCAGCGGTTTAGCTACGTGTCGCCCGCCTACGAGAGCATCTGGGGGCGTCAGCGCGAACATCTCTACGCCCACCCCTCGGCCTGGCTGGCGGCGGTGCACCCCGACGATCGCGATCGCGTCATCCGACGTTTGCCCCACAGTCAAACCCCCGCCGCCCTGGCCTACTTCAGCTACGACGAAGAGTTTCGCATCGTGCGGCCCCAGGGCACATCGGCCTGGGTGCGGGCGCGGGCCTTTCCCATTCGCAATGAGCAGGGCGAGGTGTACCGGCTGGTGGGGGTCGCCGAAGATCTGACCCAGGTGAAGCGTCAGGAAGAGTCGCTGCGGCTGATTG
Source organism: filamentous cyanobacterium CCT1 (assembly GCA_003017855.1). Taxonomy (GTDB): domain Bacteria; phylum Cyanobacteriota; class Cyanobacteriia; order Phormidesmidales; family Phormidesmidaceae; genus Nodosilinea. The sequence continues at coordinate 11,391 of PYER01000050.1, forward strand.
TTGAGGGCACCGCCGCCAAGACGGGCCGCGATTTCTTTGAGTCGCTGGTGCGCTACCTGGCCGATATTTTGCAGGTGCGCAATGCCATCGTCACGCAGCGGCTGCCGAGCGATCGCGCAAGGGTGAGGGCGCTAGCCTTTTGGCAGGATGGTCAGCTGGGCGATCGCGTCGAGTACAGCCTGGTGGGCACTCCCTGCGAGCGCGTGGTCGCCAACGAGGTCGTCTACGTGCCCCAGCGGGTGCAGGCCCTTTACCCCGACGACACCGAGCTGACGGCCCTGCAGGCGATCAGCTATTTGGGGATTCCCCTGGTAGATGCTGCGGGCCAGGTAATTGGTCATCTGGCCGTCATCGACGACAAACCCATGGTCGAAGACCACACCCGCGAGCTTATTTTGCGTATTTTTGCCGCTCGGGCGGCGGCAGAGCTGGAGCGGCAGCAGACCGAAGACGCCCTGCGCCAGGCCCGCGAAACCGCCGACGCCGCCAACCAGGCCAAAAGCACCTTTTTGGCCAACATGAGCCACGAGCTGCGCACCCCCCTCAACACCATCATTGGTTTTGCCCAGCTGATTACCCGCGACTGCCAGCTTGAGGCCCAGGCCCAGGACTACCTGGCGATTATCAGCCGCAGCGGCGAGCACCTGCTGGCCCTGATCAACGACGTGCTGGAAATGTCAAAAATTGAGGCGGGCCGCATTTCGCTGCACGTCACCACCTTCGATCTGGCGTACCTGCTGGGCAGCCTGGAAGCGATGCTCACCCTCCAGGCCGAGGCCAAGGGGCTGAGCCTTGACTTTGACTGCGACCCGGCGATTCCCGCCTACGTGGCCACCGACGAGGGCAAGCTGCGCCAGGTGCTGATTAACCTGCTGGGCAACGCGATTAAATTTACCCAGGCCGGCCGGGTCAGTCTGCGGGTCAGGAGCCTGCAGCCAGTGCCCCCCGCCCTGGCCGCCGCCTACCCCGAAACCAACGGCGCCCTAGAATTTGCCGTCGTCGATACCGGCCCCGGCATTGCCCCCGAAGACATCAGTCGGCTGTTTGAACCGTTTACGCAGAGCGCGGCGGGGCTGCAGTGGTCGGCGACCGGCCCCTCGCAGCGGGGCAGCGGCCTGGGGCTGCCGATCAGTCAGCAGTTTGTGCAGCTGATGGGCGGTGAACTCACGCTGGAAACCCAGCTCAACCAGGGGACAACCTTTACCTTTGTGCTGCCGGTGCAGCGGGTCGAGCGCTCGGCGGTGTTTCCGACCTCCGATGCCGCGCCAATTTTGGGACTGGCCGAGGGGCAGCTCCCGTGGCGGCTGCTGGTGGTCGAAGACCATCCCGCCAACCGCTACCTGCTGGTGCGCCTGCTCACCGCCGCCGGGTTTGAGGTGCAGGCCGCCCCCGATGGTCACGCGGCGGTGGCCCTGGCCCAAACCTGGCACCCCCACCTGATCTGGATGGATATTCGCATGCCTGGCCTCGACGGCTATGCCGCCACCAGCCAGATCAAAGCGCTGGCCCTCGACCCGGCCCCGGTGATTATTGCCCTTACGGCCAGCCCCTTTGAGGAAGAACGGGCTAAAATTTTGGCCGCCGGGTGCGATGATTTTGTGCGAAAGCCCTTTCAGATGCAGGGGCTGCTGCAAAAAATTGCCGCCTATCTGCCGGTGCGCTACCGCTGTGCAGCGGTTGGCTCCCCTGAGGGGCCAGAGGTGGTAAACGCAGCCGATTCCCAGCCCGATCGCGCTGAGCTGCGGCTGTGGCTGCAGACGATGGCCGCCGACTGGCAGCAGGCGCTGGGGCAGGCCGCGATCGCGGGTTCTGACGACCGCCTGATTGAGCTACTAGGGCAGCTGCTCGATGCGCCCGTCAGCGTCACCCAAACCCTGACCAACTGGGCTAAAAACTTTGAGTTCGATCGCATTCTCGACTGTTTGCACCCTGAAGCCGATGGCCCCTCACCCCCAGCCACAGAGAATGACTGAAGCAAATCTAAGGCCAGACGTGGGGGCTTGCCAGCGCGAAAACGACAAGCCCGCGCGCTGGGCACAAGCCGGCAACCGTCAGGACCGGGCAGCGCCACTGCTCGGCAGCAGGACCGTTTTGATGAGACAGACACAGGAGACAGTCATGACCTCTCCCAGGGACGCGAGCGGCAAGGACGATCAGGGCGATATTTTGATCGTGGACGATACCCCCGACAACCTGCGGCTGCTGTCGGCCATGCTGGGGCGGCATGATCTGAAGGTGCGCAAGGCGCTGACCGGGCAGTGGGCGATCGCGGCGGCCCAGGTGGCTCCCCCCGATCTGATTTTGCTCGATATCAAGATGCCGGAGATGAGCGGCTACGAAGTGTGCGAGCGGCTCAAGGCTGACCCCACAACGCAGGCCATTCCGATCATTTTTATCAGCGCCCTCGACGACACCCTTGACAAGGTCAAAGCCTTTGCCGCTGGCGGGGCTGACTACATCACCAAGCCCTTTCAGGAGGCCGAGGTGCTGGCCCGCATTGCCCACCAGCTCAATCTGCGCCGACTGCAGGGGCAGCTGGTGGCCCAGAACGCAGAACTGGTGCGTTCAAACCGAGAGCTGGAGCAGTTTGCCTCGGTGGTTGCCCACGATTTGCAGCAGCCCCTGCAGAGCATTTTGGGCTACACCAAGCTGATCAGTCTGGCCTGCCCCGACATCAAAACGTCGCCCGCCCAGCCCTACCTTGAGAATATTCTGGACGCCAGTGGCCGCATGCAGCAGATGATTCAGGACTGGCTAGCCTACGCCCAGGCGGGGCAGGCCCAGCCGCTGCTGGCCCCGGTCGACGGCAATGCCCTGCTCGACCAGGTCAGGCTCAACTTGAAGGTAGCCCTCACCGAAACCGGGGCCAAACTCATCCACGGCGATTTGCCCAGGGTGCTGGGCAACGATGTGCAGCTGATGCAGCTGTTTCAAAACCTGATCAGCAACGGCCTCAAATTTACCCAGCCCGGCATCCGGCCTGAGATCACGATTTCGGTAGAACCCCAGCCCCAGGCCTGGCGGTTTGGCATTCACGACAACGGCATCGGCATTTCGGCGGAGCACCTGGGCCAAATTTTTGAGGCCTTTCACCGCCTCCACGACACCCAAACCTACCCCGGCAGCGGCATTGGCCTGGCCACCTGCCAAAAAATTGTGGAGCACCACGGGGGCCGTATTTGGGCTGAGTCGCAGCTGGGCCAGGGCACGACCTTTTACGTCATTTTGCCAGCTGTCCCTGGCGACGACGGCTAAACCGCTGGCCGCTTTTCTACCCCTTGCGCCATTTCACCCATGAGCACGCTCACCATTCTCTGCTTCGACGCGCCCGCCCCGCTGCTCGACCGCCTGACCACTGAATTTTCAAACTGCAGGGTGAGGCAGGCCGCCACAGCCCCAGCGGCCTGGGTTGGGCCGCTGCTGGCGAATGGCGATGAGGTGGCGATCGCGATCGCCCCTGCGGCATGGCTAAACACCGGGGAGTTAGAGGTCGTCTACGACCACTTTCCTCGGGCGCTGACGGTGGTGCTGGACGACTCATCTGGGGCCTCCCCGCCCGCTGCCGCGCCCCAGACCGCCATCTACCGCCACCTGCCCTACCCCGGCACCGACGACGAACTGGTCTTTACGGTGACGGCCGCCCTGGGCTACTACCGTCAGGGGCAACAGCTGGCCCTCGCGCAGACCGCTCTGGCCGAGGCCCACCACCAGCTGGCTGCCGTTGAGCGGCGGATGTCGGCCCTGGCCGTGCAGCTCGACTGGGGGGTGTCGAGTCTGGGCGATCGCGCGCGAATGGAGCGGGCCCTGCGCCAGAGCCAGGGCAGCCTGACCGAGGCCCAGCGGATTGCCCAGATGGGCAGCTGGGAGTTTGATCTAGCCAGCCAGAGGATCACCTGGTCAGCGGAGATGTTTCGTATCTACGGCCTCGACCCAACCCAGCCTGCCCCTACCTTTGACCAGTGGCGACAGACCATTCCCCCAGCGGATTGGCCGCCTCTGCAGGCCGCCATCGAGCGGGCGATCGCCACCGGGGCAGCCGATGAGGCCGAGCACCGAATTGTGCGGCCCGACGGTGCCATTCGCTATCTCTTGAGCCGAGAGGAGGCCGTCTACAACGACCAGGGCCAGGTGGTGCAGCTGCGGGGCACAGCCCAGGACCGCACCGCGGCCCGACTGGCCGAAATCGCTCTGGAGCAAAGCGAGGCCCGCTTTCGGCAGCTGGCCGAGACGGTGCGGGAGGGATTTTTTGTCTTCGACGCGGTGGCGCAGCGCTACGAGTACGTCAACCCCGCCTATTTTGCCATTACGGGCGTCACCCCCGAGGCGCTCAAGGACCGGGAGCACTGGCTGACTCGGGTGCATCCCGACGATCGCGATCGGATTACGGCTCTGGCCGCCCGAGAGCTGCAGGGGAACCCAGTCGACTGCGAGTATCGTTTCCTGCGCCCGGACGGCGAACTGCGCTGGCTGCGCTCCCAGGGCTACCCGATTGTCGATGACCAGGGTGCCGTTGTGCGCATCGTTGGCACCGTCGACGACGTGACTGCGCTGAAGCAGGCCGAACTGGACCTCAAGCAGCTCAATGAGGAGCTGGAGCGGCGGGTCAGGCAGCGGACCCAGGAGCGGCAAACCCTGGCGGCGGTGGTAGAAAACAGCACCGATCTGATCGGTACCGCCAGCCTCAGCGGCGCAGCGATCTATCTCAACCGGGCGGGCCGCGACCTGCTGGGGCTGGGCGATGCCCCCCTGAACGGTCGATCGATCAGCTCATTTCACACCGCTGAGACCGTGGCGCAGTTAGAACAAACGGCGCTGCCCACGGTGATGGCTACCGGCCGGTGGCGGGGAGAGGCTACGTTCTGCCACGATCAGAGCGGCGAGACGATCGCAGTGGAGCAGGTGATATTTCTGGTGCAGGACCCAGAAACCCACGGGCCGCTGTGTATCGCCACCATCTGTCGCGATATTCGCGATCGCAAACGCAGCGAAACCGTACACAGACAGGCTGAATTGGCCATCCAGTCCAGCGAAGAGCGGTTTCGGGCGACCTTCGAGCAGGCTGCTGTGGGGATGGTGCAGGCGGATCTAGAGGGCCGCTTTGTTAAGGTTAACCAGACTTTCTGCGAACTGGTGGGCTACTCTGCGGCAGAACTAGACGGCAAGCCCTACGCTAGCATCACCCACCCTGCCGATTTACAGGAGGAAAGCGCCAATGTGGAGCGGCTGTTAGCCGGGACCGCCACCAGCTTCACAATGGAGAAACGCTACCTGCACCGCGATCGCACCGTAGTCTGGGTCAACCTGGCCGTTACGCTGGTTCGAGATGGGGTAGATCAGCCCCAGTATTTCATCGGCGTAATCAACAATATTACCCAGCGCAAGCAGGCTCAACGCGATCTGAGCGAGTCTCGCAACATGCTCCGACTGGTGCTCGATACCATTCCCCAGCGAGTGTTTTGGAAAGATCGGGAGTCGCGGTTTTTGGGCTGCAATCCGGCCTTTGCCGGCGACTATCGCCTTACCCCAGAGCAGGTAATTGGCCGCACCGATTTAGATCTGCCCTGGGCGGCCTATGGCGATCGCTACCGCGCCGACGATGCCGCCATAATGGCCTCTAAAACCCCCAAACTGGGCTATGAAGAGCAAACCTATAACGCCAGCGGTGAGTGCATTTGGATTCGCACCAGCAAAATTCCCCTGACCAACACCCAGGGTGACGTCATTGGCGTGCTCGGCTGCTACGAAGACATCACCGCTAGTAAACAGGCAGAAGCATCGCTGGTCCAGCTCAACCAGGCGCTGGAGCAGCGGGTGCAGGAGCGCACCTGGGAACTGGAGCAGGCGGTGGCGATTTCGGAGGCGGCCAGCCAGGCCAAAAGCACCTTCTTGGCCAACATGAGCCACGAGCTGCGTACCCCCCTCAACGCCATTTTGGGCTTTGCCCAGCTGATGGCCCGCGATCGCACCCTGAGCGACGCCCACCAGCGATCGCTGGGCATTGTCAACCGCAGCGGTGAGCACCTGCTGATGCTGATCAACGACATTCTTGAGATGGCCAAAATCGAAGCCAGGCAGGTCAATCTCAAGGTCGCCAGCTTTGACCTCGATGCTTTGCTGAACACGCTCAACGACATGTTTGCTCTGCGGGCTGAGGACAAAGGGCTGACCCTGACCATCGATCGCCACCCCGCCCTGCCCCGCCACTTTGAGCTCGATGTCGCTAAACTGCGCCAGGTGCTGATCAACCTGCTGGGCAACGCCGTCAAGTTTACGCACCAGGGGCAGGTGACGCTGTGGGTCGAACCGACCGATGCGCTCGCCGCGCCGCCGTTTCCCGGCACCGTTCTGAGGGTGACCTTTACCGTCAGCGATACCGGCATTGGCCTGGCCACCGCCGATCGCGATCGCCTGTTCGAGCCTTTTGTGCAGGTCGGCCAGGGGGGGCTGGGGGGCACCGGCCTGGGTCTCTCCATCAGCCGTCAGTTTGTGCGTATGCTGGGGGGAGATATCAGCCTTGAGAGCCAGCCGGGTCAGGGGGCTACCTTTGCGTTCACCGTGCCCATGACAGTAGTCGAGGCCCAGCAAAATACCGCGTCCCCGGCTCGGACTCCGGTGATGACGCTGGCGGCAGGGCAGCCCGGCTGCCGACTGCTGGTCGTCGACGACAACGACGACCACCGCTACCTGCTCAGCCAGATGTTGCAATCGGTGGGGTTTGAGGTGCGCGAGGCCACCAACGGAGAGGAGGCGATCGCCCTGTGGCAGAGCTGGCAGCCCCGGCTGATCTGGCTGGATATGCGCATGCCCGTGATGAGTGGCTACGAGGCGGCCCAAGCCATTCGCGCTCAGGAGCAAGTCCAGGCGCAGGGCACGGCCCAGCCGCCAACCATCATCGTTGCCCTGACCGCCAACGCCTTTGAAGACGATCGCGCCCGAGCCATCGACAGCGGCTGCGACGACTTTGTGCGCAAGCCCTTTCAGCTGAACCATTTGCTGACAAAGCTGAGCGAGCACCTGGGCGTACAGTACACCTACGGCCCCCCGGCCCAAAGCCGGCCCCGGCCCCTATCCAACCCCGAAGCGATCGCCCTGTTGCGCCAGCTGCCTGGCCCGCTGCTGGCGCAGATGCAGCAGGCTACCCTCCAGCTCGACGGCGACCAGCTGACCCAAATCGTGGCCCAGTTCACCCCCGTCCAGTCGCCGCTAGCGGCCTGGCTGGCCCAGCAGATCGACCAGTTCGCCTTTGACACCATTCACGCCGCCATTCAGCAGGCGAAGGGCTAGGGGCTGTCATCAATTAGCCTTTGAAGGCTCCAGAATCAACGGTTACAGCCCCTAGCCTGTTTTGTTTGGTCAGGCGTGGCACCGCTGTTATAAAGGGTTTTTGGCCAGAATTGATGACACGCCCTTGTATGTAGGGCCTAGCCCAAAATGGGGATGCAGGAGTGACTCTGGACACGCCCTCAAGCCCTTTAGAGCTTGCGCGCTAGAACAAGAGCCTCCCATTCCCTAGCCTTGCGATGGCGACCAACAGACTGGACAGTATACCAGGGCGTCTTTACGACATCCCAAACTGGATCACAAGGATAGCGTTGCGCGTCATCGTTCCCCCCTTACTCTGAGGTTCAGGAGGCGTAAACCATGGCTGAAGAATGGATTCCGGTTGGCATTGATGTGAGCAAAGCCACCTTACATGTAGCGATTCTGTTTCCCGAGCGGACCAAGCCGCTGTATCAGAGCTTTGACAACTATGACGCGGGGTATGCGGCGTTGCAGGCGTGGCTTGTGGAGCGGGGTGTGAGCTGTGCCCATGTCTGCTTGGAAGCGACCAGTAGCTATGGTCACGGGGTAGCCACGGCGCTGCACCAGCAGGGCCACCGGGTCAGCATCGTCAACCCGGTGCGGATTCACGGCTACGCTAAAAGCCAACTCAAGCGCACCAAAGCAGATCGTCCCGATGCGACCTTGATTGCCCAGTTCTGCCGTGACCTGGCACCCAGCGCCTGGCAACCCTCAGCAGCCGACATCGACACCTTGCAAGCGTATACCCGCCGTCTCGATGCCCTCACGGGGATGCTGACTCAGGAGAAGAATCGCTTGAGCATCAGTCCCGAGGCCCTCAAAGCCGATATTGAGGCTCACATCACCTTTCTTGAAGCCCAGGTCAAAGCGCTAAAAAAGCAATTGCACGCGCATATCAAGCGCCATGAGCGATTACAGGCCCAGGCGGATTTGCTGGTCTCCATCGTCGGGATTGGTGCCGATACCGCCGCTCGACTGCTAGCCGAAATCGGTGACATCAACGCCTTTGGCTCCGCTCGTCAGCTCGCCGCCTATGCCGGTTTAACCCCACAGGAGCACACCTCGGGTACCTCAGTGAACGGCAAGACTCGACTCTGCAAAATTGGTAATGCCCGCATCCGAAAGGCCCTCTTCTTCCCCGCGCTCACCCTCCTGCGTCGGGCACCCGAACTTCAACCCTGGCGGCAGCGGCTGGTGGCTGCAGGCAAATCCAAAATGGCCATCGTTGGTGCCACCATGCACAAGCTCATTCGCATTGTCTATGGCATATTGGTCTCGGGCCAAAAGTATGACCCAACCAAACTCTTAACGCCTGAATCCGCTGTAGCAACCGCTTGACAGCCCATGACCAACACAGTATCTAGGGCAGAGCGAGGGGATGGTGGCTTTACTGAAGGTCAGTCAGCTGAGGTCAATCAGTCGTACAGCCGACAGCGGCTAAAGTCGATTTGCGGGCCAGCGGAGCACTGCACCAGGCTGCGCCCGGCGGCTAGAGCGGCCTGACTGGTCGAATAGGTCTCGCCGTCGGTGAGGGCTGACAGCTCGGGCGTAATCACCCAGCAAAAGAACCTGGCTGACTGCCCCTGGGTCACAGCCACAATCCATTCAGGAAACGCAATGAGGGTGCTGAGTGTGTCGCTTGCCATCGGGGTTACCCCCTCCTCTGGGGAGGGTCTACGTTGAAGGCTCTAGATCAGTTATAGCCAGACCAGCGTGCGATCGGCAGTCTGTAACTCGGATGATAGGTCATCTGAACTGGTGACTGGGATAACTACCTATTGCTATTAAGTGCAAGTGTACTATACTGGTTCTCTAAAGACAACTGTCCCAGGGTTCAGGGGTCTTGTCCTACCGTACTGAGGCAATTATGGCGGCGAAGAAAGGCAAAGAGCAGAGTGAGAAAGAGAAGGCGCTGACCATGGTGTTGGGTCAGATCGAGCGCAACTTTGGCAAAGGCTCGATTATGCGTCTGGGCGATGCCGCCCGCATGAAAGTTGAGACTATCCCCACCGGAGCCCTCACCCTGGATCTGGCCCTGGGGGGTGGTCTGCCCAAGGGGCGCGTGATCGAAATCTACGGCCCTGAAAGCTCGGGTAAAACCACCGTGGCCCTGCATGTGGTGGCTGAAGTGCAGAAGGCAGGCGGGGTGGCCGCCTTTGTCGATGCCGAACACGCCCTCGACCCGATCTATGCCGCTGCCCTGGGGGTCAACGTCGAAGAGCTGCTGGTCTCCCAGCCCGATACGGGTGAGATGGGTCTGGAGGTGGTCGATCAGCTGGTGCGATCGTCTGCCATTGATGTGGTGGTGGTGGACTCGGTAGCGGCCCTGGTGCCCCGCGCTGAAATTGAGGGCGAAATGGGCGATGCCCACGTTGGCCTGCAGGCTCGCCTGATGAGCCAGGCGCTGCGGAAGATTACCGGCAGCATTGGTAAGTCGCAGTGCACGGTCGTCTTCTTGAACCAGCTGCGGCAGAAAATCGGCATTTCCTACGGCAACCCGGAGGTGACAACCGGGGGCAACGCGCTCAAGTTCTATGCCTCGGTGCGCCTGGATATTCGCCGCATTCAAACCCTGAAGAAAGGCACCGAAGAGTACGGCATTCGGGCCAAGGTCAAGGTGGCGAAGAATAAGGTCGCTCCCCCCTTCCGCATCGGCGAGTTTGACATTCTCTTTGGGCAGGGCATCTCCAGCATGGGCTGCCTGGTTGACCTGGCCGAGCAGCACGGCGTGATTGTGCGCAAAGGAGCCTGGTACAGCTATGAAGGCGACAACATTGGACAGGGCCGCGAGAATACGATTCAGCGCCTGCAAGAGGATGCCGAGTTTGCCCAGAAGGTTGAAGCTCAGGTCAGGGAGAAGCTAGAGATTGGCGCGGCTGTGGCCGACGTTGACGGTGCTGACGATATTGAAGTCGAAATGGAGGATGCGGCTTACCTGGATGAGGATGAGTAAGGGATTGGTCGGCTATCGTCCAGTACCGCGACCGATTAGGGGCTGAGGCGATAGACCGATGGTTATGAGCTTTAGCATCCGGTCTTTTTGCTCTACCTGGAGCGATGTTGCCCCAATCTTGGGGTCGTAATCAACTAAGGCTGCACAAGATTTAGAAGACATCGGTAAAACCCCAATTCAATAAGCACCCTTTCAACGACCGAAGCAAAAACCCGGAAACTTTGTGTGTAGTTGTATGTAGGCACAGCAAGGGGTTTACGGTTGGCAATCAGAACAGACTGTGTTCTATAGTCAACCATCAATTTGGGGTTTAGTCGTGTTTCTTGCTATACCTGCCTAGTCCTTAGTTTGAGGCTTGTCATAACGCCTGCAGGAACTGAGGACAATTCAAGTCCATAGGAGTTTAGCGGTTCTCACAACCCCCATCGCCGTGTATGGGGGTTTTCTTTTGGACTCAGTTGAGCTGTGCTGATTGGCCCGGTGCACCGACCCTAAAGCGATTCTTCAACGCGTTTGAGAGCCACAATCACCGCGATCAGCCACAGCACACCAATCACCACGCCAACGATCACATCGCTGGGCCAGTGGGCTCCGAGTTCCAGGCGCGAGCTGACGATCAGGCTAATCCAGACGGCGATCGCCAGAGTGATCAAAAGCCTCTCGACCCAGCTGCGCGAGGCGCGACACCACAGGTAGCCCAGCAGCCCATAGACCGTGATTACCACCACCGCATGGCCCGACGGAAACGAGTGCAACCCCGAGGCCGCGACCCCGTTAGCAATTAAATCGGGGCGATCGCGGTTCCAGTAGCCCCAGCCAATCCACACCAGGGCAAACTGTAGCCCGTAGGCCGCGAGCATAGTAGCGACCAGCAGGGGGCGCGATCGCGCCACCATAATGCCCACAAATACGCACACCACGGGTAGCATGCCGAGCAAGTTGCCCGGCGACTCCCAGGTAATGGCCCTCGAAAAACTCAGCGGCAGGCGATCGGCCAGCACCGGCAGCATTCTTGCATCCCAGGCCTGCAGCCCCTGGTCGGTGTAGGTCTTAACCCCTACGGTCAGGGCGAAGGTAATCAAAGCGCACAGCCCCAGCCCAATTGCCAGGGTACCCACCCACCGCCGCCAAACCTTTGACGGCACCTGACGACTATCTTGCCAAAACTGATACCAACCCCGCTTGAGAATCTGAGCCGTTGTCCAACGCGCCATACCGAACTCAATCTCCGATAGCTATGGGTGGTTGTAGCGGGCGTGCGGTGCCGCTTGGCCCATCTTACCGGGCCAAGCGGCACACAGAAACTCAGCTGAAACTTATAGAGCTGAAACTCACGGAGAAATGCGCCGATAGCGGGCCTGCACCTCAAGATGAATGCCATAGGCCACCAGACCCAGCGCGACAATGCCCATGAGCCACGCGCCAAAAGGCTGCCGCTGGAGCGTTTGCAGAGCTCCCTCAGTTGTGCCGGCCTGGCTGGCATCGTAGGTGCGGGCGGCTTGAATAAAGAAGTAGCCAATAATAACGGCGACAACTCCTTTGGCGGCGAGCCCAAAGCGCCCAATCCGGGTCGCCCACTTCTCAGTGCTGGCGCTCATTTCAGACAGCTTGAGCTTGCGGCGAAACTGGGTGGAATAGGAGCGATAGAAGCAGTAAAACCCATAGGCTATGCTCGCAACGCCAACGGCCGCGACCAGCCACCGACCAAACGGTTGAGACAGAAGGGTAGCCGTTTGCTGTTGACTTCCAGAACTGCCGCTGCCGGACGAATTTCCAAACACTATTCGTAGGGCAGACAGGGCCAAACCGGCATAAATAATGCCGCTGACTGCATAGGAAATGCGTCTGCCGATCGCGCTTGCCCCGCTGTCACGGTGTTCTGGATCTTTCGCAGCCTCTACAAAACGCCAGAGCACGTACCCTAACAGTCCGACAGCGACCAGAAATAGCAACAATTTGCCAAAGGGTTGAGAGGCGATGGTCTGGAAAGCGCCCTCAGTGCCGGTTACCCTACCGCCCCAATCTACGGCGGCCATAAAGGCGAGAACCCCGATGATTATATAGACGATTCCCTTGGCAGCGTAGCCAAATCGAGCGAGCCGCTCAATCCATTGTTCCGGCTGTTGACCATCGGGTCCATGGGGATGCAAGTCTTGAATATTCATTATTGTGTTGCCTATAGCGTTTAGCTAACGTCCTGACTTAAACGAAAAGATGGTGCCGAAGGAACGACTACTCGCTTAAATTCGTTCAAGGTTCTGCAGCTGCGATCGCTTGAGATAAAGCGATTCGGTCGTGGCAATTCAGCCAGGGGAATTCAAATTGAGCGGAATCGATCTGAAAGTAACCGATTTATACGCTGTAGCATCAGCCTAGACCATCCTTCTAGCGCTATATCTTAGTCAGAATGCACCTCTATCTTTTGATAGCCGTGGCTTGCGGAGCCTTGGTTATGCAGGTAGTCATATAAATAGAGCACTAAATCTTGCCGCTGAAGCTAAACAGCAACAACAAGCATCAAGATGACTCCCAGGGTAGAAGCCACGGGAGCTAGTTTTCTTTAATCTAGATAGAGATGAGGCAGACGTAGAAATATCTCGAAAATTATCTCGCTGCCTTTATTGACTTGAGTTGATGTCTTGAGGCCATCTGTCCCACAGCATTTGCCCTTTAGGTTTGAACCCATGCCTTGAGTCAAATCCCTGTGTAACTAAAAGTAGGAGTTTGCTATGTGGAGTATCTTTTTATCTGGCTTAGCTACGGCCTTAAGCCTGTTGGTCGTCGATTTGATAGTACCTGGTATAACTATTAGCACGATCACGGCCGCCGCGATCGCCGCTGCTTCTGTCGGTATCGTCAATGCGTTTGTGAAGCCATTTCTGCAAGCGCTAACCTTACCCATCAATACCCTCACGTTTGGCACCTTTTCGCTAATTGTGAACGGTCTCTGCCTCTGGCTAGCCTCCCTGTTTGTACCGGGTTTTTACGTTACGGGCGTCATCGGATTTTTGCTGGGGCCAGTTGTGCTGTCTGCGGTCAACACATTTCTGGGCAACTACCTCGACAAGAAAGCCCCTGCTTTCATGCGCGATGGAAATGAGCTGAATGCGGCTAATAACCCCTCCCAGCTGCCCAACAGCAACGCCACCCCCATGACCATAAAAGAAAGCGAACTCAGCACCGACAGCAGCTCTCAGGTGTAGTCCGGCTACAGTTCGGTTTCGGATTACGTTCCGTGCCAAGTCCAGTCTAGAATCTGGAGTCCTCCTACCGGCAGAACTCCACATCTGGACTGGATTTGCTTAGTCTGATGCTCCAGAAAATTTTGAGGTTTACAGTGATTAAGTTGTTTAGTTCTGCAAAGCTGCTAGCGTTATTTTCTGGAGCATCGATTCTGTCATTTGGTGCCGGTTATCAGGTAGCTACGCTGTGGATTAAAGACGGCCCGCCGCGCCTGCTGAAGGTTGGGCAAATGACTGTAGTTAAGCAAGCGTCCGGGCTGCATCTGGCATCGATTGAGCAAGCCTTGCGCCAGGCCAACTTCAGGTTTTTGACGACCTCGGCCTACAGCTTAGTTGGCCCTACAGCCACACAATCAGCTGCCTTTGATGTCGAAAACACTACCGGCGGCTGAGCCGCGATCGCGCTACACCTGCCAACAACCGTAAAAGCCCTGGCCATAAGGTCAGGGCTTGAATTTGCTTTGGGTATGGCTGCAACGGCTTAGTGCCCTTGGGCTATTTATCGCTTAACAATAACCCACACCGCATGGATGATACCGGGAATGTAGCCCAGCAGGGTTAGCAAGATATTAATCCAAAACTGAGCGCCAATGCCTTCTTGCAGAAAAACGCCCAGGGGTGGCAGCAAAATTGCCGCTATGATCCTGACGATATCCATAAATTCTCCTCTTCAATCTGGCTTCTCTCATTCCTAAATTAAAGTCGACAGCCGCCAGATTTTCATCCTTCCTCAGATAGTCAGTTGGTCCACAAAAAGACATAATTTGAAGCTGTCTAATGCTTGAGAAGGATGCCGATTAGAGGAGGATAACCAACAATATTAATACTAGCCGCCCTTTGCAAGCCGCTATGGCTAGTTTGCTTTCAATCGCCTCGATTCATCTGTTCAGACGACCTTAGCTGCTTTATTCATGAGCTGATTGAAAGGTCTGTCATTCCCGCGGAGGCGGGAATCCACTCTGGAGTAGCTGCTTCCTATGGATTCCCGTGGCCACGGGAATGACAGTCATTGATTGCCGATTTCGTGACTAATCGGGTTAGGTCATGCCTGGGCAACAGGTTCCGCAAAAGCGATCGCTGCTTGCCAAACGATTGGAGTGTAAGCCGTCATTTGGTATTTGCCCCTAGCCTGTTCTTACTAAATTCACACCATAGGGAAACCTCCGTTGAAATTTAGCCAGTGGTTAAGCTTAATCATTCTAGGAGTTTGCCTCTACATCATTTGGCAAATTCGCAGCGTGGTGCTGCTGGCTTTAGCTGCCGTCACCTTTGTTGTTGTGCTCAACCGCGCCGTCAGGCTGCTGCAAAAACGCATTCGCGATCGCAGGGCGGCGGTTCTGCTTCTGGTTGTCTCTGTCCTGCTGGTTTTGGGTGGGTTTGGGGTCGTCATTGTGCCACCCTTCTTTGCCCAGCTGCAGGATTTAATTGGCCTGACCAGCCAGGCGATCAATCAGGCTCAGACCTGGATTCTCAATCTGGGCGACAACATACCGGGCTTTGCCATAGACGATCTGCAGAGTCTGGAGGCGATTTTAGACCGGCTGCAGACCCTGAACCTGGAGATGATATTTGGGCGATTTTTTACCTGGTTTTCAAATACCCTCACGATCGCGCTCAATCTGCTGCTGGTGACGGTGCTGATCATCATGATCTTGATGAATCCAAAAGCTTATCGAGGTCTTTTTCTCAAGCTCTTTCCCTCGTCGCGGCGGCAGCAGGTGAGCCGTGTGCTAGACAATTGCGAAGAAGCGATCTCGGGCTGGTTTATCGGCATTCTCTTCAATATGACGATCATCGCCACGATGAGCATGATTGGCCTCTGGATTTTGGGTATTCCCCTGGCGTTTGCCAACGGTCTGCTGGCCGGGCTGTTGGCCTTTATCCCTAACCTGGGTCCTTTTCTGAGCGTGCTTCCCCCCACGGCGATCGCGCTGCTTGAGGCTCCCTGGAAAGCGATCGCGGTGGTCGTTCTATACATTGTGATTCAGCAGATTGAGAGCAATATTTTGACGCCACTGGTGATGAAGCGGCAGGTTTCGCTGCTGCCGGCGGTAACGCTGCTGTCGCAGGTCATATTTGCCGTGCTGTTTGGCTTTTTGGGCCTGCTGCTGGCCCTACCGCTAACGCTGATTATTCAGCAGTGGGTCAATGAATTTTTCGTCAAGGGCTTTTTGGACCAGCATTAGTCTGCTGGTCTAAATTCAAAATGAAAAGTTCAAAATGAAAAATTGGTAACCGCCCCCTTCGACTCCGCTCAGGAGACGGTTACAACAAAACAATGCTCCTACCAGAATGGCCCTAGCGGTTAACGGTGCTCATGTCGGCGTAGCGATCGCCCACCGCCGCCCCCTGGGGCGCCACCGCATCGAGGCGATCCAGGTCGGCTGAAGAGAGTGAAATCTCAACGGCGGCCACGTTTTCGTCCAGGTACTGGCGCCGCTTGGTGCCTGGAATCGGCACGATGTCATCGCCCTGAGCCAGCAGCCAGGCCAGGGCGAGCTGGGCTGGGGTGACGCCTTTTTCCTGGGCGATCGCCTTCACCTGATCGACAAGGGCCAGGTTTTTGGCAAAATTCTCGCCCTGGAAGCGAGGGGCGTGGCGGCGATAGTCATCGGGGGCAAAGTCATCGGGGCTCTGGAAAGCTCCGGTCAAAAACCCGCGCCCCAGGGGGCTGTAGGGCACAAAGCCAATCCCCAGCTCGCGCACCGTGGGCAAAATGTCGTCCTCCGGCTCCCGGCTCCAGAGCGAATACTCCGTCTGCAGGGCGGTAATGGGGTGCACCGCAGCGGCCCGGCGAATGGTCTCTGGGGCCGCCTCCGACATACCTAAATAGCGCACCTTGCCCGCCTGCACCAGCTCGGCCATCGCTCCAATCGTGTCTTCGATTGGCACGGTGGGGTCGACCCGGTGCTGATAGTAGAGGTCAATCACCTCCACCCCCAGGCGCTTGAGGGAGTCGTCACAGCATTGCTTAACATACTCAGGCTTTCCGTTCACGCCGCCCCAGCCGCCCTCGGCGGTGCGCACGTTGCCAAACTTGGTGGCCAGTACCACCTGGTCACGGCGACCCTGAACTGCCCGACCCACCAGTTCCTCATTGGTGAAGGGGCCGTACATGTCGGCGGTGTCGAGAAAGTTGACCCCCAGATCCAGGGCGCGGTGCAGGGTGGCGATCGCCTCTGTTTCGTCGCGCCCGCTGTAAAACTCCGACATGCCCATGCAGCCCAGCCCAATGGCCGAGACCTCTAGCTGACCCAATTTACGAGTTTTCATGATTTAACTCCTGGTTTAGATTGCGATTGCCTGTTTTTCGTTGGCCCCATCGACAGCGCTGAGCGGCTACCGCTCCTACCGAAGCCGGGCGGCATCAAGCCGAACGGGTTTGGGGCGATGGATTGAGTGAGTCATTCAGGTTTGCCTCTAACTCGCTGTAGTGCTGAATCTTCCAGTCGATGACGGCAAGGTTGTCTTGCAGCTGCTGAATCTGGGCCAACACCGCTTCGCGGTGCGATTCCAACATTTGCCGTCGGCTATGAAACCCGGAGTCAGGCTGAGACCTGACGAGTTCCGCATACTGCTGCATCTGACGGATAGGCATGCCGGTCAGCCGCAGCTTGTTTAAAAACTCAATCCAGCGCAGGTCGTTGGCCGAGTAGCGGCGATGGCCACTGGTCGAGCGACCAATGGGGGCAATCAAATCGCAGCGTTCGTAGTAGCGCAGGGTATGTACGCTCAGCCCGGTGGCCTGGGCGACCTGCTGAATGGTGAGTTCTGGTTCCATAGCTGCACCTTAAATGTTAGAGCGCACTCTAAGTCAAGCAATTTTTTTGAGGCAAATTGCGATCGCTCAGTCTCTCGGCGCTGAACCTGCGCGGTGAGGCTATTTTTAGTCGCGCCCCAGACCCCGTGCGGATAGCCACTGGCCATCGCTATAGAATGGCTGTTCAGCTCGATCTGGTGCGACCCGGCTATCTATGGCAGAACCGATAACGACCCTGACTGACTATGCGATCGCACTAGAATGTCTGCTGTTTGCGGCAGGGCTGTTGGGTCGAGGCTGGGTGGCAAGGTTCTGGGCCATTGCCTTCGGCAGCGTCGGTGGGGCCGCTTTTTTGGGCGGCACGCTGCACGGGTTTGCGCCCCAGCTGGTTTGGGAACAACGCCTCTGGCTCTGGCAGGGCATGGTGCTCGCCCTGGCGATCGCCAGTTTTTGCATTCTTGTTGCCATCGCTCTGTCTGTACCCCAGCGCTGGCGGGTTGGGCTGCTGCTGCTGGCGATCGCCAAACTGGCTCTGGTACTCGGGCTAGACACCAGCCCCTGGGCTTTTGTTATCAGCATTGCCGACTACCTGAGCGCCCTGACCCTGGTGCTACTCGTTCAGCTGAGGCAGTTCATGCGACAGCGATACGTGCGGCAGCGCCAAGGCTCGCCAAAGCCGTGCCCGAGTCCAGACTTAGCCTGGATGGCTGCAGGCCTCGCCACCTCGGCATTGGCTGCGATCGCGCTCCTCATTCCCCGTCAGGCTTTGCCCCTCAGCCCCCTGGCGGTTTATCACCTGGTGCAAATGGTGGCGCTATACTGCATCTATCGCAGTGCCAGGAGCATGGAGCAGGTGAAACGGCGCGATCGGGCTATGCTGGAGCGATCGCGAGGACAAAGCAGGTCATGATGCGGCCAATTTGAAATAATGGCGAAAACTTGGGCAGCGAAGAGAGGCCACTCAACTTGATAAATTCATTTTCTACAGGCAATCGAATGCCCCGTCGTTGCCCTGAAAATAACCGAGGGCTGAGCGGAGTCGTTCGTGAAACTCCCGAAGGGAGAAAGCCCGTTCCCTAGCCCC
>PYER01000051.1 GCA_003017855.1 filamentous cyanobacterium CCT1
GTGCATAACGCCAAGGCGAGGCTCCGCCTACGCACAGCAATGCACCTTGGAGGGACTTGAATTGGGGTTGTCTCAATTCTTTAGGGAAAAGCTTGGGATCTATTCACTGATAGGGCGTACTTGTTGGCCTGGGACTAGGCGGTGAACGCCGCTGGCGACGATGCGATCGCCTGCTTGCAGCGCTCCCTGGACCAAAACGCGATTGCTTTCCTGGTGCAAAATTTCGACGGCTTTGGGCTGTACCTGGTAGGCTTCGCCGTCTAGTTCAGAGGCGGGCTCGGCGGGTACGACTGCGTAGGCGCTCCACAGGCCGCGCAGGTCTTGGGTTAGCGCTTCGGTGGGCAGCCACAGGCCGCCAGTGGGCAGCGTTTCGCTCAGCTCTACCCGCGCGGTTTGGCCTGGGTTGAGGCGACCGATCGCCCCCGGCTCTAGCTGAAAGACGACGATCTGGGTGCGGGTGTCGGGGTCAATTTCTGGCAGCAGGGCTTTGACTGTGGCGCTGTAGCGCTCTGTCTCCAAGTTGACCGTTACTGTGTCACCCCTTTGCAGGCGACTGGCGGCCTGGGTGGGCATGCCAATTCGGGCTTCGGGGGCTACGCTTTCTACCAGCCGCATCACCATCTGCCCGGCCCCGACCACAGCGCCCTCATCCACCTGCTGAGCCGAGACAATGCCATCGAAAGGCGCTGTGAGGGTGCTTTTGTTCAGGTCGACATCCAAACTGGCGATGCTGGCTTCCAGCTGCTGCACCACGGCCTGCTGGGCCGCCACCTGCTCTGGGCGGGTGCCGTTGAGCAGCTCGTTAAGGCTACTCTGGGCACTGTCGCGGCGCGCCGCCAAAGCCTCGGCCCCAAAGGAAAACTCGTCGAGCTGCTCTTTAGAAATAGCCCCTCGCTCATAGAGAAATTCGCGCCGCTCTTGCTGCTGACGCTGCAGGGCGAGCTGGTTTTCCACGTCGCGCACCTGGGCCTGGGCTACGGCAATAGCCTCCTGGCGGGCACCGCGCTCTAGCTCTAGCAGTTGCGCCTGGGCCTGGGCCAGCTGGGCTTCGAGCTGGCGGCGCTGGGTGAGCAGGCTCTGGGTGTCGAGTTGGGCCAGGGCCTGGCCTGCAGAAACGCGATCGCCCTCCGCCACCAGCACCTCCACTAATTCACCGCTGCGAGTGAAGCCTAGATCGCTGCTGCGCAGGGCAGCAATTTCTCCGGTGTAGGCGCGGGCCACGTCGTAACTGGTCACCGCTTCCACTGTCAGGGTTTCGACCGCCAAAACGTTGATCGCGCTGGCTTCGGCAGTCTCGGTATCCTGCGCGCCCAGACGCGACTGGAGCATCGGCGTACCTATTGCCAAGAGCAGCCCGGTAACTCCCAGACCGATTAACCACCGACGATTGAGGTATCGGTTGTCGGGGTTCGACTCGCTGGCCTGAACGGCTGAATCGATCGTTTCTTCTGGCAAAGAGTAGTCAGACATTGAGGTTGCTTGGGGTAGTTTTTGGGGCAGTTCGAGGCAAAGAAGTAGAGTGAACGGCGCAAGAATGGATCGGTAAGCAGGGACAAAATGCTTTAGCTATGGGAAATGGTGGGCGGTGCCCACCCTACGGGAAATCGTTTTGTTCGATGCGAAGTTGTCGGATAGTAGGGTGGGCATTGCCCACCGACAGAAAAACGTTGCCAGGTGCCCCTAAGTCTGAGGAACTTTCTGATTTTGAGCCGCCAAAATCGCCGTCTTCTCAATGCGTTTGGCGCGGGTTGCAGGGGTTTTTGCCAGCTTGATCCAGCGCAGCACATTGCGACGATTGGATTTGGCAAAGTTTTCAAAATTTTCCCGGGCGGGCGGATGTTTCTCCAGTGCTTCGATCAAGTCATCGGGCATAATTAGCGCATCAACATCGTCCATAAAATTCCACAGGCCGCTGCGTTTTGATGCCGCGATCGCCTCTAAGCCCGCCGGGTGCATTCGCCCTGCCTCAGTCAATTTGGCTACGCGGTCTTTGTAGCTTTTGGCCCAGTGCTGCGCCTGCCTGGGGGAGATCATCTGCATCGTTCTATCCTCATCGAGCTGGCGACGGATGCCGTCCACCCAGCCAAAGCAAAGCACCTCATCGAGAATGTCCTGCACGGAAACATATTTTTCGCCCACGTGTTTTTTGTAGGTGACGAGCCAAACGCTCTCTTGTTGACTGTGGTTGGCCTCCAGCCAGTCCCGCAATTGCTGAGCCGATGTGACCTCAACCTGCTCAAAGTTTTCAGTCTTAATCATGAGTTGAAACTTCCTTCGCCGCAGTTCTCGTAGGTTGGATGGAACGAAGTGGAACCCAACAGCAGTCAACCTTTTTGGGCCCTGCTAGCGCGTCGCCTACAAACCTAGTTTTGATAGACCACTAGCCATTACGTTTCAAAATCAATTCATCGCTTTGGCCATCGACTTAATCGTCCTCTGAGGCGCGACCAAAGGCCAGCAGAGAAGCACAGTTTTTGGCGTACTCAACCATGCAATCGACAATGTCACCATCTAGCCAGGCACCCCTGCCGAGACGAATCTGGGTGATAAAGCTTTTGAGCTTCAAATACTCGGCGTAGTCATGGTCGCTGTGAGCTTCATAACCCCGGGGCATGCTCTTCAGCTTGTCCTCATCGCTGAGCGACAATCCTGCCGCCTCTAGATCCTTCAGCACATGGGCAAATGTCTCAGGCTCATCGATAATGCGATCGCGAATAGTCCCCAGCTCCGCCGCTTTTAGCTGATAGAAACCGCAGGCAATTAGCCCTCCTGAGCTCTCTAGCTGCAGGTAGAGTAGCCCCTGTTTTTCTGCTTTGGTGCCTGAGGGAGTCAGCACACCGCTCACGTGGGTGCTGTAGGGCGACTTGTCCTTAGAAAAGCGCACGTCGCGGTTCTGGCGAAACATCGTTTTTGGGCCGCCCGCCAGCGGTATATGGGTCTCGGCTAAACGTTCTGTAGCCAGTTCCAGAGCCAGGGCAAAGGGCTTTCTGACGTAGGCCTCAAAGTCATCGCGGTGGGCGTCGTACCAGGCTTTTTCGTTATGGTTGGCCAGCCCCTCTAACAGCTCAAAGGATGTCAGGGTGAAGTTAGGCTCCGGCATAGTTCTATCTCAACGGGTCTAAGTTATCTGTCCAGGCGGCAAACCCAGCGCCCTTATCAAAATCTGTATCGCAGCCGGGCTTATTAATAAGTAGCATGATATCAATAAGAAAACAAATATAGAATATTCATTGAGGCATACCAGTTTTGATATCAATGAATCTAAAAACGCTGAGCGCATTTATCGTGCTGGCCGAGGAGCTGCACTTCGGGCGGGCGGCCCACCAGTGCGGCATCTCGCAGCCAGCCATGAGTCGTCTGCTGAGCGAGCTAGAGGCCGATCTGGGGGTAAAGCTGCTCAACCGCACCTCCCGCGAGGTTTCGCTGACGAGCGCCGGGCGGGGGTTTCTCGACTCGGCCAGAAAGGCAGTAGCCTATGCCGATATGGCGGTGCGGGCAGCAAGGGCCGGGGCGGTCGACGGCATTGACTCGCTGACGGTGGGAATGGTGATCGGCACAGAGCAGCCCTCGGTAGGCGTGCTGATTGCAAAATTTAAGCAGGCTCACCCCGAAACCCGAGTGGCGCTGCGGCGCATTGACGAGCGAGACATTGGGGCCGCGCTGACGGATGGGGAGATCGACGCGGCGATCGCCTGGACCGTTGCTATCCCCACTGGACTGCACCGTCGCCCTCTGGGTACGGTGCCGATGGCGGTGATGGTGCAGGCCGGTCACCCTCTGGAACAAAAAGAGGCGGTGAGCTGGGCCGATCTGGAGGGCTACCCGATTATTCTCCCCGATCGCGATCGCCAGCCGATTATCTACGACCACTACAAGCGCTACACCGCTGAGGCGGGCTTTGAGCCAGCGATCGCCGTCGATGTCTCGACTATGGCCGACGCCCTGGCGATGGTAGCGGGCGGCGTCGGCGTCGGCAATGCGCCCGTGGTGCCGGGGCTGAGCTATCCGGGGGTGTCAATTTTGCGGCAGGAGCCGCTGTTTGAGTTTAGCTATGAGCTGACTTGGGCGCATACCGTGCCTGCGGTCGAAAGCCTGCTCGAACTTTGTTAGGCACCTTTAAATATCCGGGACAAATCAGCCGCTGGGTGATTCCGTAGTTACCTATCAAGAACAACCTCTATCACCTCAACAGATCAGTCTTTCGAAACCTATACAACTACTTGGAAAATAGGATTTGGAGCAATTATTGGTTTGATTGGAGGTAAAGCTGCCAATTAACAATAACAAGTATTAATAAATAAGAGAGCTGCTCCTTAGATCACCTACTTTTACTTTAAATTCCATACTGTTTTTGTTTATAAGCAGATATGGAATCTACCACCTTACTCTAGTGGGGGCGATCGCAGGGCAGCAACTCACCTAAGCATTTATGTTTTGTGCAGGTGATAGAGATGCCTGGGTGATCGTATTTTCTTCGGCATCTAGCTCCCTGGCCAGGAAGAAATTCAAGAAGGTGCGAATCAGGGCCAGTAGGCCCAGGCGGATTAGGGCTTCTAGAGAGGGGGCAACGGTGGTGTTGACGATGTCGGCCCCGAGCTGAAATTCCAGTGCCAAGGAAAGCCAGAGGCCGAAATTAAGCCTGATTTTCGCTAGAGATACATCAGGATCGCGATTTGTCTGCCGACCTGAGAGGGCATATCGCCAGCGCTGTTTGACGGCAAGTTGCACGGTGGTCAGCAGGCCGACCAGAATGCAGAGCACGGAAATACCTTCCAGGATGGTCTTCAACGATCCGGCTAAGCTATTGATCAGCTGCTCCAACAATTCCATCGTTTGCACATCCTTGTAAATCAGAATAAATCAGAGAGGCTGTTAATGTGCGTCATCCAGGGCAATGACGGCACCTGTCGGTTGTCGGCCATAGGGCTGAGCGGTTGAGGTCAGCGGCGTTTCTGCACCTGCTTTTGGTTTGCCTCGTCGTTGGCGAAAGGCAATTACTGGTTGATAAAAACTTGCCCTTAGATGTAAACGACCCTAAACAGAAGGGTATCGCTCTCGTAGTAGGGCAGATAGTACGTGTTGCCAAACACGTAATACTCCTGACTACCCCGCTTTAAGGTGGTGTAGCCTTCGGGTACGTAGGGCACGATCGCACTCTCGGGCGCATTGACAACGACATAATTGCCGGTAACTGGTTCTTGGGCTTAGACCAGAGGGTGCGATCGCGCAGGTCACCCACCTCGTAGGCATAGACGCGATCGTTACCTCGCACCGCCAGATCGACCCGACTGCTGTACTGAATCTTTTGGCCCCGAGGCGATAGCTCATCTACCTCGATTTGCACATCTACCGTAAAGCCGTTGGCCCCATCGATGTAGGTGCCCAGGTCGCGCAGCAGGGCATCGGCGGCGGGGTCAATTGTTTGAGCCAAGACGGGGGCGATCGCGGGAGCTACCATCAGGGCAGCCGTCGCGATCAACCCTGCCCTCAAGCCCATACCCATTAAAAAATGATGAATAGCCCACTTTCTTAACTGTTTGAGTTCAGTAAAAATGTTCAAAATCTTTGCCCTAAAAACAACTTCATTGAATTGGTGCGAGATGACACGTTAGCCCGATCAGGATGCTGAATTTTTGATTGAGGGTGGTTGTCCATCAGCGTCTCGATACCGCAGTTCCCGTTGGGGAATGGCGAGTTTAATCCCCTTGGCCTTGAGGGCTTGGTTGAGCCGCAAACGGTACTCGCGGGTCACGTTAAACTGCTGACCAGGGGCAGTTTGGGTCCGGATTTTGAGCAAGATGCCCTGGGGGTCAATCTGCTCGACGCCGAGGATGTCGGGTTGATCGATCAGTTTGGCGGCCCAGGCGGGGGAGGCTTGCAGCTGGTAAAAGACTTCGCCCATAGTGGCGAGAGCCTGTTTGATGTCGGTGTCATGGTCAACCCATAGAGTAAAATTCAGGCGCGCCCAGTCGCGGGAGGAGTTGGCGACGGTGGTGATGTCGCCGTTGCGGAAGGTGATTAACTGCCCGGCGGAGTTGCGCAGTTGGGTGAGACACAGGCCCATAGATTCGACTACACCGCTGGCGTCTTTGACCGTGACAATATCGCCGAGGGTGTAGGCATCGCGGGCCAGCATTAAGATGCCCGCCAGCGAATCTTTAATAGTGGATTGAAAGGCCAGGGAAAGGACCAGCCCCAGCACGCCGAGCTGGAGGCTGAGGGTAACCCCCGACGATAGGGTAATCAGGTTGAGGGCAAGGATGACTCCGGCCACCATCCAGAGGGCGGTCACTAAGTCTTTCCAAATTTTGGCGTGGGTGATGGCTCGCTGGCGGCGGCGGGTGAGCTGAGCGGCGCCGCCAGAGATCTCGGTACCGACCCAGCGGGTCAACGCCTGGTCGATAGCCAAACGGCTGCACAGAATCAAGCAGATTGTTGCTAGGCCCAGCAGCAGTAACCCTAGGGGCTGTTTAACCAGCAAAACTCCGAGGGACCGGGTTTGGGGAAAGCGGTACAGCACCCAGGCCAGGCCCACCAGGCCCGTCCCTACCATGGCCAATTGCAGCAGGCGCTTGCGCCAGGTGGTGTGCTCAATGCGGCGTTTGATCTGGTGGAGCTGGTGCTGCTGCTCGACGATGGGCTCGGGCTGCGGATCGTCGGGGTTGAGGGCGGCCTGCTGCTGGCTCAGGGCTTGCTGCTGGCTGAGATACTGTAGCTGTAGGTTTTGACGCGATCGCACCCATCGCCGCTCGCCCCAACCCATCAGACCGATCAGCAGAGCGACGATCGCCCCTCCCCCCAGGGCTTGCCATGCCTGGGGCCACTGAGCCGCTGGCTGCCGTTCGGCGATACCCCGTTCCAGCCCGGTCTGAATGCGCTGGGCGTACTCGGTGGCGAGGTCGGCCTCGGTTAAGCCATAGATTTCGGCATCTAGAGAGGTAATGGTGATAATGGGCCGACCGGGTTGGCCATCGACTACGGCCTGTACCACCATCTGCTGGTTCAACGTAGTGGTGGTGACCGTTAGCGAGTTGGCGATATCTTCCTGCTCTAGTAGGGCGTGCAATAGCGATTTGAGGCGATTTTCGACTCGTTTGCGGCGAATTTGCAGCACGCCAATGCCACTTCGAGTGCCAGCGGTCTGGCTTAGATCGGCGGCAATGGAAAAGAGTTCGTCGCCATCGAGCCGCACCGGGGCGTAGGCAATATCCCCCTCGATGCCAAAGGAGGTCCACCCTAGAGCGGGAAATGGCTCCTGTGCTCGCCCGCTCTCTGCGCCCAGGGTGAACGTCACCAAGCCCCAGGTCAGCAGACCGAGGAGGATGAGCTTGAACCCGTTGAAATTAAATGCGCTTACCATGACAGACTCTAAATTGCATCAATCCAGGACCTGTGGGTCGTCACCACCGCCGTTAAACCCCCAGGGCTTTGAGCAAGACGCCCAGAAAACTCAGCAACCCAACTGCAAGCAGGGCAAGGCCCACTCGCTCAGCCGTTTTGGAGCTGCTGTAGACATAGCGATCGCTCCGAATCCGCATCAGAATTTGGCGGTGATCGTTCAGGGCCGCAGCCATCGCAAAAATGCCCACGGCGATAAATAGCAGCCCAATGCCGTTGGCCCAGGGCTGGGGGCCGAGGCGATCGCCCAGCCGGGTCGAGTCAATGGCTTTGACCAGAGTCGGAATACCAAAGCCAAAGCCAATCAACGAAAGCGAGGTGCGAATCCAGGCCATCAGGGTGCGATCGGCGGCGGCGCTGGTGCGCTCCTTGGCCAGCTCGTTGGTGAGGTTATAGGGCGGTGGGTCGGAGGGGAGCATGGACGTGATTGGGGAAGTTGATGGGGGCTAGCATTGACTAGAGCCATTGGGCTGGGTCTATTCGCTAAAAAACTGCTGACTTTCTGGTAGTTCTCGCACCAAATGGCGTTGGAGGGGCTCCTGGCTGACGGCTTCGATGTAGGCCGAGCCCAAAAAAGGTTCGTAGCTGCGATCGCCCTTGAGGTAAACCTGGGCGAAGGCGATCGCCAGGGTTTTGCTGGTGTCGCGGTTGAGCTCTAATGCCTCTTCAACCCCCTGGTCAAAGTCGCGATAGACGTGAAACACCGACGTGACTAAGCGGGTGAGCTGGGGAGTGTGAGACGTGTTTTCGTACAGGTAGAGGTATTTTTCCTCGGTGGTGAGCCAGCTAAAGGCTTCTACCTGCTGGGGCACCACGCGGGTGACGATGTCAAAGGCCCCGCCCAAGATCACCGTCGGAATTTGGATGCGGCGAATGCCCTGGGGCCCAAACAGGTGAGACACTGGGGCAAAGGCGATGACCGCTTTGACGCGATCGTCGCCCACGCCCTCAATGCCGAGCCGCTGGGCCACGGCAGGATCATCCCGTAGCTCCAGGGCGCGGCACTCTAGCAGCTGAGCTGCATTGAGCAAAATATTGGCCTCTGGCGTGCACTCCTCAGACAGGCTGGCAAAATCTATAGTGGCTCCCGCCAGGGCCAGGGCGGTATAGCCGCCAAAAGAATGACCGATGACGGCGACCTGCTGCACATTTAGCTTGCCCTGGTACTGGCTCGCGTTGGTCCGTTCCAGTTCATCCAGCAAAAAGCTTATATCCAGGGGCCGATCTAAAAATTCGCGGGGGTTCAAGAGGTCGTGGTCAAGCCCGCTCAGCAGGGCTGCTTTTTGGCTGCTGTTGCTGCCAATGTGCTCGGGCAGGGCCACGACAAACCCATAGGTGGCCATGCGTTCGAGATCTAAAAAGCTGGTGCGTGAATCGCCCAGCCCATGGGAAACCACCACGATCGGAAGCTGACCGGGCACCGCCGCCAAATTTTCGGGCAAAAACACGTCTACAGGATAGGTGCGTTGGCTGCGGCTGGGGTCTTGCAGGGTGAGGGTCAGGCGGCGGGTACTGTAGGGGCCGGGCTGGGTGAGATCGGGGAGCGCCGCTACATCAACCGGAGCGGCGGCGGCAGCGGCCAACGATTGCTGAGAAATTGCCTCCACCACGGCCAGGGTTTCGCTGCGTTCGGCCTCCACCTGGCGGACGACGCTCAGGACCTGGTTGAGGTCAAGCCGCAGGTCACGGGTGGGAAAGTGGTCAATCACATCCAGCAGCGAAATTTCACCGTCTTCGGCGGCGGCAGCAATCAGGGCAGCCCGGATGGCCCTTTGACCATTCAATCGCCCTTCGGTTTCGATTAAATTGCCCGCAAAAAGCAGAATCTGTTCGCCAATGGGGCTGTAAAACCATTGGGAAAGATGCACGACATCCACCGGCTGAGTAGCCGTCAGCGCCTCTCTAAACCTGTCTTTTTGCTCGGGACTAAGCCGCCGCAGGTAAGGGGCCAGAGCGGCATCGGCCTCGCCAGTTTCAGCAAAGTGAGCCAGAGACGCGGTGGGTACCGATCGCCCCAGCAGCCGAAAGTCGAAATAGACCGATTCGGCGGCGCTCCCTGTCAGCGGCGTTAGCGCCAGGGCCGCCAGAGCGGCGACGCTGGGGAAGAGGAAACGCCCCCAGCCTAGGGATGGGTGTGTGGGTTGGCTTGGGGGCATGACGTGGACCTTGCTTGTGGGTACGGGTGTGATGTTTGGATTGCCGGATGATTTAGCGGGGAAACAACAGCTGCACCTGCGCCCGCAGGGAAAAATCAGCCCCGCTGGTGGGCCGCACGGCATTCCAATAGAGCTGCAGGGAGGCGTTGAGGGGCTGGCTGCCGAGCCTAAACACCTTGCCAGCGCCGCCACCGATGGGCACCGTCCACTGGTCGCCGGCGGCGGCATTCCAGTTGGCGGTCATCACGGGGGAAGTGGTGAGGTACCAGCCGTTGGGCAAGTTGTAGTTAATAAAGGGTTGCAGCACAAACTGGCTGACGGCAGGGCGGCTGTTATCTCCCGCAAATGACCAGATCTGGCTGGCTAGCCCGCCGTACACCCACTGACCCGAGCTGACCACCACGACTCCAGCGGGGCCAGCGCTCCACTTGCCTGCGCCGGTCTGGCGATCGGTGGCAGTGGGCAACACCACCGTGGGGCCAACGCCCCAGGTCAGGCTGCTGGCCGTGACCGGCACAAAGAAAAACGTGGGGTTGAGGTCGCCCAGGCCGAAAATGCTGCCACTCCCCCCAGCGTCGAGCTGGAGAACAATGGGCAAAATGGTGCGAGTCACTAAAACCAGGCCTTCGCTCAGCGGTACTGGCACCACTGGCTGAATGTTGAGGATGTTTTGGGTGCGATCGTCGGGGCCAACGCCAAAGTTGGTGTTGTTTTGAAAGGGCACGCTGATCAGGTTGGCGATGGGGTTTTGGGCCGCCGCGGCCAGGTTGCCGGTAGCGGCGGCGGGCTGCTCCGGTGGAGTTTGGGCCAGGGTGGGGGCGCTAGGCTCCTCTGGGTTTACTGCTGCGGGCAGGGGAATGAGGTCGCTGGCAGCGGTGCTGAGATCGGGGCAGGGCTGACTGGGGCAGAGGTCGCTGGCGTTCCCATCGCTGGCGTTCTCATGGCTGGCGTTCCCATCACTGGCGTCCTTAACGGGGGCGACCGCCTTTGCTGGTGGAGAGGGCATCGCAGTCGCATCCTCCACCACGGCCTCATCTGCCAACTCAACCTCCTCAGCGGGGAATGGCTCGGCAGCGGAAATTTCGTTGGCCCAGCTGCTCCCTACCAGGGTGGAGCCGGCGATCAGGACGGCTAGGGGCAAGCTGGTGGCGATCGCCCTCCAGGGCCGAGCGTTAACGAGCGCGTTCACTCTTTTCATAACTTTGGCATGTCTGTTATTAGGGGCAGAATGGGCCTACCGAGAGGGTCTGGAGTGGGTGTTTTTCCAGTGCTGGCTTAGCAAGTAGCCAAGCGCCCCCGGAATCGCCAGCAGCGTGATCAAAATCGTGGTCGATACACTCAGACGGCTCGACAGGGTACGGGCTGGTTCTAGCCCCTCAACCACGAAGCGCCCGGTGACGAGCAGCGCAAACAGGCCCACCGTGAGGGCACTGAGGCTGGAAATGAATTCCTTCAGGGTAGGCAAATGAGCTCTCTGCACTTTTCGGCCCAGCAGCAGCCCGGCAATCAACCCCGCCATGCTTTGAAAGGCTACGAAGGTGAGCCGCAGCTCCAGCTCTAGAGGTTCTTTTTCCGCTGCAAAATGGCCCGCCATAACGCCACCAATGCCGATGATGATGCCTGCGATCGCCCCCACCCCCACCCACCAGTACAATGGCCTAGAGACGTAGGCACAGGCCACAATTAAACCGGACAAACTCAGCGAACCCGCCACCGTAGCCTGAGCAATGGGTAACTGGGTAAAAATCGCCAGGGTCAGCCCCACGCCAACCACCGTGCCAATGATCATCCACAGAGTTTGCTGGGGGCTATTTGCCTTGGGGAAATCTTGCATGGCGATCGCTCCTAACTGCCAAGAATATTGATGGCGCGAGATACCACTACCAAAATAGTGGCCAAAGAAATCAGGCTCTGGGCCATCAGCATCAGCTTGGCCCGAGCGGTAATCGGGGACACATCGGTGGGGCTGAAAGCGGTGGCGGTGGTGTAAGACAAAAATAGGTAGTCTACAAAGGTCGGCTGCCAGTTGGGCAACACCGCGTCTAGATCAGCTTCGGGAAAAAGCCAATCGGGAGGTCGGCGGCGATCGCTCAGACGCACCTCAGGCCCGCCGCGATCGCTCTGCCAGTACGTCAGTGCAAAGATCAGAATGCTAATGACCCACACGGCCACGCTGGAGGTGAATAGCTCCAAGCCATCCAGGTTGCCAGATGGATCAAACATCTCAAAAATCAGGTGGCGCAGGCCCGTCAGCATCCCCACGCCGACAAACAGACAAAACAGCAGCGTGATCCACCGCTCGAAATGCAGCGCTCGGGGTTTGCCGCCCGTGAGTGGCACCAGGGCGATCGCCACCAAAATTGCGATACCGGGCAGATAGGTCAGCCAAACCGAAAACACCCTGATGCGATCGGGCAGCACCGTCAGCAAGACCAGCACCACCCCAATGGTCAGAGCCACGGGCCAGCGCGATTCAATGGTTTGGGGCGCAGAAGATGGTCTCATAGCGGCTGACTTCGTTGAGTTCCCATGCATCTTGTCCCCTAGAGCCCCAGTCCGTTGCGCAGGTAAGTGTTAAGCGCCTGACGCTGATCGAGGGTCAGCACCTCCCGCACCAGTAGGTTGCGCTCAAAGATCAAGTCTTCGGCGGCCCGTTCGGCATCCAGTACGGTTTCGCGAGCGGCGATCAGATCCGCCGCCGAAGTATCGGGCTGCAACAGGTCTAGCAGGTCTGCCGCCGCCTCTTCGTAGGTGAGAATGGCCGCTTCAATCTGCGGTTGGTATTCCTCAAAAATCAGCTCGATCTGGGCCGCCTGGTCACTGGTCAGATCGTCGATCACCAGTTCATCAGCGCTGGTGGGCTGCTCGACGGTGCTGGCGGGCTCAACGGTTAGATCAGTTGCCGACTGGGCTACCAGCTGGGGTGCTGAAGCTATGGCCTGGGACGGTAAAAACGACGAGGCTGAGGCCTGCCACGCCACGCATACCGATGCCGCTAGCCAGGGCAACATCTTCATCGACGCTAAGGGTACAGATGCCAGGGATAGTCTTTTCATGGTTGGGCCTCTTAAAGGTGGATATAAAATTTTCCAGTTCGTTAGGGGCAGATCCTTCAGCTGCTTAACCTCTGCTGGGGAGTGAAGGTAAAGCGGTTAGCGTATCTACGGATGGGTAAAGCCTCTGTGGCGTTGGGTTTGCTTTAAAGGACGGCGTGCATAGGTTTTCTCATTCAACCAAGGTTGCTTTTGGAAGGTTAGATCCCCAGGTTCTGTCTGACCTACCCTTAGAATTGAGATGACGGGCGTAATGCCAGCCCTACTCGTGGAGGAAAGACCCTTGTACCTAGAGGCTCCACCCCCGCTAATGGGGGAAAATCGGATGGTGTTTCGATCGCTAGACTGGGCCGCTTTTCAACAAATTCGGCAGCTTTTGGCAGAGCGCACCCATGCGCGCTTTACCTATGACACCGGAGTTTTAGAAATCACTATGCCGCTAGAGAGCCATGAGCGTTTGGCGCGGTTAATTGAACTGTTCATTCGCATTTTGGTGGTGGAGCTGGGGTTGAAAATGAAGTCGATGGGCTCGACTACTCTAGCCCGGGCAGACCTGCTTAAAAGTGCAGAACCAGACAGCGGCTATTACATTCAAAACTACGCCCTGGTGGCCGATCACGAGGTAGATTTGACTGCTGACCCACCCCCTGATTTAGTGGTAGAAGTTGATATTACCCACACCGACATTCAGAAGAATGTTCTCTATGCCAGCCTAGGCGTCCCCGAGTTTTGGCGCTTTAATGGTCGCCAGTGGACGATTTTGCAGCTTGTTGAGGGACGGTATGAAGAGTGCGATTGCTCTCCCACATTTCCCTTAGTCAGCAAAGGCGATTTCTACCGCTTTTTGACTACTGCTATTACCGACGAAGTCACGGCTGAACTCGACTTTCGGCAGTGGGTGCGCGGCCAAATCCAAGCCTGAACCCGTAGCGGCATTGCGATTTCTGGTATGGTTTTCTGGGGGCTGACAAACCGTGAATCTTGTCCATTTGAGTTCCTATTAAAAAGGACTGTTGAGAGTAGAGCCCTGGGTTCTTTGAGACCCTAGGGCTCTGTTCTAGGCCCAGGGGTTTACCACGGGTGGCACCCACTGCCCATCCAGAGCCTCGGCCTGGGGGGCGTAGAGGCGCAGCGTAAGGTTGAGCGGGCCGCTAGCGGGGGAAGGCAGCCAGTTGGCGTCTAGCTCTGGGCCAGGGCAGCTGGGCTGGATATAGAGATCGAGCGAGCCGTCGGCGTTGTAGGTGAGGGGGGTGCGATCGCCTTTGGCCGGTCTAGCCCCTCTGGGGCGGCTACGCCAACGACCATCGCCCACGGCATACCGTTCCAGCTCGTTGGGTACCGGCAACCCGTCGCCGCCATAGAGGGTGAGCGACCAAAAGGCATCCACCGGGGGCAGTGCCCCCGCCCCGAAACGCAGACGATAGGGTTTGCCGCCTACCAGGGCTTCGCCATGGGCATCGGCAACGCTCTGGAAAGAGATGACCTCCTCCGGCGGGTTGGCCCCCAGGTCGGTGATGGCGACGGTCGCCCGCTTCAGATAAGCGTTGCCGTAGACGCCCAGGGGGTCGGGGGGTATCTGCCAACCGTTAACGCCCCGCCCCAGGGTGATGGATTTGGCCTGCATGGCGGCGATCGCATCGGTTGGCACCGACTGCAAAACCTCGCGCACCGCCGGGTCGAGCGGCCCTAGGTCAAAGAGATGCCCCGGCACCAGCCCCAGGCGTCTGAACCGTGCCAGCTGCGACCAGTCGGTGGGGTGGGGCGGGTGCTGGGCCATCAGTGCCGCCCCGTAGGCCAAAAACTTCTCCACTGGCATGGCGTTCACCTGGTGCAGCGGCGGCATTTGCATATCCACCGTGGGGTCAGGCCGAAAGGCAACGGGGCTAGGTTCCCGCCCCCACTGGGAGAGGGGCGTGATCTGGTAGCCATCCTGGAGGGCGTAGACGGCGGGGTAGTCGGCAGTGCCGTGGGTTTGGGTGCAGCCAAAGATCCACACGATGGGGGTGGGGGCATCAATGCGATCGACCCCCTCGGCCAGGCTGCCCTGCCAGCCTGGAGGCACCACCGCCCAATGCTTTGCCCCCGTCCCGCAGGTGCGCTGGCCCGGTACGGCAAACACGTCGCTCCACATGTCGAGCATGGGCAGTCGGTAGTAGCGATCGCCCGTATCCGGCACCGACACCACCATCGGCTCGGCAAAGAGATTGAGCCAGGCGCTGGAGTAAAGCGTGTCCACGTTTGGCTTCACCGCCACGCAAAAATCCCCCGCAGCAAAGGTACGCCTGTGGGCAAAGGCATTGGCGGGGCCAAGCCCAGAGCGCTGGCCAGGGGCTACATTGGTGGCGACCTTGCGAGTTACATTCATCAAAATCAGCGGGTAGAGGTAGAGGTAGGCCTCTAAGCAAATGGTGTAGACCTCAGCCTCGGTCAGGGTCGTAGGGAGCATGGTTGACCGTCCAGAAAATCGGTCTGTAAGGCTCAGTTGAATGGCAGCCCGGCGGCTTCAATCCGCCGGGCTCCTGGGGTGAGGCACTACTGCCTCGCCATGGCCACCCGCAGCCGTTCTTCTGGTGAAATCAGGTGGTCGTGGTCATCCTTACCGACATCGAGCTGCACCCAGTGGATTTTGCCGGTGAACTTACTGCTGTGAGTGCTGTAGTCCGGGGTGACGGGCGTGCCCGACTCATAGCCGATGTCGGTGGTTTCATCCGCCGAGAAAATCATTGGCTGGGTGGCTTCAACCCGTCCGGTACCCACCGCTTGACCGTCGCAGTAGAGGGTGACATTGCCCCCCTTGGCCAACCCGCCGCCGTCATAGGCAAACTCCATGCGCACCTGGTGCTTGCCCTGGGGTATGGGTTCCGTCGCTTCCACCGGATATTCATGGATGCCCAGCACGTTGTAGGTAAACTTGAGCTTGCCTTCCTTGGCGTAGACACTCCAGCCGCCGAACTTGCCCCCCTGTGCGATGATCACCCCGTTAGCGGGTTGGTCTTTCATCTCGATCTCAGCGGTGATAGAGAAAGACTTGTTTTTAATATTGATAACGCTGTTTTCTGACAGCCGTCCCATCCCAGCAAAGAAGAGTTGCGAGTTCCCCTTCACCAGGGTCGGACGACCAGCGATATCGGGGTTAGCCCGTTCCGCCTGGCGATCGTCTAGGGGCAGCACGTTGTACTTCACCGCTTCAATTAAGAACAGGCGCTGGAGTTCATGGAGTTTGTCGGGCATTTCTTGGGCCAGATTGTGGGCCTGGGTCCAGTCTTTGCTGCCGTCGTACAGCTCCCACACATCATCATCAAAGGGAGGCAAGGTATAACCGACCATCTGCCAAGGAATACGGTGCTTTGTTACCGCACTCCAGCCCTTGTAGTAAATGCCCCGGTTGCCAAACATCTCAAAGTACTGAATCTCGTGGCGTTCGGAGGCATTCGCTTCGTCAAAGCTGTAGACCATGCTGGTCCCCTCGTAGGGGCTTTGCAGCACGCCATTCACCATGGTCGGCTCAGGAATCCCCGTAATCTCCAGTACTGTGGGGGCGACATCGATCACATGGCTGAACTGGTGGCGCAGACCGCCCTGTTCTTGAATAGCTTTGGGATAACGAATGATGGTGCCGTTACGAGTGCCGCCCCAGTGGGACGCCACCTGCTTCGTCCACTGGTAGGGGGCATCCATGGCCCAGGCCCAGCCTACCGCATAGTGACCGTAGGAATCGGGGCCACCAAAGTCTTCTAGCTTCGACTGCATGAACTCTGGCGTTTCCAGGTCTGCCATGCCGTTGAAGTTAGCCATTTCGTTGAACGCACCGTGGATAGTGCCCTCCGCCGATGCACCATTGTCGCCAATGATCACATAGATCAAGGTGTCATCCAAAATTTCTAGGTCTTCTAGGACGTTGATGATTTGGCCAACGGCGTAGTCCGTATGTTCCAGGAAGGCGGCGTAGACTTCCATTTGCCGCTCTAGCACTGGCTTATAGGCCGGGTTCATGTCGTCCCAGGCGGGGATCTCGGCATGGCGTGCGGTTAGTTCCGCATTGGGACCAATCACGCCCAATTCTTTCTGCTTGGCAAACGTGATTTCCCGCTGGCGGTCCCACCCGTGGGCAAACTGGCCTTTGTACTTTTCGATCCACTCCGTCGGCACATGGTGCGGCGCGTGGGTAGCACCGGGGGCAAAGTACATAAAGAAGGGCTTGTCGGGCATCAGGGCTTTTTGCTGGCTGATCCAGCTAACGGCCTTCTCGGCCAGATCTTCGGTCAGGTGGTAGCCCTCTTCAAACGTGGCAGGCGGCTCAATCGGGGTCGTGCCTTCATACAGCGCCGGATCCCACTGGTTGTTTTCGCCGCCGATGAAGCCATAGAAATACTCGAAGCCACCGCCACCAGTCGGCCAGGCATCAAACGGCCCCATCGGGCTGCTCTGCCATACTGGCACTTCATGACATTTGCCCAGCATGGCGGTGGAGTAGCCGTTGAGCTTTAGGGTCAAGGGTAGTGGGGCTTTATTATTCGGGCGCACTGAGCATTGTCCAGGAGCGGCAGTCGCCGTCTCGGTGATGTTGCCCATGCCGACAGAGTGGTGGTTGCGTCCGGTCAGCAGGGCTTGGCGGGTAGGGGCACAGAGTGCGGTGGTGTGGAAGCGGGTATACTTCAGCCCTTGCCCAGCCAGTTTCTCAAAGGTGGGGGTGTGGCAGGGGCCACCAAAGGCGCTGGAGGCCCCAAAGCCCACATCATCCAGCAGCACTACCAGCACGTTGGGTGCACCCGCTGGGGGCCGTAGATCTCGAATGGGGGGATATTGGGTATCAGGATCTTTGGCATCGTAGGTGGTAACGCCAAAGTGGGTCTGGTCAGGGATGGGCAGAATCTGCCGTTGAACGGAGTTGTTTTGAGACATAGTTGGGAACCTTAAAACTACAACAATCTTGGTAGAACCTTTTAGCTTGGGCCTTGGGGTCGTAACGCACCACTTGCGGTAGCGAGAGGCTCGCCTAAGCAAGCGGTGCATTGGGGTTAGCGCTAACGGCTACCTGGCCAGCCGCTCGCGGATGCGATCGCTCACTCGGTGCTGCCTTGAAAATGGCCTCATTTTCATCGTTGGGAGTCGCGCACTGGCGTTGGCGTTATGGGCCGTTCTCCTAACTTCAGCAGCTCAAACTCACCCGGACGCCAGGTCTTATCAAACCAGGGGTCGAGAGGGCCATACAGCCTTAGCAGGGCGTACCAGCCTTTGCCAGAGACAGTTTGAATCCAGTTCGACTCATGACCCGCCGGGGCCTCGGGACTAAAGTAAAGGTCTACAGACCCGTCGGCATTCTTGGTCAAGGGGTTGCGCTTACTGTTCTTGCTGGGGAACTCCTGCCCTGTCTGCAACTCAGAGCGAGTCTGCGGGTCATAGATCACGACCGACCAGAAGTCTGCCGCTGGCACATTGGCCGGAATATTGAGTTTGTAGGTGTTGCTGCCATCCAGGTAGTCGCCGCTGGCATCGGTGGCGGCGTAGGCATATTGCGACCCTTTGCCCACCATCTTCATCACCATCGCCGGGGTGTTGACCGTGGCCTGGTAAAAGAAGAGGGTGCGGGCATCCAGGTTGCGACCACCCCTGCCCTCGTCCATCAGCCACTCGTAGCTACCGCCCACAAAAGCCGTGGCCCAGCCGCTGTTGGGATAGAAGTAGGCACCTTCCAGCCGGGGCCGAAAAACATTCGCTCGGGCAGTAGCATTGCCAATGGCCACCGCCTCGGTCAGAAGTTGCTTCATCCGCTCGTCAGGGGCAAAAGGCTTGCCTTTTTCGATGCCAATGGCGGCAAACAGCCCCCGCAGTTCCGGGTCCAGCATCGATACAGGCTCCCGGTCGATCACCGTGTGCAGCTCTTCGTAAAAGGCGTAGGTGTTGGCGTGAATAGTGTTCCAGCTGCGCTTGCTGCCGCTGATGAATTCTATGGCGGGCGGGTTATCTTTCTGAGACAGCGGATAGACCTTGAGCCCCGACTTAAAGCTGTGGACAGCCGCATCGGTCTTGCCATCGACTAAAAAGCCCCGCAGGATTAGCCAATTGACGTAACTCGTCGAGCGCGCAACATAATAGGTTTCACCGTCCACTTCGGCTTGCATACCGCCAACGGGGGGATCGAGGTCAGGCATGGCATCGGGGGGCAAAATCAGGTACTTGCCGCCCTGCCCCCGGTCGGGGCCGGGGATGCCCATATCGATAACAAAGCGAAAATAGGCGTCGTTGACGGTGCCCGGCCCGCATTTGGGGGGTATCTCAACCACCATGGGGCCATCTTTTTCGAGATTAAAGATCCCCGACAGGTAAACGGTATCGGTGTTGCCCGTCAAAAACAGCGGGGCCGAATCCATCAACTCGTCAAAGATGACGACCTTGTTGAAGGTGTCAGCGCCCAAATCGACCATGCCCAGGCGAATGCCTTCAATGGAGGTGGCCGGGATGCCGTTCAAAAAGGTTTCGACGCCCCGCATCAGGTCGAGGTTGTCGTAGACCTTCTGGACCGTATCTGGAGTGGGCATGCCGTCAAAAAACTTCAGGTCCCCAATGCGGGTTGACACCTTGTCAGGCGTCCTGATCCTTTCAGGGATCTTGTAGTTGTAACCGGGTGTGGCTTGCTGATCTTTCAGTGCAGTCATAGGAATTCTTGCTGGTTTTTGGGTCTAGTTACGGGAGATCCCTCTCCCTCAGCGCTCTCGGAATGGTGTGACAATCTTGTTAAATCCAAATCTGGATGGACTCGGCTGCGCGACGGCTTAGCCAGTACCACTGTCTAGGGAGTCTTCTAAAGCAGCCAGAGCAATATCGGTCACCGCTTTAATGCGGTAGCGGCAGGCCTGAGTTTCAGCAGAGGCAAAGGTGCCGTTTTCCCAGTACTTGTTGCTGCCGGCCCCACCGCCGCAGACGCCAAAGTACTCGCAGGTCTGCTGGCACAGGGCTACACCCTGCTGCATTTCCTGGTAAATGCGCTGAAATTTTGGCGTCTGGCAGGCCTCCTCAAAGCTGTGCTCAACCACATTGCCCAGCACAAAGTCGCCGTAGTGGTCGCTGGGCATCGACAACAGCTCGGGATCAAAGGTGGCGAAGTTGCCCTGGTGGTCAATACTGACAATGCGGAAGGGGTGGTTCATGTCGGTGTTGTGCAGGCGGGTGTTGGTGTACACCAGTGAGCACATCGACTCAAACTCCCGCACCTGCAAGGGGTTACCAGCGGAGGTCAGCCGCTGCCAGAACTGCGTCAGAAAGTCGCGATAGCGGGCCTCAACCCCTGGTCCGTTTAGAGACGAGCGAGCGTGAATGCCTTCCGTTTCTTCCATGTTGAAGCCGACGTTTGTAATGCCGTGCTCTACAAAAAAGTCAAAAATTTCGTTGGCGTAGCCCAGCGAATCCGCTGTCAGAACGGTAATGGTGCTGAGGGGAATGTGATTTTTCTGCAATAGCTGAATGCCTCGCAGCGCCCCGGCGTGGCTGCCCAGCCCGGTGGGGGTTTTGCGGTGGGCATCGTGCAGAAACTCGGGACCATCGATACTGACCCCCACATGCACCCGGTAGCGCTTAAATAAATCGCACCAGGCCTGGTTTAGCAGCAACCCGTTGGTCTGAATGGAATGGTTGAAGCATATGCCCTCGGGCTTGTAAATTTCAGCTAGTTGTTCAATCTGGGCGAAAGCGGCTTCATAGAAGGCCAGGCCTGCTGCCAAGGGCTCCCCCGCATGCCAGCAGATGCTGAAATTCGATCGCAGAAACTGGCTGGTAAACAGTCGCTTAAAAATCGGCTCCAGCAAATCCAGGGAGAGCCGGTGGCGCTGCTGGCGATGGGGCAGGTAGCAGTAGTCGCAATTCAGGTTGCAAAAGGAGGTGGGCTGGATCACCACCAGCTCGATCGGGCCAAACTGAGATGGGTTTACGAAGGCCACATCAGGCTGAGGACTGGGGGCCGGATAGACGGAGGTCATGATTGGTAATTCCCGCTCAAAAGGTTGGATTCGTTCATGCGGGGTTTTGCCCTGCTGTAGGGTCGTATCGCTGTGCGACCCCACCGTGATGCCAAACATCAGGACAGGTTCGTCTCCTAGTAGTTGTGCCAGTTGGCAAAACCACCCCCATCGCCCCAGCCGTTACGCCAGGGGTTGCGATTTACAAAGCTGCCGCCATGGCCATCGGCCCAGCCGCCCCGCACCCCATCGGCCCAGCCGCGACCCGCACCATCGGCAAAGCCCACCGCCAGTAAAGGGTTGAGGCCTGTTTTGGATTCTGCAGGCAGTTGCTCGGCTCGGGTCTGCAAAGCAGCTGACAGTCGCGATAGCCGCTCTTCAATGGAGGGAGCTGAAGCTGTCGCGGCACTGCCCTCTGAACTGGCTCCCAGCGCAGTGCCGGAAACGCTGAGGGTAGCCAGAATCATCAGGAAACTCAGGTAGCTCGTGCGGTTAGTCATATTCATGGGCAAAACTCCAAGTCAGGACTGTGACTATTGCGAAACCTAGGGCAGGCATGGCCTACCCGGCTCAACCTAGGGTGCCGTAGCCGACGGCGGCACCTGTGCCCGCTGCACCAGCACCATTTCAAAAAATTCGGTAATGAGCTCTGGGGGTAGCTGCACGATGCCCTCGGGGCCAAGCCAGCGGTTGACTGTCTCCAAAGACTGACTATCGCCACTGACGTACCCCTGCAGCAGACTGCCAATGGCGTAGTCCACCATATTGAGGAAGGTAGAGTTGTTTTGCGGCACCATGCAAGCAATGCCGTAGCGCTGGTAGGGCAACGCTGGGGCCAGTTCATAGATGTCGGTGCCTCCCTTCTGGGCCACTAGCCCCGCCATCACCACGCTGTCGCCTGCGATCGCATCCACTTCCTCTGTCTGCAGTGCCTCAAAGGCGGCATCGAGGGTTGCCATCGGCACCAAAACCGCTGCGGGCTGTACCAGCCCTATCACCTGTTGCCCAAGGGAGTTTGGCAAGACCCCAATCCGCTGGTTAGCTAAGGATTCGGGGCTACCCAGGCTGCTGCCCTCAAGGGTTAGCAGGCGAATACCTGATAGCCCGTAGCTCATGGAAAAGTCCACATAGCGATCGCGCTCCCAGGTGAACTGGGTATCGCAGGACAAATCGATCTGGCCGCTGGTCAAGAGAGGAATGCGGCTGGCCGTATCCACCACTTCTTGCCGCTGCACCACAATATCGCGGCCCAGTTCGGCCTCCAGCTGAGCTTCAATCAAATCCACGATATCGACGGAGTAACCGACGAGTTCACCCTCTGCATCAATGTAGGAGTAGGGCACTATGTCAAAGCTGGTGCCCACGGTTAATACCCCGGTACGGGCCACTTTTTCAACTACTGTCTCGGCCTGGCTGGCGGCAGGAAATGCCATGGCCAGAGCGAAACTGAGAAACCCAAGCGCAATTTTTGTCATTCGTTATTCCTTTACCGTCCAAAACCGAATGTCGCTGAACTAAGGCTGGTAGGCATTGCCTACGAAAAACTTCACCCTCGGCTTTCTTGAAGACCGGTTGATCCATCTTTGAAAGAACGATTAAAAGCGAAAACCAACATTTAAGTAGGGGCCATTTTGATTGACGTCTAGGTCAAGCTGGCTAGAGCTATAGTCGAGAAAGCTAAACCGATACCCAGCCCCCAGGGTGGTGTCACCGGAGAACATCCAATCGACACCGCCCTGAACGCCGTACTGCGTCAGGCCGCCGAGGCCAAATCCAGAGACTGTGCCCGATAGTAGTACGGCTAGTTTAGGGCTGGCATTCCACCGAAAGCGACCGCCGATCAGCGGTGATACCAAGGTTCGAGTGCTACTAAACTGGCCACTTCCTCCCAGATTTGTGCTCAGACCTAGCTGAGCGTTGACTTGGACTAGACTCAGACCACCCAATACATCAAATACAAACGGCCCTAGATCGAACTCTGTATTCAGGCCCTCAGGGTTAGCTCTCGCTGCATCATAAAAGCGATAACTGGCCGCCAGATCACCCCGCCAGAGTTGAGTGTTTAAGGAGGCGTTTAATTCGGTGGGAATAAAGTTAGCAAACCCAGGACGGCGCACCTCGCGAGTCAAGGTCTCCCCACTGGATAGGGAAAGATAGTCGAGATTAGCTAAAATCCCCACGTTATAGTTTGGTGTCCAGGCTTCTAGCCCACTGAAAAACGCAAAGTTTAGACTGTTTTGCAGGGCTGCCCTAATCTCGGTAGGAGTAAATTCAAAATCTCGGGACGGATCTCGGGACGGATCAGTTGGATCTCCGAGAAAATTGTTTCTGAACTCTTCTGTGCCCTTAAAGGTGGCTGAGCCTGAGATATTAAAGGGAACATAGACATAGGGCACAACCAAAAAGTGCCACTGTTCTGACGGTGGTTGGTTGGGCGTAGTTTGAGCAATGTTAGCGGGCGGGGCGGGAGGCGTTTGGAGCAAGCCGCCGCTGTCTAAGGGTGCCTCGACCAGTTGCAGATCGAGGCTGTTGGTAGATGACGGCTGTAGCAGAGCATCAGCTTGGCCATTGTCGCTGTTGACAGGACTAGCGTTGACATTGGCATTAACCAGCTCACCAGCCGTTGTGCCTTGGGGCGGCTGGCTCGGGTCTGCTGCGATCGCATCTGGCACACCCGCCTCTGGCAAAACGTCTAGAACCACCTCTGGCAGAGGTTCCACACCCGTTAGCGCAGCGGGTTGACCATCGGTATCGTCTATCGGAGTGGGCGCGTTGGCCCTAACCTGGGTGGGCAGCAGCAGCGCGATCGCGACAATAGCCCCCAGGCTGACAAGCTTGATTTTGGAGTTCATAACAATACTTTATTGGCCCTTAAAACAGCTGGGCATCGCTAATTTGGCCGCTGCGATTAATGAAAAGATCCAGCTTTTCGCTGCCGCGATTGAGCCCCACTTGAGAGGGGGTGGTGAATGCAATACCCCAGTCATCGGCCTGGAGGTCGGCGATCGCTGTATCTGCATCCAGACCCACCAGGGTTTCGGGGAAGGTGACCGCCACCTCCGGGGGCGCAGCGAGGCCCAGGTAAGCCCGCACGTAGTCGTTGATCACCTGTCGTTGATCTAGCGTCAGCACCGATCGCAGGGCCAGGTTGCGCTGAAAAATCAGCTCATCCATCGCCTGCTCAGCGACCACGACATCGTTGTGGGCGTTGGTCAGGGCCAGATCGTCGGTGCTAGGCACCAGCAGAGCATTGATGGCCTCCAGGCTGGCCAGGTAGCGGGCCGTAGCCGCGTCGATCTGGGGTTGGTAGGTGTCAAAGATGGCCTCTAGCTGAGCGATTTGCTCATCGCTCAGATCCTCCACCCCTAAATCGTCGGGGCTGGCGGGTTGGTCGTCGGCATCGGTGGCCTGAGCCAGGGTCACAGCCGATTGCTGTGTTGCGAGGGCCGCCTCTACCGTTTGGGCCAGGCTGGCGGGGGCGATCGCAGCCAAGCCCACCACCACCAATCCGGGCAACACTTTCAAGACAGAATTAAAGACAGAAAACGCTGCCATAGTTAAATCCTTTGTGCTGAAAAACCTGAATAGTCAGCGGGTAAACCCGCTTATTTTTCGTCCTATTGCGTTAGAACGACCTGAAACGACTGCAGTTAGAAGCCCGGCGCATCCTGTGGATGGGCATCCTGGGGTAAACGCTTTTGGTAAAGGCGGGTGTAGATCTTGCTGGCAATGCCAGACATAATCGCGTAGGCCGCAATGGTGATCAGCACCTCATGGGCTACGGTGGGGAAGTTGAGGGTGATCAGCGCCAGGGCCAGCCCGGCATTGCGCGAGGCGTTGGCCATCGCAATCGTTTGGCGCGTGATAGGGTCGCTGCCGCCCAGGTAATGACCGCTCAGCAGCCCCGCCGCCGCCATTAGCACCACCGCCAAAATGGGCACCGGCCCCGCTTTTAACACTAGCGATAGCCCCATCGCCGCCACCAGCAGCACCACACCTACCAGCATGGCACTGCTAATGCGGTTCAAAGGCTCATTAAAGTCGTCGGCCAAATCGGGCAACCAGTGGGCGATCGCCGCGCCCACCAGCAGCGGCACCCCCTGCATCAGCATCACCTGCTTAAACACCACCGCCAGAGGTGCCGCCGCCACGGTAGGATACAGCGCCGAAATAATGCCAAACCACAGCGGCACCAGCACAATCGACAGCAGCGCCATTGTCGCCTGAAAGCTCCCCGCCAGCTCTGCATCGCCGGGGCCTTTTAGCATCTTGCGATAGATGAAGGGCGCACCGGGTATCACCGCCATTGCCGCAATGCCCGCTCGCACCTCAAAGGGCAGGGGCAGCACCCTGGTCACCACCATGGCCGCCACCGGCACCACCACAAAGGCCGCCACAAAACAGCGCAGCAGCAGCGAGGGCCGTCGCCACAGGCGACCCATACCCTCAAACCCCAGTGCCATGCCCATCGACAGCATCACAGCAAACACCGTGA
The DNA here is from genome assembly GCA_003017855.1 of filamentous cyanobacterium CCT1. Lineage (GTDB taxonomy): Bacteria > Cyanobacteriota > Cyanobacteriia > Phormidesmidales > Phormidesmidaceae > Nodosilinea. The sequence continues at coordinate 25,055 of PYER01000051.1, forward strand.
TTTGGGCAAAGCTACTCAACAACTCTTTCAATTCCATCGATTAACCACCCTCTTCAAATTAAATGGGGGCTGCAAAAGTGGCAGGGGAGACAATTAATAGCTCAAGGAAGCCCCGGCGAAAAAATCAGCGGCCCGGCATTCAGAGCTATATTTCTCTTAAAAGAGCATGAAATTCAAGCTAAAAACCCGTTAATCTTCCAGATTTTCTGATTATTGCCTCACCCATGCTGTTTGTATTTCAGGCTACCAAAAAGATAAAAACTGCCTACGATTTTGTCCTGATTCTGCTTAAAGGTGCAGAAAATGGCACGAGCCAACCAGAGCTGCTTAGCCCATTGTCAAGCTGAAATAAATACCCCTAAAGCCTTTCCCCAAAAGGCTTAGAAGATTTTTGCCTATTCTATCCCTTGCTGAAAAACGGCTTTGGCAGGAGCCTTGAGCCGTTGGTAGACGCCTGGCGATACTGCACTTAGCCAGAAGATGCTGACCTGATAAAAGGAGTGACCTGTTCCTTACTCTTCAGTGATATCACTGGGATTTTTTAACTTCTGGTCATTTCGCGCCAGGAATGCTAAGAATCTTGCAATCCCTGATATTCTGGAGCTAGAAGGCATCTTTTAAACTGAAGTAACTGCCCCTCGGCCCCTGTGGCTGCGTATTTTCTATGAAAGCAATTCCTCTGGTGAGGGTCAGTCAAATTTTGCCGATCGTTGATTTTCTTAACCAAATTGGTTCCCCCACCGATCGCCTTTTAGAGCAAATCAACCTTAAACGAGCCGCCTTAGACCACCCAGAGAACCTCCTGTCGCTTTACCAAGGGGCAGAACTGATTGAAAACGCCGCCAACCTAGAAGGGCTGCAAACTCTCGGTTTTTTGATCGGGCGACAGACCCCAATTCACACGCTGGGTACCCTCGGCAAAATTCTCAACAACTGCCTGACGCTGTTTGATCTGCTCATAACCATGGAGCAGCTCGTCCGTCTAGAAAACTCGGGTGAGCACGCTAGCCTTCAATGGGAAAACGACTCAGTCTGGTGGCAGTTTCACTACGATTTCCCGGCCCATAGCAGCAGCCTGCAAGTCAATCTCTATGCTCTAGGTCTCTACCTCAGTGCTCTTCGCGTAGCGCTAGGGGCAACCTGGCGACCTACAGAGATTCACCTACAGGGGCAGCCCTGCCGATCGCTCCGGGCCATAGACGACTTTGCCGATACCACCATTCACTTTCTCAGCCCTTACAACGCTATCAAAATTCCTCGGGCTGCCCTTAGTCTGCCCTACAACCCCCTAGCCACGGGCGATGACCTCAACTTGCACCCAGACTACGAAGAGTATTGGCAATCTGCCCCCGCCAGCACCTTCTTCGACTCGTTACAGCAGCTTGTTCAGGCGCTGCTGCCCTATGGCTGCCCAGACATTAGCCTGGTGGCGGCAGCCTCGGGGCTAAGCGTGCGCAGTTTGCAGCGGCACCTGACCGAGACGGAGCTGACCTACTCAAAGCTGATCGATCAGGTGCGGTTTAACCGGGCGGTGGCCCTATTGCAACAGCCCAACGTCAAGCTGCTTGAGGTTGCCCTTGAGCTGGGCTACACCGACCCCGCCAACTTTGCTCGCGCCTTTAAGCGCTGGGCCGGGGTCTCGCCCCGCGAATACCGACTCCTGCAACGCTAAAGCGATTCTCAGCTAGTGCTTGACCAAGTTAATTGTGATAGGGGGCAATGGCCTGGGTTCAAGGTATACGGTTCACGGCTTACCTTAAACTGTATACCCTTGGATGATCATCATCGAAGGGGCATTGTTAAGTCTTGAGGAGGCTACGCATCAAGGCTGGCGATAGGGGTTTGCTTCATCTTCTGGTCAAACGCACGCTTTAGCTGACTGCGGAGTAACCGTTGCACGTAGAGATGTTTGCCGGGCTTCACCTGAGTCATGGTGCGAACGATCAGATTAGCGGCTTCGAAATTTTCAAGCCCTTCAATTTGAGTAGCGTCTAAAACGTCTACGCATTCAGTGTGGAGCTGTTGTCCAACTTGATTGATCAAATCGTAGGTCTGCTCTAGAGTAAACCCATCGGGAACCGGAACATCTACCTTCGCGTAGGCAAATTGTTTGGAATAATTGACGATCGAGCCTATTTCACCGTTGCGAATAATTTGCAGTTGCCCTTCTGGATGGCGAATATGGGTCGTTCGCAGCTCAATGGCTTCAACCTCTCCCTCGACGACGCGTTCCTCCTCTTTGCCAGCTTCGATATAGTCACCAACCAAATAGTAGTTTTCAAATAAAATAAAGAATCCACAGACAATATCATTGATCAGATTTTGCGCACCAAAACCCACGGCCAAACCCACAATTCCCGCTCCAGCCAGGATCGGGGCCGGGTTGATACCAACTAAATTGAGCGTAATTATCCCTCCAGTAAAGTAGGTTAAGTACTTCAATATACTTTTGACCAAAGGAATAACAGTTAGCCGTCGCTGTCGCTGCAAGTCCGTAAGATGCTCTGTTTTAAGAACCAGATCTTCCAGCACAATGTTGGTGATTTCAATAAATACACCGCAGAGAAAGTAAAGGCCAATAATGCCAATAATTTCATCGCTATAGCTGGTTATCCAAGCGATGGAATCGATATCTTGAATAACTAAAGTGGCGATCGCGACATAAAGAATATATTCCAGCGCTTTCTTAAAGGCCGGTACTAAATGGCGAAAACGTTCGTAATGGCGCAATATATTGTCTGAGCTTGAATAGCGCAGGCTCAGAGCATCCAGGGTGTCAATCAGCACTGACAGCAACTTAATAATTAATCGCCCAAAAGAAACTGCTAGGTATGCTTTAAGGCTAATTTTGAGATATTTAATGATAATAATCGGAGTTTGCAAGAAGTTGGCGCAAAAGATTAGCGCCAGCAGCCAAATTCCATTTGATGAAACCTTTTTCAGGGTGCGAAAGAATACCTGAACACTTTCATCATTAGCTGTGATTTGATCGGAATTTTGAGCCAGTGAACAGGCTTGATCTAGCGCCTTAAGCAGATAGGGCAGGCTGAGTTTAACCAGCAGCAACAAGCTAGTACATTTTAGGAATGCGATCGCCGTCTGAATCCAAAACTGGCGAGGAATGCTGCCTAGTAGATTTAGATAAAAGACCGAGACATTTTTGCCCTGAAATATTAGCAATCCGTTCACCCCAGTCGCCAGCAAACATAGGACAACACAGGCGACTAGCAATACCACGGTGGCATTTTGCCGAATATTCGTAATTTTGGAGGCATGACGTTGAAACCAGGTTGCGGCTAGCACCTTTGCGCTAAATTGAACAAATCCATTTAGCAGTACAAAACTGGTAACAATTCCAGCAATTCCTGCGAGGGTAATTACTATATTCACAGCAGTTAATTAATAGTCTTCAAAAACTCAAGTTTTTCCCGTTCTAAGACTCTCACGCTAGTTGTCAAATAATTGACTAGGGCTGAATCAGGTCATAAAACAGCTTGAGAAATCGTTCGGTATCGACCCCCAAACAGGCGTCTACGTTGGGCGGAAAGGTGGCTTCGTCGCGGCGATCGCGCAAATCGGCCAGCGACATCCCCGAGGTAAACCGCCCCTCGGTTTCCACCACCATATAGACCGGCTCGGTCGATACCAGACTGGGATCGATCGCCACCCCCACCGCCAGGGGATCGTGCAAATAGCAGCCGTAAAAGCCCTCGTTATCGCGGTAGAAGGCCATATAGATGCCGGTGCAATCGACAATAAACTGAGCGACCTTCGACGGGTTTTTCTGAGCGTAGGCCTCAACATCTTTGCGGGCCAGGGGCGCTTTCATCGCCACATCTAGACCCACCAGGGTCAGGGGAATGCCCGACTCCATCACCACCTGGGCCGCATGGGGATCAACAAAGAAGTTGAACTCCGCAGCGGCAGAAATATTCCCCGGCACGTTCACTGCCCCGCCCATGATCACAATGCGACCCATCTTTTGCAGAGTGGCGGCATCACGTTCTAAAGCCGTCGCCAAATTCGTCAGCGGCCCCAGTGCCACAATGGTGAGATCGCTGCCGTACTCCTGAGCGGCGTTCAGCATTACATCAATGGCGTCTTCTGAAGCCGGTTCCAGGGTCAATTCAGGATAGCGGGGGCTGCCGTCAGCCTGTCTAAACTGATGCAGTTCGCCCAACCCATCAGCCCCATGAATGCCCGCCGCATTAAAGGGTGGATTGACCAAGGGCTGGGTGCAGCCTTTGGCCACCAGGGGCATTTGCTTGGGGCCGACAATATCGATCACCCGCAGCACGTTTTGCGCCGCCTGATGAACATCGATGTTGCCCGCCAGCACCGTAATTGCTTTGAGGTCAATATGGTCAGAATTTAACGCCATAACGATGGCCAGGGCGTCATCCACACCGCCATCGGTGTCGATAATCATGGGCTGGGGTGGAGGGTTGGTCATGGATGGGTAGATGG
>PYER01000363.1 GCA_003017855.1 filamentous cyanobacterium CCT1
GGAATATCTACCCCGGGGGGCATCGGGGCGGGTGCTATAGATTTTGATTTGTTGCTAACGATTAAGTTGGGCGTATGTAATGGTTACCTTGTTTACTATAAACAGTTAACAAGAATAGGAATTTCAAATATGGCTTTAGATCAACTTGAGGCGTTTTTAAAGAAAATGCAGTCTGAACCTGCCCTTAAAAGCGAAGTACTCGCAGCAACAACTGCAGATGATGTTGCGCGAATAGCACTAAAGCTTGGTTTTGAATTTTCAGGTGATGAGTTACTGAGAATGTCAGGAAAGAAATTTGGCGGGGTTACTGTTGTAAAAACTGTTCTTCCTGGAGAGTATAATTAAATTCTGTTTGAATATCTGGTTGCACAAGCAATCGACTAGGTACATTTCCTGCAACAAGTCCTTAGCTAGACTGATCATAGCTGATACAGTGACTACCTTGTTTCGACTTGAGAACTTGAACCTTTGGTTTAATCAAAACCCAACATCTGACGTTATCCTGCATTCTAGCTATGTGTAAAGGGTTTCTTAGAAGCTTGCGATCGCGTCCTGATGGCCGAAGCAAAAGCGAAGTCCCTTGGCTGAAAATGGCTTGGCAACGCTTCTAAACGACCGTCGCACCCTGCAAACTATTCCTCAAATTTTGAATTCAAGGCCAATTAACAGCGCTGACGTCAGAATTGCAAAAATAGTTCTAATTGCGTTCCACCGAATCCAGCGAGGCTCAAACTCCGTACGAACTTCTCTGAGGGAAAGCTCGGTCATTGCATCAACATCCTGCCTTTGAAGCTGATTGTTTAACGGTACATTGATGGCAATCTTGGGTAATTGAACACCGATTAAATAGGTGGCGGCAGCAGCCAAAACGAGCCAGCGATCAACACCATTAAACCAAGCGGTGCCGAGTACAGCAGCGGCCACCATCTGGGAGGGGTCAACCGGGCTGTCTGGCTCAATGCCGACCGATCGCAGCAGGGCCTCTTTGTCGAGACTGTCTTCAACTTCTTCGACGACTTTTCTAACGAACAACGAGGTGATTTGTCCCATTTAACCAAAGTATCTTTCTACGCCACACCAACACTCCCTGCCTGTTCTTTCCACTGTTCCAGGTTCACCCCTTTGACCAGCAGCCACAGACACAGCGAGAGTTCTGAGACAATGGCAATCAAATATATCGGCGATAGGGTTTCGACGAAGTCTGGAAACAGGAACCGTGTATAGCTCCCGACCAGGTAAGTGACACCTGCCGCCATCACCAGGTAGCCAAGCACCCTCGGCATATACAGCGACTTAGCAATCAAGTAGCCGAGAACGAGGCAATGAACCCCAAACAAAATCAGGCCGAGATCATAGCCATAGCTGTGTAGATCGAGGAATAACGATGAAAGGGAGTTGAGTTGAGCTGCATCGAGCGCTGAGGTGTAGCCCGAACCCTTTAAAAGAAGTAGGGCTGCATAATAGTTGAGAAGGCTGAGGGCGATCACGGCTGTCTGCGTCACTCGAAAGCACAGCGCGACAAGAGCAAGGGCTTTATTAACCGGCCTCAGCAGCACAAACAGTAATACGGCTAGCGCCACATCGCTTAAGAACATAACTGAGTCAGCAAGGAACCCAGCCCGGAATAGCCCCTCTGCCGCCAAAATGTTGCTGGCTGTCGCCGCCGCATCGCCTGGAGAAATGAGTGACGATCGCACGAACATTTCGCTGAAAAGCCCGAGCACGATGATGATCAGGTACAGCACCCCTGCTGCTCGGGCGTAGACCAATGGCGACATCTCCGATGTTCGGTCTGCCATGGTGTCCTCCTCTCTGCGTACTTAACGGTTCGGTTCTCGCCATCTAACGGTTCGGCTGAGCGGTTGCCAGTAACCTTTGTAACACCACCAAGATCTCTTGACAGTCCGCTCCAGCCGAGTTGTTAGGCATTAGATGGTAAATGCTGGGTTTAGTCATCTGATGGTTTATTGTTATTTGCACAATGTCCGATAGCTGTTTGAATAAGATTTTGCACAAAGTTGAAGAAGCGGTAATTCATACCATCTACTAAATCGATAGAATCGCCTGTGTACTTACAATTCTGTTTAAGCCCTGAGATTCCTTGATCCGGCGACTCCATAAACTCATTGAACTCTTTGTAATAATTTCTTGCCCGCCCACTCGGCGCATGAGCTCCGGTGTGCCGTATATGCTTCCAAGCCTTAAGTTCAAGGCGCTGAGATTTTTTAATCCATTTATTGTGTTCGTTAAATCCTTGCTCATCAAGTAAAGCCCAGATATAGGCAAGGCTAATGAGATTAGTGGCTTGATTAAGTTGCTCCTGAATCTTTTTACTTGCTTCAGGATTATTCTCGTAATGCACTCTATTTCGATGAACAGTACACAACCAACCAATCGTATTGCTCTCCTCCATGAGGCGCTTTTTTAGAGCCAATAACCTCATGGTCTCCTCCTCGTTATACATAAGTTTATATGCGCAAATTTGCCACGATGGAATGTTAATTTGATGCCTAACAAGTTATTGGACTGATCTAAGCTGCTTATATCCCTACTACGGGGTAGATATGCAGATAATCTGCTGCATAATCACCCTTTAGAGGTAGATAGGCGGCGAATAATCTGCATAGTAGCCTTCTCAAAGGTAAATAGGCAGACCTATCCTGCCTAAAACTATCCGCCAGAGCATCGTGCCAACCTATACGGTTGACGGAGAGCGTCTGTATCAGTACTCTTTTACGTTAAGCCGTTCAGCAGAGCGGTGGTTTCACAGAACTCGAAAATCTTGGCGCTGTCTGAAGGTGTGCTACCACCAACAGACAGCTAACCCCGCGAATCTCCGAAGCAGATTGCGAGGCTAGGCCCATGGTACCCTAGCCCCTTCAGTTTGCACTTGCGCTGCGGGCGGCTAGGGTTTTCGCGTTCTGTTTCTTCCGTACCCACTACATGGAAACAGAACCGATGTTTGAATATCTTGAGCCAGAAGCCAACGACAACCAAGAGACCAATCTAGGGGCCGGGTCCCTACCGCTGCCGCCATCTGGCGCAAACAACAGAGCGAGCCAGCCCCTCAACCCCGAAAAGGTGCGCCACATGCTCTTTGGCAGTTTGGCAGGCATCGATCGCACCATCAAAATCCTCCATGCCCTTGGCTATGCCGACCCCAACGACTGGAGCGAACCCATGCCAACCGAAAAGCCCGACCAGTGGATGGCGATTTTGACCAAAACGCTGCTGATCGCCTAGCGCTACCAGTGCAGCGTTAGGACTAAAATTAGGGGTCTTGTAGGTTGGATGAAACGAAGTGGAACCCAACACCAGTAGGGGTTTCGTTGGGTTTTGCTAACGCGCCATCCAACCTACAGACTTCAGTCTTGGCGGGCGCTATGGGAGCTTGGCGATCGGGTTTCGACTTCGCTCAACCCTCGACCTTGCAAGCTTGGCGATCGGGTTTCGACTTCGCTCAACCCTCGACCTTGTAGGCTGAGCGATCGGGTTTCGACTCCGCTCAACCCTCGACCTTGTAGGCTGAGCGGAGTCGAAGCCGGAACCCACACTTAACTCTTCGGCCACTCACTATCTGGCCACTCCTCCTGAGCTTCGTCTTTAGTATTAGTGCGTCGATCGGGGGTTTGGCGCTCAAAGGTCATGTGAATATTGCGGCTCTGCTCCCCGTCGGCAGCTACCGCCATAATCGGATACTCGATCGTGCCATCCTGGAAGGAAGTCTGGAAGCGGAAGGTGCCGTCTTCACTCAGCTGAATCGGCGTACCCCCAATCGTTACCGAGGCATCAGGTTCGGTCGCGCCGTAGACAATCAGCTCAGCATCAGCCACCAGCCAGAACTTACGGGGACGAACCGGCGGCATCGAGGCCGAGAAGCCTGCCCCAGACATGGTGAGCCCCGCCACACCCGACATCGTTAGCCCAGAAATACCCGACATGGTGAGGCCAGGGAACTCGGCCATCGGCCCAGGGAAGCCCGACAGGGTAAAGCCCGACACCCCAGACATTGTCATCCCCGGCACCATCGCCGCCGCCCCCAGACCCGATCCAGAAGCAAAGATATAGGAGCTGATAGGTGGAGCCATCGACCCAGCCACATGCTGCATGGAGCCAAATAGAGAACCGTCAATTCGCAGGGCTTCACCAGGGTGGGCCAGGGCGTAGAGCTGCTCATGCAGCCCGGCTTCTGCGCCCGGCATTCGCGGATCGATCAGAGTCATGATCGTCTTGCCACGCAGGTTTTCTTCCCAGGTGACGGTGAGGAAGTGCTCTTCTGTCCAGTCGGAGGGGTAGACGGGGGGAATGCGAACGGTGTTGGAGCGGGCCAGCACCAGCCAGCGACCATCGCCCGTCAGGTAGCCGATCTCGACCTGATAGTCGCGATCGCTGACCGGAATCTGCATGTACCATTCCCGCGCCATTTCATCGCAGCCAAACTGCTGCATGCTGTGGGGAGCCTGGTGGTCGAGGTTAATTCCGGTGACATCGTACAGGCGCAGGGCCAGGTGTTCGCCCCCCTGGTAACGCAGGTCTTCTTTGTGGGTGTGGGGCGTATCCCAGTAGGCGTAGGCCCACTGCGGGTCGCGGGGCATGAGCACAATGCGGCTCTCGCCATAGCCATCGGGTAGCGGCGGCAGACCGTCATCAATAGTAGAGAGATCGAGATCGCCTTCGGCCGGGCGACCCACCACGTTAAACTTGCTGGCCTCGACCGCTGACTGGTCTTCGGTGCTGGCCAGCGAGGCCGCAGCCCCCGCCGCCAGACCGGCTGCTCCCAGCATCACAGGCACAGCCGGGGGAACAGCGGGCTGAGGATCGGGGGGTTCTACCACAGGTTCAGCGGGCGGTGGCACTTCTTCCACGGTGATAATCTCCGGCTCGGGGGTAAGCGCCACAGGTTCGGGCGCGGGTGGTTCGGGC
>PYER01000052.1 GCA_003017855.1 filamentous cyanobacterium CCT1
CGCTACGCCACCCTGCGCCACGTTCAGCGCCTCGACCCCGAGCGTTCTCACCAGAAGATCTGCCATCTGCTGGCGGGGTATGAGTTTCCGTGGGATGTCACCCGCGCCCTGGAGCTAGCCCTGCTGCGCACTTTCTGCATCCCCAGCGTGTCGGCTTTGCTAGACAAAACCGGGGAGTTTCGCCACCATGCCCAAAAGCGCTACGACGATACCGGCATTGTGGTGTCGGAGGTGCTCAAGCACGGCTACGACAGCCCTCGGGGCAAGGCGTTTCTTGAGCGCATGAATGCCATTCACCGCCACTACCCGATCGACAATACCGACTACCTGTACGTGCTCTCAACCTTTGTGTACGAGCCGATTCGCTGGTGCGATCGCTTTGGCTGGCGGCCCTTTTGTGAGCAGGAGCGGCTGGCCTGCTACTACTTCTGGCGGGCGCTTGGCGATCGCATGGGCATCCACGACATTCCGCCTACCTATGCGGCCTTTGAGCAGTTCAACCGCGAGTTTGAGGCCGAGCACTTTACCTACGCCGCCAGCAACCAGCGGGTCGCCGACGCCACCCGGCACATGCTGCTGAGCTGGTTTCCCACCGCCACCCGATCAGTGGTCGACTGGGGCCTGCCCTGCCTGCTCGACCCGCCCCTGCTCAATGCCCTGGGCTGGCAGCCAGCGCCCCGCGCCGTACAGCAGGTCGCCGCTACGGCGCTCAAGGCCCGCAGTCGCCTGCTGCGCCGCCTGCCGCCCCGCACCACGCCAGACTTTTTTGTCGATCAAACCATTCGCAGCTACCCAGAGGGTTATGGGGTAGCAGACATTGGGCCAGACTCGCTGCGATCGCGACTATAGCCAGCATCCCTCGCCAAACCACTCCCACGCTCCCACGCTCCCACGCTCCCACGCTCCCACGCTCCCACGCTCCAACCCTCTTCTGACAGAGGTCCCAACCCGACTGGCCACCGCTACATCTGGGGTTTTGACCTATCATGGGAGGCCACAGCCGCTACGGATAGGACTATGGCGTCAGACTACCAACCTTCCCTGCTCTCCGAAACCGACCTGCGGGCGGCAGATCTATCCTGGGCCTACAATCGCCCCGCCGGGTCAGCGATGCCCGCCGCCGAACTGCAGGGCTGGAAGCAGCGGGTGGCGCAGTTTCAGGCGGCGGTGCGCTCTGGCCCCGCGATCGCCCAGGGCAGTCTGTTTGATCTGAGCGACACTTCCCCAGCAGAAACCCTCGACCCCTTCACCCTGCCGCCTCAAAACGCGGAGTTTTGGCGTGGGCAGTTTCAAGAATCTGGGGTGCCCGCCCTCTATTTTGTGGTTGACCACGAGGTTGATCTGCTGCTCTACGTGGGCGAAACCGTCAAGTCTAACCAGCGCTGGAAGGGGGTCCACGACTGCAAGCGCTACATTCTCAGCTACATTGAGGCCCACCGAGGGCACGGGCTGGCGGTGGCGGTGAATATTGGCTTTTGGCCCTATGCGGAGCGCGATCGCAAGGCCCGCCAGAGCCTAGAGCTAGAGCTGATTCAGCGCTGGCGATCGCCTTTTAACAAAGAAAACTGGGCCACCTGGAGCACGCCTTTTGTCGGCGGCAAGCTAGAGGCCTAGCGGCATCCCCAGCGTTGCTTTCTGGAGCTAGCGCCTCTCAACCGGTCCCTGAAAATAATTCACCAGGGCAACGGCCAGCCCTCCCAGCAGGGCGTAGACCACCATCGCGATCAGATTGTTGAGGTCAAAAATGCGCGTGGCATCGGCATCGGTGGGGCTGATAAACAGGGTAGAAAACGGCGTCATAAAGGGAGCCGACAGGTTATAGATTGTCTGGGCGAAGGGGTTATCGGGGTTAGCACTCGACAGCCGCAGAAAAAAACGAATGGCTAGCAGCACCTCCAGCGCACCCACCAGCAGCGTGATGGTGTTGCGCACCCAGGCCAGCCGAGTCTGGCGCTGGGCTGCGCGCAATCGGGCCTGCTCTTGCCTCAGACGGTAGACCTCCTGGTTTTGAATCAGCTCACGCTCGTGGTCAAACTCATTGCGTCCGTGCGGTGTTTGGCTCATGGGGGTGCTATCGCTTGCAATCAACCTTCTTACTGCCTGTCGGCAACGTCTTGCCAAGGCCAACTCAAAGAGCCTGCCTAAAGACATATTGCCAAACTAGCAACGAGAATCCCTACCACCATACCTGAATGACGCAAGAAAGCTATAAGGCGTAGGGATGAGATGGCGAGCGATCGCTCAGGCCTAGCTATGTTGCAGTCCGCTAGGACTTGAAAAATTCTTCGTAAAGCTTGCAGCTGGGGACGACCTGGTTGCTTTTTACCGTAATCAGACCCAAACTCTGCAGCAAAGACAGGGATTCTAAGGAGAGGTCAGCTTCCGGCACGCCCCGCATGACCTTTTCAAACGCGGCCGCCAGCTCCGGTTGCCGCTCTAGATGCAGCTGCTGCCACTGGAGATGCTCAGCGTAAATGCCGTCCTGGCTAGGGGCGGTTTGCAGCAGGGTTTCAAAACTGAGATCCTTTCGCCAGAGATGGTACAGTCCCTTCTTAACCAGGTAGGGCTGTCCTCCCAGCAGGTTGAGCAATCGTTCCGACTGAGACATCGACCAATCCAGGGTAAAGCGTTCTGCCAAGGTGGTTACCTGGGCTAGGGTAAACGGAATCAGCTCAATGGGCAGGCCGACATTAAAGGGAGACTTGTTGGTCTCTAGGGGAATATAGACCTCGGTGGAGTGGACCACCACCAGCCGCAGTTTTTTCCAAACGTCACGGTTTTTGCCTTCCTCGTGCCAGGTGCGCAACAGGCTGAAAAAATCGGCGGCAATGTCGGGGTAATCAAACAGGCGATCCACATTGTCTAAGCCCAGCACCAGGGGCTGCTGAATCGTCGGCAGCAGGTACTGCTCAAAATACATTTTGCATGACACCTTACTGCCAAATAGGTCATCCCAATAGTCATCCAGGCGGTTGGGAATCTGCAAACCCGCGCCCACGCTGGCGCAGAGCCACTGCAGCAGACGATTCATCGATTGAAAAGCATCGCGGTCAGCTAGTTGAAAGCCCAGGGAGACGGTCTGATGCTGATGCTGGCGGGCATGGTTGAGAATGCGTTCGAGCAGCGATGTTTTACCTGTGCGACGAGCCCCCTTGATGCGCACCAGGGCGCCCGGCTGCAGGATAGTCTTAAAGCTCTCGGTTTCGAGCGGTTCACGCTCTACGTAGTATCGCGAGTGCAGGGGCACCTGGCCTTCGGGCAGCTCTGGCTCCGGGGCCAGCTCGGGCCGGTTGGAGTCAGCTACCTGGAGATCAGGATTGTCCGAGTCTTCAGGGTAACTAAAGTCGTCTGCCTCCAGCACCAGTTCGAAGGCGCGATAGAGAGTTTTTAGGGTTTGTTTATCAACCTTTGTCTCACAGGCCAATACTTTGGTCAGGGTGTCGACCGCCAGCCCTGTGCGTTCACTGAGGGCTTCGAGGGTGTAGCGGTTGCCCTGATTGTCTTCAAATTCGGCATCTGTTTTGGCTGCCAAAAATTTCTTTAACCCGGCAGGCGTAAGAATGACTCCCCGGCGACGGCGACGTTTGGATCCTTCCTGTAGAGGCAGCATAGGAATTAGAAAAGAGTTTGGCGATTTTCAGCAAGGATCTACAGAGATACCTTCAAATTTAAACCATCGCCTTACGGACACAGCCTCAGCTCCACAATCTGTATGCGACTTCCCCACCTAGAGCCCTGCCTCAGGGGGGGCTATCCCCGCGTCAACGCATGGTGTATCCAGCTCCGATCAAAAATGAGCTGGTAGATTCGGTTGTGCACCCTGAGGATAACCTCTTCCTGGATCACCAGGCCAGACAGCAACAACTCCTTATATTCAGGACTATTCACCACCTGAATCGTTTCCCCGTGCCAGATTTGCTCGTAAAGCTGTAGCAGTGACTTGGGATTGTAAGCGCTTTGCAAGATGCGATCGCGAATTGTCCTCAGGTGTTCGGGTTCATCGTTCAGCTCCCAGTTGTGAATCACCCGCGAGTTCACCAAGTCTTTGACCGTTGCAGATTCATGGTTCGCCGGGATGGCAACCTTCTGATCCCGAATCAGCTTGCAGATTTTTTGGGTTAGAAACGGCTGCCCGTTGGTCCAGTCCAGCACCTCCCGCAGCAGAGACTGGGGATTGCTGACCTGATCGCCGATACCGTGGAGCAGGGGTTGGGCCTCGTGCAGCTGAAAGCCTCGCAGCTCGATGGCGTGGCCAATATTAAAGGGCGTCCGGGTTTTGTCGCTAATCAGCTGGGAGGGAGTGGCTACCCCAAACAGAGCGAAGGTAAGACGACGGTAGCGATCGTCATCCGCCCGTTTGTTAAAACACGAGCGCAGCAGGACAAAGAAATCGTCCGTTTCAAAGTCTAAATTGATGACGCTGTCGATTTCGTCAATAAAAACAATCACGGACTGCTGAATTTCTTGCAGCAACACTTCATAGAAAAATTCTCCCAGCCGCTGCACGGGGGATAGGAAATCTTTTTCCTTCCACCAGGTGCGAACATTGATTTTACCCAACAGGTCAAAGCTGCTGGCCAGCATATAGGCCAACCCCGCATACCAGCGATCGGCCGTAATCTGGTGGTTACCAATCTCTGACAGGTCGATGGCGGCACAGGCGTAGCCCTCCGCCTGAAGTCGCCGCATAATCTGCACCCGCAGGCTAGACTTGCCCATTTGTCGAGCGTTGAGTACGTAGCAAAACTCTCCCTTGCGGAGGGCGGCATAGAGCTGGCGATCGGCCTGGCGCACCACGTAGGTGGGGGCATCCATCGGCAGGCTCCCCCCCACCTGATAGTCAAAGGAATTGGCCGCATCCTCACTTCTCAGCAGGGCGTTTTCAAACAACAGGTCTGCCTGGGTGGCCTTGAGTAGTTTCAGGGTTTGGGAGAGTTCCTGGGTGCGAGCTTCGACGTTGGCCTCCAGGGTCCGGTTGTAGTCTTCTAGGCTCTGGCGCGATCGCCGCAGTTCATGGGTCATTTGATTGAAAGACCGGGCCAGCACTCCCACCTCATCGTCGGTCAGCACTGGAGCGGTGGGGGTGAGGTCTCCCCCGGCCACTCGGGTAGCCGCATGGGTGAGGGCCAAAATCGGTTTGGCAATCTGTCGGGCCAGCAAGAAGACCCCACCGGCTAAAACCCCAGCGGAGGTAAACCCTACCAGGGTAATGGTAGTGGCCAGCCGTCGAGCCGGGGCAAAGGCTTCCTGCTGGTGAATTTCGGCCATTAGAGCCAGATTTTGGGTGTCAATCCAGCGATAAACGCCAATCACGGGCACGCCAGCGTAATTGGTGTACATGCTTGCCCCGTTTTCCCTGGCCAGGGCAGCATTAATGCCCTCCGTATGCACCCCGCGGGGGTAATCGTCACGCCCAAATCGCTGACTTGAGACAAACACATTGAACTGATCAACCAGGTACGTTTCCCCAGTTTTCCCCAGCCCGGTGCGGTCTTGAATGATTTCATCCATGCGGTCCAGGTTGAGGTTGACCGCTAGCACCCCGAAGACACCACCCTCCTCTGTCCGTAAGGGATAGGAAATGGTCATGGCGGGTTTGGCGGTGATCGGAGAGGGATAGACCGTTTGAACAAACAGCCCTTGCTTACCTTCCACAAAAAACCGATCTGAAACGCGATACTGCCCCTCAAAATCTGGAATGGAGGATAGCCTGATTTGTCCACCATCTGCCGTTAGCAGCAGCACTTCTTCCCAGTCTTGACGGGCGGTAATCACCTGTTGCAAATAGGCCAACAGGTCCTGATGCCGCTGGCGAAAGACCGGATCCTGCTCCGGTAGGGAAAACAGAGTTTGAGATGTTTCGATTACATAGGGAGATGTGGCCAATAAGGAGACATCTTTGGCCTGGTCAGTGACCCAGCGGTTGAGCTCCCCTTCTTTAAAGGAGGCAGACGCGTTGAGGCCTTCAAATACTAGGTTTTCCAGGGCTTTTCTCGCTCGCCAGTAGGCACTAAAGCTCACCAACCCCACCGTCACCAGGGACAGCAGGAGAAAATATCCCACCAGTCGGGCCATTAAGCTGGTTCGCCAAAATCCCATAGTCGATCGCTACTTACGCTTCAATCATGCCTCAACAGCAAGCCCTGAAACGATTATGGCGGTTTATAAGGCTGAACATAACATCCGCCGCAAAACTCAGGCTAACCCCTATCGGGGATCAACCTGCTTGTGAAACAGCAGCTCATCCCCCTGAATTTGCAAGATCACGGCGCTGCGAATTGGATCGCCGGTGTCTCGAAACTCAATGGTGCCCGTGACTCCCTCGAAGTGGTCGATCTTTGAGAGCCACTCCCGAATCGCCTCAGGAGTGGCTTCTTCGCCCTGCTGAATGGCCTGAGCTACCAGCATTACAGCGTCGTAGGTAGAGGCCGATACGGCCGTCGGTAGCTGGTTATAGGTCTGCTGAAACTGCTCTATGAAGGCTTGAGCCTGGGGAGAATCGGTTTTGGGCGAGAACTGATCGCTGAAATAGGCCCCCTCCAGCAGGGCGCGATCGCCGGGCACAATCGACCCCCAGGAATCAGACCCCAAAAGGGTACTGGTTAAGCCCAGTTCTCTAGCCTGCTTAACCTGGAGCGGCACCTCAAACTCATAGTTGGGCAAAAACAAGACGTCGGGCTGGGACTCTCGAATGGTAGTGAGGTAAGGGGTAAAGTCGGTTTCTCCGGTGGTATAGCTTTCAAAGGCTACTACCTGTCCCCCGGCGGCCTCAAACCGTTCTCGAAATACTTCGGCAATGCCCCGGTTATAGGCACTGGCCACATCGTATAAAACTCCGGCGGTGGTTGCACCGAGATCCTGGCGAGCAAAACTGGCCATGACCTCCCCCTGGAAGGGGTCAATGAAAATGGTACGGAAAACGTAATTTTTATCTTTTGTGACGTCTGGGTTCGTCGCCCTAGGGGAAATCAGCGGAACTTTAGCGGTTTCTGCCAACTGGGCCGCAGGAATGGCATTGCGACTAAACTGAGGACCAATAATGGCGACTACACCCTCCTGATAGATCAGCTGGCGCGCCGCATTGACTACAGCATCGACCTGATCTTGATCATCTACGATTACCAACCGAATCGATCGGTTTTGCCCGCCGATTGGAATGCCCCCATCGGCCTGAAGAGCGGCTACGGCTATTTCGGCCCCTTGAACCGTGGCTTCTCCCACCGAAATGCTCTCCCCTGACAGGGTCGCCAGCACCCCAATCGGGATATCTGCTGCGGTTTGCTCCTGGTTTACCGGGTTGCACCCCATCAGCGTGACGATGACACCGGTAACCCAGCCCAACAGAACCTTTCGACGTCGGTGCTTCATGGTGTTATTTCCTTGTGCAACGAAACCCTGCCCGATTCGATTTTGAGGATGGCGACACTCACCTTGGGATCGCCGCTGCCCTGGTAGAGCAGTGTCCCCGTGACGCCGTTGTATTCCCCCAGGTTGGCAATCCCGTCGCGAATGTTATCGGCAGCCGTGGAGTTTTGATTTTCGATCGCCTGGAAAAGAATACCCAAGCTGTCGTAGGTGGCCGCAGCACCGGCCGGGGGCATGTAGCCGTAGGTCTGTTGGAAGCGAGTGATAAAGCCCTGGGTGCGATCGCTATCTTTGTTGGGAACAAACTGATCGCTAAAGTAGGCTCCTTGCAGTTCAGGAATCCGATCCTGCTGCTCCATAGACCCCCAGCTATCGGCCCCTAGTAGGGTGGCCTGAATGCCCGCCTGCCGAAGTTGTCGAGCCTGGTTAGGAATTTCGTTTTCGTAGTTCGGCAAAAAAACGACGTCGGGGGCACTCGCTAGAATGCGCCCAAGCTGAGCCTGAAAATCGGTGGTGCCGGTGGTGTAGCTCTCGAAAGCCGCCATTGTACCTCCCGCCTCGGTGTAGACCTGCTGAAATCTCTCCGCCAGGCCGCGATTGTAGGGGCTGGCAACGTCGTAGAGCACAGCCGCCCGTTTGCTGTTCAGGCTTTCGCGGGCGAAGCGGGCAATCACATCCCCCTGAAACTCATCGGTAAAGGTGGCGCGAAAGACGTATTGTTTTCCCGCCGTAGTTTCCGGGTTGGTGGAGCGGGGGCTGATCATCGGCATGCCAGATTGTTCCGCCAGGCGGGCCACCGGAATGGCGTAGCGGCTGTACTGGGGGCCAACGATCGCGATTACAGCTTCCTGATTGATCAAGGTTTGGGCAGCTTCGACGGCTCCTTCAGGGGTACTCTGGGTGTCGCCGACCACCAGTTCTACCGACAGCTTGTCATTGCCCACCTGCAGCCCGCCCTCGTCGTTGACCAGGTCGGCGGCCAGATTGGCTCCGTCTACGAGGGCTTTACCGCTGTCGGCATCGTCCCCCGTGAGGGAGCCAATCACGCCAATGCGAACAGTCAGGTCGGACGAGGTTGAATTAGACGACTGACAGCTGTTCAGCCCAAATAAGCTCAAGGCTAAACCAGTACTGAAATACAAAAACTTGCGGCGGCTCGCGGGCATTGACCAAGACCTAATTAAAAGATGATTTAGAGGCAACTATGAAACGAGATTTTAATAGGGCTATTCTCTATCGATTTGCCAACCATTGCGCGTATAACTCGCAACTGAGTTGGGCACTTTGGCCAGCTACAACCAACACCCCCAGACTATCTAAGGCGAACAGGTTCTGGGCCTCAAGGGACTCGCAGGACTCCCCCGCCACAACTGCTGCCAGGGTCTCGGCTAGCTGAGGTCGCTCATTTAGGGTTGCCTGCAGTCGCCTCAGGTCAGGATAAAAAGGGCTGTTCGCTGCTAGGGCAGCCTGGAGGGTCGCGTCTAGCTCTCCACCGTTTTGAGATAGGGCCTGACAGGCCAGCGACAGTAAATTCGGCCTTCCCCCCACGAACCGGGTCAGGGTGCTAACCTCTGGGTCAGAAAGGGTAAGCCGCCACTGGCCTAAAACAGAGGTAATCTGCTCACCATTGAAAGGCTCCAGTTCGATGGGCAAACCCACATTAAACGGAGACTTATTGATGTTCTGTGGCACATACAGTTCAGTGGAATAGGCCACAATCAGCCGCACCTGTTGCCATACTGCACGGGTTTTGGCGTCTTCATGCCAAGCCCGCAGCAGGCCAAAGAAATCATCTGCTAAATCTTGCCAAGGGAATACTCGATCGACATCGTCTAGGGCCAGAACAACTGGGTCATTAACTTGGGGTAGCAGGTATTCTTCGAAGTAACTTTTACAACAAATGGTGCTGCCAAAAAAGTCATCCCAGTACTCTTCAAGTTGATCAGGAATTTGCAGACTCTGGGTTACCTGCTGACAAAAGTCATGCAAAAAGCGATCCAAATCTTTGAACGCGGCTGAGTCAAGGTCTGCAAAGCTCAGATAGACAGTCTTACAACCCTCTATGGCAGCACTGTGAAGCAGTTGGTTGGTCAAGGTGGTTTTACCCATGCCGTGGCTGCCCCGAATCCTTACCAATGCTCCCGGTTCCAGAATTGCCTGCCTGGCTTTTGTCTCATCCTCAGACCGCACTTGGTAAAGCGGTGAAGCAGAGGGAAGAGGCTCTCCCACGGTGGCACTCTCCCATAAATCCATCGGCGCATCAGATGTTGCCATAGCATCCCTGGCTTTGAACCCGACTCTTGCCCCTCAGCATACCGGAAGTGGCCAAGACTTCTGAATCGTTTCTATAAGTCCCTGGGCTAAGTCCTTTAAGTTAGCTGGTGATCGCAGAGAGTTCTGAAGAAAATGTTGTCGTTGTAACAAATTCTTGTGGGAAAATCCCTCGCCAAACCTAGGGCGCTGAGTCTTTTCCACAGAAGGAAACGTAGCTATGTCTTCTCATACCCGTATCTATCGCCCTCTAGTACGACCGTCCGTCAGGGTGCAGCTAGCCGTTCTTGTCCTGGGTCTCTTAGCCTACGCATCAGGGGTAATTTTTATTCGTCTGGCCATTCGAGCTGAGGATACCAACGCTCTTGGCTTCAGTCTTTTTCTGGCAGCGTCCCGCATGCTGGTTACGACCCTGTGTTGTGTACCGGCTTGGCGGGGCTTTGTCAGGGGTAAATATAAAAAGCAGACGCTGACCTACTCAGCCATTGCGGGTATTTTTTTGTCCTTATATTTCGCCACCTGGATGACCTCTCTCAGCTTTACCTCCATCGCGGCCTCCACGACACTGGTAAACCTGAATCCCCTCTGGGTTATTCTGCTGTCCTGGCTATGGCTTCACCATCGCCCTACCCGGGGTACCCTACTAGGGGCCGGGTTAGCCATTGCGGGGGCGATTTGGATTAGCGTCCGCACATCGGTAGGGGCGGCTACGGAATCGACCATGGCTCTGGGGAACGGATTGGCGCTGGCAGGTTCGGGCGCGATCGCAGCCTATGTTCTGTTTGGGTATGTCGCACAGAGCGCAGGTCTGAAGCTGAGTCACCACATGGCCGTGATGTACACCACTGCGGCAGTCGTCCTGTTGCCCATGCCACTGCTGCTGAACGTCAGCTATTTCGGTCACGCCCCCTCAACCTATGGCTGCATCATATTGATGGCGCTGATTACTCAACTGCTAGGCCACGGCTGCATCAACTGGTCGGTGAAGTGGATTAGCCCTACTGCGTTATCGATTTTTCTGCTGAGCGAACCGCTAATAGCGACTGGATTAGGATGTTTGGCTTTTCGAGAAATACCTACCCTAAGTATTTTTGTGGGGGGATGCATTGTACTGACGGGGGTCACGATCGCCATTCTTAACCAACCATCAAGTGGGTCCGATGGCTACCGACAGGCACGCTCAGTTCAATCTCATGCTGAATAGATTACCGAACTGTCGTTGTAGAGACTGCCTCAAAGCACGTTAGCCCCTAAAGGCATAGAAAAAGTCGTTCAATATTGGTTGGAGATAAGGAAACCTAGCCTTGCATTCCGCAGCAGCCGTGGTGCAGCCCAAGCGGCGAGCCCGTTTCCCCGCTCGGGTCAGGCCTCCCATTATCTCCGGATCAACGGTCTTAAGACGCGGCTTAACTTCTGACTTAAGTCCCTAATGTTAGGTGGTACCTCCCCTACAAGCAGCGCATACTACAGACATCAAGGAGGCAACCGAGAGATACAACCTCCTCTTCGATGTAGTTAACTAAACGCCTCCTTTTTCCCAATTCTGATTTCGTCACTTAATTCCTTTTCAGGAGATTGAACCATGCAACTCAAATTCTTAGGTCGCCAGTACGAAACCAGCTCCGAAGCCGGCGTTGAAGGGGTAGATACTGAAGACGTCGCCAAATTTCTGGGTCGCCGCTACGCCGTTCGTCGCTATGACGTCGCTCAAAAGCAGGCAGGCAGCGAAGAGCTATCCTTCTTAGGTCGCCGCTACGTTAAGTAGTTTCCCCTTTCGTACAGTTTCCTTCAGCCTCAACAGACAGTGGAGGAAAGCAGAACTTGATAGCCAACAGCTAAGAGAACTCTCGTTCTGACTTTCCTCTTTTTCTAACACCGCGAGTTGGGGGCTGCCTGCGCGATCGCCCCTTTAGACATAGAACTCTCTGCCCACCATTTGCTGACGGCGATCGCGCAATAGAACGCCAGTTCAGCCCTATTTTTCGTAAATCATTTAAATCCCTGGCCAAAGCAATCTATACGTAAAACGCTTATGAAACCCTCTGATTTACTGAAAGCAATGGGAGTGGGTCTACCAACCGATAGCCTACCCCAAGACCGGTCAACGCCAAACTGGTCAAAAAGACAGGAGCATTCCCGCCAAAGTCAGCGTGAATCTAAACCATAAACCCTTCAAGCCAAGTCTTCGTTAGGGGACTTTTAGGCGGCCCAGTTCTCGGTGTACCCAGTCTCGGTTAAAGACCCATTCATAGATGCGATTGGTCACTTTGAGCTGGCCATCGCGCTTGCATACCAAACCTGAAAGCCTCAGTTCAATCGATTCGGGAAATTCACCAACGGGAGCAGAGCCCTGTTCTAAAATGCGCTGATACAGCTGCAGCAGCCGCAGGACAAACTCCGGCGAGAAATGATGATTGTTGAGTAAGCGATCGCGGATAGTGCGGATATGCTCAGGTTCATCCTGGGCTTCCCAGTTAGTCAAAATCTGGGCCCGCACTAAATCTGCCACCCAGCCATCTTCCTGACCTTCAGTAGCCGGTTGATCCGCGCTGCGCACTAGCTTACATAGCTTCTGGGTCAAAAACGGCTGTCCCCCAGTCCAGTGGAGAATGGCCGCAAGCACCGCCTGAGGGTTGCTGACATAGTCGTTAAGACCCTTCAGCAGGGGCTGGGCTTCGTGCAGCTGAAAGCCATTCAGTTCGATCGCCTGGCCAATGTTGAACGGAGTTCGGTTTTTGTCTTGAATTAGCTGTGACGGGGTGGCCACCCCCAGCAGGACAAAGGTGAGCCGCTGGTACTTGGGCTGGTCAGCCCGGCGATTAAAGCAGGTGCGCAGCAAAATGAAAAAGTCATCGGTAGCAAAATCCAGGCTGAGGACACTATCGATTTCGTCGATAAAAATCACTACGTCTTCCACATAGTGCTCCAGCACCACTGCGTTGATAAATTCTCCCAAGCGCTGCACAGGGGGGAGAAACTGATGTTCCCGCCACCAGCTGCGGACGTTTATTTTTGAAATCAGGTCCAGGCTACTGGCCAGGCCATACATCAACCCGGCATACCACTGCTCTAACGTCGTGTTGCGGTTGCCAATTTCTGAAATATCAATGGCGGCACAGGCTACCCCTTCGCTCTTGAGGCGCTGGGTAATCTGTACTCTCAGGCTAGATTTCCCCATCTGGCGAGCGTTGAGAATGTAGCAAAATTCGCCCAGCTTCAGGGCTCGATAGAGGTGCCGATCGGCCTGGCGAACCACGTAGGTGGGGGCATCCATAGGCAGGCTTCCGCCCACCTGATAGTCAAAGGAGGCAGGCAGGCGAGCGCTGCGCAGTAGGGCATTTTCGATTTCCAGCTCCGCCTGGGTGGCCCGCAAAAGTTGCAGGGTCTGGGTCAGTTCCTGAGTGCGCTCCCTTACCTTGTCTTCTAGCGTTTGGTTCGCCTGGACGAGTTGATCCCGGACCTGGCGGAGGGCAAGATTCTTTTTCTCCAGCTGCTGGGTGAACTGCTGTCGCTCAGCCTCGGCCTGTCTGCGCTGGGTAATATCCTGAAAAACCGCAATGGCGTAGGCCACCTGACCGTCTGGATCAAAAATAGGGGTTGCCCAGGTCTCCAAAGGAATGACCGTACCATCACTCCGGTGAATGTCTATCCCATCCGTAGTCGATTTCTCGCCCCGCAGAGCGCGGGTGATCGGCAAGTCGTCTGATGGGTAAAGCTGATCCGTGCCAGACCGATATAGGTGATAGGTCTCTGAAGTATTCCCTGATGCAACTGCGGCAGGTTTCACCCCCTGGCCCAACAGCTCCTTAGCCCGCTGGTTTATATAGAATGAGCGGCCCTGGGCATCGATAACAGAAACCCCAATCGGCAAAGCCTCTAGATACTGAGTCAGTCTCCCTTCACTTTTCCGCAGGGCCGCTTCGGCCTGGTGGCGGATCTCAATTTCCTGCTGTAGAGAGACCAGTAAACGCCTTTCCGCCTGCCGGGCCTGCTGTTCCTGCTCCAGAGCCGACTTAATTTGTTTGACGTACTCTAGGGTCTTGCTGGTAGTGGCCTCTAGATCCTGAAAGTTAATCGGCTTGGTGAGAAAGTCAAAGGCCCCTCGATTCATAGCCGTGCGGATATTTTCCATATCCCCATAGGCCGACACCATAACGACTTTCACCAGAGGATAGGACCGCTTCAGTTCTTCTAGCAGCGTGAGCCCATCCATTTCGGGCATATTGATATCTGAAAGAATCAGGTCAATATCGGGGTGAGCCTCAAGCTTGGCCAGGGCATCGACCCCGTTATAAGCAAAGACAAACTCCAGATCGCCTCCACGGATATGCCGCCGGAACTTTTGACGAATGAGTACCTCCAGGTCGGGTTCATCATCCACCACCATAATTCTGGCTGCCATGGTCACACCCTCATCTGGTTCTACAGGCTTAAAATCGTTTGCTTCAAACTGTCGAACTGGATCGGTTTATTGATGTATCCATCGGCCCCGTAGCTCATCGCGATTCGGTAGGTCTGGTTGTCGTGGTAAGCGGTGACCATGATCATCTTCAAATCAGGGAAATCAGATTTGACGATGCGCAAAAATTCTAGCCCATCCATGCCTGGCATATTGATGTCACTCAAGATCAGGTAAGAACCAATTTCACCATCGGATTGCTTAAGCTGCTCCAAGGCTTCCTCTGCGGACAGGCTAAAGGTAATGTCTAAATCGCCCTGTCGAATCTCTCTTCGGAACCGCTGCTGAAATAGATACTGTACGTCCTGTTCGTCGTCTACCACCAAGATTTGCTTCATGGAGTGCTCCTGTCATCATCAGGACCAAACGCATGCCGAGGTAGCGTAATAATGAATTCCGTAAACTCATCGGGCTCGCTTTCAATACGAATATCGCCCTGGTGCTGTTGCACCACAATGTCGTAGCACATGGAAAGCCCCAGCCCCGTCCCTTTGCCAGGAGGTTTGGTGGTAAAAAAGGGCTCAAAAATTTTCTCGCGAATGGTAAGGGGAATACCGGCTCCATTATCTTGGATATGGATTTCGACCCCTTCTGCCAAGTCTTTTATCCCCACCTTCAGTCTGGGGGAGTAGGAGGAATTGGCCGCCTTAGCCTTCTGCTGGGTGGCGTAACAGGCGTTGTTAATCATATTCAGTAAAACCCGGTTGATGTCGGCAGCCACCAGCGTAATGGGCTGTATGTCCGATGGTAGATCCAGCTCAATGGCAACGTTGAAGGTTTTATCCTGAGCCCGCATGCCGTGGTAAGCCAAATTAGTGGCCTCAGTCACCAGAGCCTTGATATCGACGGTTTGCACGTCTCCTGTGCCCCCCCGAGAGTGGAGCAGCATACTGTTGACAATGCCATCGGCGCGGCCCCCATGATCCATAATTTTCTGGGAGTTCTGTGACAGGTCGGTCAGCAGTTCCTGTAAATAGTCCCAGGTGTCTTGATTGAAGGCCTGACGCTGGTCGGTGAGTTCTTCCTGCAGTTCTTCAGCAATGTCTCGGTTCAGGTCTGCAAAGTTGTTGATGAAGTTGAGGGGGTTCTTAATCTCATGGGCAATGCCTGCGGTCAAAGCCCCCAGGGAAGCGAGCTTTTCCTGGGCGATGATCTGCTCCTGGGTAGTTTGCAGTTTGTCCAGGGCGTCCGCTAAGGCTTGGGTTCGCTCCTGCACCCGCTGTTCTAGGGTTTGGTTCACCTCCTGAAGCTGATTGCGGGCGGTTTTCAAATCCTGGTTGCTCTCCGCTAGAGCGTCGATGTAGCGCAACCGCTCTAGTTCGGCTTGCCGTCGTTCGGTAATATCGCGAACGATGATCAGGGCTTCGTCTACCTGCAGCGCTACAACCCGCACTTCTTCGTAGCGTTGCTCCCCGGCGATGGTGAGCTGTTGCTCGTAAAGCTGTACCTGCTGGGTTTCAAGGGCAGCATGGATATAATGCATTCGCTGCTGGGCCAGGTCAGGAGGGAGAGAATCGTAGAGGCTGGTACCCTCCTGAAAGTGAGCATGGTCGTGAATCTGGAAGCTGTCTCTTCCGGCGATCGCCTTGTAGGTGCCGTCGCGGGTGACCCAAATTAGCAAATCGGGAATGGCCGTTATCAGTGCCCGAGTCGTCGCTTCGCTCTGCCGCAACGCCTTTTCGGTCTGCTGCCGCATGACGATTTCTTGGGTCAGCCGCTCTAAAACTTCATCTTGTTGTTTGCGGCGTTCGCGCTCGGCCAGCAGGTCCAACTTGAGCTGTTGCACATAGTCTAGGGTTTTCAAGGTGGTAGCTTCCAAATCTTTGAAGTTGATAGGCTTTGGCAAAAAGTCAAACGCCCCGCCGTTCATGGCTTTACGCACATGATCCAGATCGGCGTAGGCCGACACAATCACCACCCGAATCAGGGGATAGCTCGCCTGAATTTGCTGCAACAGGCTCAATCCATCCATTTCGGGCATGTTGATGTCGGCCAGAACCACATCAATATCGGTTTCTGTGCCCAGCTTTTCCAAAGCTTCTAGACCGTTGTGCACAAACACAAACTGCAAATCTTGCTGCTGAATTTGCTGCCGAAACTTTTGGCGAAACAGCGGTTCTAAGTCAAGGTCGTCATCAACTACCAGAATTTTGGCTGCCATGGCTCACGTCTGGCTATAAATAGATTGGTTCAGACAAGAGGCGTCTGGCGTCTCTCAGTCCAACAGAGTTCTCATCGGTCTATAGGGCAGAGAACGATAGTAATGCCTAAACCATTATTCCTGAGGCAGCTTATAAGCACCACCTAAGTTAACTCTTTGCTTAAAACCGTTAACTTCGGAGTTAGGGCACGGGTTCTGGAACCTGTTCCAGCAATCCATCACGGCAAAATACCTGGCGGTCGGCCCGTCGAGTAGGGCACAACCCTGCAAGAGGCAAAACAGCAGAGTTTTTTTGCGCTTACCCTGCCATGTCCAGGCCCAGGTGCTGACGCAGCTCTCCCACGGTTTGGTGCTTGCAGGCTTCGAAATCAAAGGCGTTGAGGTTTTTTACCACCAGGTTTTGGCCCCAGAGAAAGCCCCGATCAAAAGCTTCAAAATGCGATCGTTCAAACCGATAGGGAGGCGGATAAAGCAGCCGTGAGCACAGCTTAAAGACCGCCAGGTGGTACCTCCGCGTTGACGTATCATTGCCCATAGTAAAGCCGAGCACAAAGGCTTCGTTGTCTAAAGAAAAGCCTTGACTTAGCAGCACGTGCAAACAGTCGTGACGGTACAGATCAATCTTGCCCGGTAGGGCAATCGGGCTAGCCGGATTTTCGAGCAGCCTGACCACCAGCGGAATGCTCGACGGCGGATCGCCTTTCATTTCTTGAAGGGCGTCGTTCAGGGTTTGGTTGGGGTTCAGAGGCTGCTCTTGTCGGTTAGGCCGTCCTGTAGCTACGCTAGCAACCATCGGTAGGCCCCTAGGCAATCTACACCCAAAAAGAGAGAAGCAGAGTAAAGCACCATGGTCATGTCGGCGGTGAGATAGCTCGCTGCCAGCATGTGGCTAGAACTCAGGGCCAAAAACAGAAAGCCGTAGCCACTGATAGTCGTGTTAGAGGCCAGCAAAATACCTCCCAGCAGGGCAAAACCACAGCTGGCATACTTTAGCTTTTGAGCGAAAGCTCGGCTGCTAAATCCGTTGAAACGCAACCGGGGGGCTCTGGGCGTTGCGGAAGTAGTTGCACCTACAATACACCTTAGCTGTTGAGCAACCGCTCGGGTACTCAATCCTTTAAAGCGTGACCGGGGGGCTTGGGGCGATGGGGACATGTCACACCTGATCTTTAAGAGTTAACTACTGGGTAGTGCCCTTTTGTAAAGGACAGAGAAAAATAGCTTGAAACTTGCAACCCTTTGCGACAAAGCCTCTGAAGTTGCCTATTTGTTCTCCTCCTTTTAGGAAATAGGGCTTCCAACCACTGTTGAATAGGCCTAAATTGGTTAGCTATCGCTGGCTAACTCAGGAGGCTCTAACCAATAAATCAGCCTCTAAACCTAAGGTTTCTGAACATTTCGGGTGTTCAGTGTCAGGGCCGCCAGTGATTGCTCTCACAAAAACCAGTGCTTTGACCCCGCATAATGAGTCAATACCGCAGGAAGAGACGGCAGAAGTTGCGGAGCAGAGAGCTGTAGCTTTGGTCAGATCACTGAGGACGTTAATGATTCGTCAACGGCTACACCTGGAATCGGGATCTAGAGCACCATACAGAGTATTAAAACAATTCGGGCGAATTGTCGCGCTCTGGCGAATTATTAAGTGTTTCGGATTTAAACAGATCGAGCAAAAAAACGCTAGACCGGCTTTTGAGTACTCGATTACTGTCAGCAGATTGTGGGCAGAAGGTCCTGTGTCCAAAGGGGCGATCGCGACAGGCTAGACCCTAACTCGCCGTATCAAAGAAAGAGGAAAGTCAGAACGAGAGTTTGCTCAGCTGTTGGCTATCAAGTTCTGCTTTCCTCCACTGTCTGTTGAGGCTGAAGGAAACTGTACGAAAGGGGAAACTACTTAACGTAGCGGCGACCTAAGAAGGATAGCTCTTCGCTGCCTGCCTGCTTTTGAGCGACGTCATAGCGGCGAACGGCGTAGCGGCGACCCAGAAATTTGGCGACGTCTTCAGTATCTACCCCTTCAACGCCGGCTTCGGAGCTGGTTTCGTACTGGCGACCTAAGAATTTGAGCTGCATGGTTCAATCTCCTGAAAAGGAATTAAGTGACGAAATCAGAATTGGGAAAAAGGAGGCGTTTAGTTAACTACATCGAAGAGGAGGTTGTGTCTCTCAGTTGCCTCCTTGATGTCTGTAGTATGCGCTTCCTATAGGGGAGATACCACCTAACATTAGGGACTTAAGTCAGAAGTTAAGCCGCGTCTTAAGACCGTTGATCCGGAGATAGTGAGCGGTTAAGAACGACCCTTTATGGCTGTAGCTATACAGCTGGGGCA
Source organism: filamentous cyanobacterium CCT1 (assembly GCA_003017855.1). Classification (GTDB taxonomy): domain Bacteria; phylum Cyanobacteriota; class Cyanobacteriia; order Phormidesmidales; family Phormidesmidaceae; genus Nodosilinea. Next base: position 18,584 of record PYER01000052.1, read on the forward strand.
AGACGGTTGCCGTTCCGGTGCTGATTTACTCAGACCTCAGTGCCTGGTTGACTGGCAGAAGTTGATTGTCAGTAGCTGATTGCCTTGCTGTGCCGTAGCTTCAGAGATTGGAGGGATGAAGGGGAAGTCAGTGTTCTAAGCTTAGAAACCACACAAAAGCATGACCATCGAATCGAGCTCAAAATACGTACGTACTGCTGCGTTGACGATTAGGTTTGTCAGTCAACCAGGGGATACGGAATCTCCTGACAGAGCTGGCGATGGCCATAGGCATTATCTCCCTTCTGGCCAAAGAGAGCGCAGAGGACCAATACCGGGCCACAGCCATACAAGCGGTTGTCAATACGTGGTAGACGAGGATACGCGACGCCTTGCCTACCCCACACTGGCGAAGCGGATCTTAAGGTAGTCGTCTTCCATCTTGGCTCCGGCAGGCTGGAGGGCCGCTAGCGCCTGGGGCAGCACCAGATTGCGGCGGTGGTTGCCAATTCGCACGTTGAGCTCATCCGCCGACTTGCTCAGCTCAATCTGGTCTTTAGGAATACCGGGCAGGTAGAGTTCGAGGCTGTAGTTGCCCTCCTCCTGCACCACGCGCAGTGTGGTCTCTTTGTAGTAGACCTGGGTGGGGTCTTCGTCGGCGTAGAGGGTCTCTTTCAACCGCTGCAGCGACTCCAGGCCGCACAGTTCCTCAGAGAACAGCGGCACCTCTTTCACCGGCAGTGGGCGAAAGTTTTCGTGAATTTCGTGCTTGTACTGCTGCTGCTTGTCTTTCATGGTCTGAAAGAACGGATCCTGCACCGTCTCGGGGATGATGCGGTTGGCGATCACCAGGTCGGTGCCTACGTTGTAGAGGCTGAGGTAGGCGTGGGCGCGCAGCGACTCTTTGATCACCATTTTTTCGGGGTTGGTGACCAGGCGCACGGAGGTGGTGCCCGCGTCGGTGAGCACCTTCTCTAGTTCGATCAGCTGCTCGTAGAACTCGTAGGGGGCATCCATCACCTCTTTGGTGGGCAGGTTAAACCCGGCTACCGGGCGAAAGAAGGGCTGTACCAGGGGCCGTAGGGCTTCAGAAACGGCTTGAAAGGGCTTGTAGAGCTTGCGCATGTACCAGCCTGCCACCTCGGGCAGGCTGAGCAGTCGCAGGGCGGTGCCGGTGGGGGCCGAGTCGATGATCAGCACGTCGTACTCGCCTTCGTCGTGGTGGCGCTTCATGCGCACCAGGCTAAAGATTTCATCCATACCGGGCAGAATGGCCAGCTCTTCGGCCTCAATGCCCTCCAGACCACGGGCCTGCAGCACGTCGGTGATGTAGCGCTTCACCGCCCCCCAGTTGCCCTCTAGCTCCATCAGGGCGTCGAGTTCTGCGCCCCACAGGTTGGGCTGCACCAGGCGAGGGTCGTGGCCCAGCTCCATATCAAAGCTGTCGGCCAGGGAGTGGGCCGGGTCGGTGCTGAGCACCAGGGTCTTGTAGCCCAGTTCTGCACAGCGCAGGCCCGTAGCTGCTGCAACGGAGGTTTTGCCTACGCCGCCTTTGCCGGTCAATAACAATACCCGCATGTGGGTGTCCTCGCCTTCTCTTGATAATTCCCTATCTCTTTAATCTATAGGTTTTTTAGGGTTTCCGCAGGGCAACCCCAGGTGGATCGCATCGGGCGATCCCCAAAAGAAGGGATTTTTTCTGCAGCTAGAAAATTTTGGCCAGTTTTTAGGTAGCTGCGTTGCCAGAAGTGTTCCAAGGGTTATTGCGGTCCGTCCTAGGAAAAGACTATTTCTCATGGCTCTGGCCTCGCATGGCCGTCAATGTCAACAGTTAACCTGGCCGACTAAAGCTTTTAGGTATAGACGGGGATTAATAGGTAAGGGCAGACAGGTTTGTCAGATTGGTGTGTTTGGCTGGACTGTAAGCGATGGGAATTGGGGCTAGGAGTAGTTTGGGATGTCGAGGGCACCAAAAAGAGTAGCGAGCCACGACTACGGCGGCAGCGTTTTTCCAGCACCCTCGGGTTGGCTGCGTCTGGCGGCGGCGATCGCCCTGCAAACCCACCAATCCTTAGATTTAGCGGCCGATTTAGCCAAAATCTTGCGGGTTGCAGGCGAGGGTGCACTACCGCTGCTGGGCTGCGATCGCGTGCTGGTTTACCGGCTCGCCCCCGGTCGCGTGCTGGCCGAGGCATGTTCTGATCTCCGCTGGTCGCTGCGCGATCGGGCGGTGCAGGACAGCTGCTTCGAGGCCAGCGAGCTAAACCTGAACCAGGCGGGCGGGGTGCGGGCGATCGCCAATGTCGCCACCGCCGACCTGACCCCCTGCTGTGCCGACTTTCTGGCTGTCCTGGCGGTCAAAGCCAGCTTAGTCGTGCCGGTGCTGTGCCAGTCGCGGCGGTGGGGGTTCCTGGTCGCCCACGACTGCACCGGCCCGCGCCACTGGCCAGCCGCCGAGCTGGAGGGGCTACAGCACATCGCCATCCAGCTCGGCATCGCTATCTACCAGGCTGAACTGGCAGAGCAGTTGCAGACGGCTCAGACCGATCTCGAGGCCCAGGTCGCCGCCCGCACCCAAGAGCTAGAGCAGATCAACCAGCGGCTGTTCGCCAGGGTAGAGGAGTACGAGCAGCGCAGCACAGCCCTGCCAGGCACCGTCGAGCTGGCTCTGCAAAATAGCGAGGCCACCACCCGCGCCCTGGTGGCGGCTATTCCTGATCTGCTGCTGCGCATGCGCCGGGACGGGTCTAATGTGCAGCTGGTCAATCAGGGAACTGTACAGATGGTGAATCTGGATAACACCCTGGCCGGGCATCGCATTACGGAGCTGATGCCGGAGGCGATCGCCCAGGAGCGCATTCGCCTGGCCCAGAAGGCCCTCAAGACCGGAGAGATCCAGCAGCAGGAATACGACTTTACTGCCGACGGCCAAACCTTCTGCGAAGAGGCTCGGATTGCCCCAATTGGGGATGACGAAGTGCTGGTGGTGGTTCGCGATATCAGCGCTCGTAAACGCAGCGAGGCCGAGCGCCAGCGGGCAGAACTCGACCTCAAATCGGCCAAGGACCAGCTGGAGCTGGTGCTGCAGGCCTCCTCAGAAGGGTTCTGCGACTGGGACCTGGTGACCGGAGAGGTCTACGTTTCACCCCAGTGGAAAGCCATGCTGGGCTACGCTGACCACGAACTGGAGAACAGCCAGGCCATGTGGAGGTCGCTGATGCTGGAGGACGATCTGGCTCCAGCGCTGCAGCTGATTGACGACTACAACAGCGATCGCGTCAAAGACTTCACCACTACCCTACGCTTCCGCCACAAGGATGGATCGACGGTCCACATGCTGGCGCGCGCCATTCACCTCAAAGATGCCAAGGGCAACGTCGTGCGGCTGGTAAGCAGCTACTTAGATATGACCCAAACCGTAGAGATTCAAAATGCCCTCAAAACCTCAGAGATGCAGCTCAGCAGCATCTTAAACAGTTCTCCCGACGGCATTATGGCGTTTCGCTCGGTGCGCGACGACCAGGGCGCCATTGTTGATTTTGAATGGCTGCTCAGCAACCCGACCTCCTGCCAAATTATTGGCAAAACGGCAGGCCAAGTGATTGGCAAGCGGCTGCTAGAAGAGCTACCCGGCAACGGCAAAGACGGGCTGTTTGAGCGCTATGTAGCCGTGGTGGAATCGGGCGAGCCCTTGCAGCACGAGTTTTACTACAACCATGATGGCATCGATGCCTGGTTTGAAAATATTGCCGTCAAGCTGGGGGATGGTTTTGCCGTCACCTTTCGCGACATCACCGAGATCAAGCAGTCTAAAATCACTCTGCAGCAGACCAACCAGCAGCTTAAAGAACGCCTTGGCGAGCTGGATCAGCGCCACGGCGAGATGCTGGTTTTGAGCGAAATTAGCGATTTTCTTCAGGCCTGCTCAACGGTTGAAGAAGCCTGCCACACCATTGTCAACCTGATTGAGCCGCTGTTTCCCCACTGCTCGGGGGCCATTTTTACCACCAGCGCGTCACTCAACCGACTGGAGCAGGTGGTCGCCTGGGGAACAGGGCTGCACTCCCACACCGAGTTTGAACCCCACAGCTGCTGGGGGCTCAGGCGGGGGCGCATGCACTGGGTAGGGCAGGACCGCTTGAGCCTGCGCTGCAGCCACATTACAGCTCGGGAGGCAGAGCCAACTATTGCGGCCACCCTCTGCATTCCGATGATGGCCCACGGTGAAACCCTGGGGCTGTTGCACCTCAGCACCGCCACGCCCGAGGCGCTCTCTGAGGCCAAGCAGCAGCTGGCCCGCACCCTGGCCGAGCAGGTGGGCATGGCGATCGCCAACCTCAAGCTGCGCGAAACCCTGAAGCACCAGAGCATTCGCGACCCTCTGACCGGGCTGTACAACCGCCGCTACCTGGAAGAATCGCTCACCCAGGAGATTGCCCGCGCCCAGCGCAAGCAGCTGCCGATTGGGGTCATCCTTCTCGATATTGACCATTTCAAGCGGTTTAATGACACCTTTGGCCACGAAATCGGTGACATGGTGCTGAAGCTGGTGGGCACCCTACTCAAAGATAAGGTACGACATTCCGATACGGCCTGTCGCTTTGGCGGTGAAGAAATGGTTCTGATTTTGCCGGAGGCCACCCTGGCTGAAACCGCCGATCGAGCCGAGATGATTCGAGCCGCCATCAGCCAGCTGCAGGTGTCTCACCAGGGTCAATCGATCGATGCGCTAACCGCGTCCTTTGGCGTGGCCTGTTTCCCCGACCACGGCGGCCAGGTCTCAACCCTGATTCAGGCGGCCGATGCGGCGCTTTACCGCGCCAAAGAAGCCGGCCGCAATCGGGTCATCGTTGCTCTGTAGTTCATTGTTGGTGCCCCTTTGCCATGCAGACGCCTCCCTACCCAGCCAACGAAGCGATTCGGCTCACCGTGTTGCGATCGCTCCACATTCTAGATACCAAGCCAGAGGAGCGGTTTGACCGCATTACCCGAATCGCCAAACGGCTGTTTAACGTGCCCATCGCGCTGGTGAGTTTAATCGATGCCGAGCGCCAGTGGTTTAAGTCGTGCCAGGGGTTAACCGTTTGTCAAACCTCCCGCGATATCTCCCTTTGCGGCCACGCTATTTTGCACAACTCGCCGTTTGTGGTTCCCGATACCCTGCTGGACGAGCGCTTTTGCGACAACCCACTGGTCACAGGCGACCCCAAAATTCGCTTTTATGCCGGTGCGCCGCTAGCCGCCAGCAACGGCAGCAACCTGGGGACGCTCTGCATCATCGATCGGGTGCCCCGCCGGTTTAGCGATGAAGACCAGCACCTCTTGGTTGACCTGGGGCACATCGCGCAGCAAGAGCTGCTGGCTATGCAGCTTGACACCCTGGATGAACTCAAGCAGCGCAACGCCGAGATGAAGCTGCTGAGTGAAATGAACGAGTTTTTGCAGGCCTGCCTGACGGTCGAAGAGGCCTGCGCGGCGATCGCCAGTCTGATTGCCCCTCTGTTTCCTGGCTGTTCGGGGGGCATTTTTACCCTGACCGCGCTCAACCAGGTCAACAATGTGGCCCACTGGGGCGCTGAGCTGGGGTCCAGGCCCGATTTTTTACTCTCTGACTGCTGGGGGCTGCGCCGGGGCCGGGCCTACCGCATGGACGGCACCGATCGCCCGCGCTGCCAGCATATTCTGACCGACAGTAGTTCAGCCAATGGGGGTATCTCGGCATCCCTCTGCATTCCCATGATCGCCCAGGGCGAGACCCTGGGGCTGTTTCACCTCAACACCGACAACGCCCAACTGTTGTCAGAGGCCAAGCAGCAGCTGGCCCGCACAGTGGCCGAGCAGGTGGGCATGGCGATCGCCAATCTGCACCTGCGTGAAACTCTACAGCGGCAGGGCGGCAGGGTACTGTCCCATCGGGCTATGTAGCTATAACGTCACCGCCGTCGCTCTGGGGTCGAATTTAGGCCGCGATCGAATCCATCAGCTCCTCTGCCAAATCGAAGTTGGCGGTGACCGACTGCACGTCGTCGAGATCCTCCAGGGCATCCATTAGCTTGATCAGCAGACGGGCCTGATCGGGGTCATCGACCATGACGGTATTGCTGGGCAGCCAGCGCAGCTCCGCCTGGTGAACGGTTAGCCCCTGGGTTTTAAGGCTGGTGTCCAGGGTTTCCAGATCAGCGGGGGCGCAAAATAGCTCGGCAGCGGGAATGTCTTCGTCGCGGCGCCCTAGTACCGTGGTGAGTTCGTAGGTTTCGGCCCCGGCCTCCATGGCGGCTTCTAGCAGCACCTCTTCGTCGCCGGGGTGAATGATAGTGACGACGCCTTTTTGCTCAAACATCCAGCCCACGCAGCCGGTTTCACCCAGGTTGCCGCTGCTTTTGCTGAAGGCGGCGCGCAGGTCGGCGGCGGTGCGGTTGCGGTTGTCGGTCAGCGCCTCAATCAGCACGGCGATGCCGCCGGGACCGTAGCCCTCGTAGCGGATGGCCTCGAAGCTATTGTCAGCACTGAGATTGCCAGACCCTTTGGCGATCGCGCGGTCAATGTTGTCGTTGGGCACCCCAGCGGCCTTGGCCTTGTCAATGGCGGTGCGCAACTGAAAGTTGCCCGCCGGATCGCCGCCCTGACGGGCCGCCACAATAATTTCCCGCGACATCTTGGCAAAGATCTTGCCCTTAACCGCGTCGACACGGGCCTTCTGGCGCTTGATATTGGCCCACTTGCTATGACCTGCCATACCTCACAAACGGGTGCACTGCATGCTTGATTTTATCGCCTAGGGTGCCGCCGCTCGCAGCGCCGCCCCAATCAGCCCCACCTGGGGGTTGAGCACGATGTGTACGGGCACCCGATCCAGCAGGGGGCTGACCCGGCCCTTGTGGCTGTAGGCGTCTAGAAACGTACCGGCAATCATCAGGGTGAGGTTTTTAGCGGCGATGCCCCCGGCTACGTACAGGCCGCCGTAGGGCAGCAGCTTGAGGGCCAGGTTGCCCGCCTCAGCCCCGTAGGCGGAGACAAAGATCTCCATGGTTTTTTGACAGAGGCGATCGCGGCCCTCGGCGGCGGCCAGGGAAATCACCGCCGCAGGGTCAATGGTTTTGGTCGAGAGGCCCGTCTGGCGCTCCCAGGCGGTAATGGCTTCAGCCACCTCTGGGGTTTCGGTGGCAAACTCGCGATCGCGCAAAAACTGGTAGATCGCCACAATGCCCTGGCCCGACACCACGCGCTCCACCGAAACCCGCGAGATCTGGTGCTTGTCAATCAGGTAGCGCATGAGCTGAAACTCCAGCTCCGAGCGGGGGGCAAAATCGACGTGCCCCCCCTCGGAGGGAAACACCAGGGGCCGCCCGCTGGTCGCCAGGGCAAACCCCTGCCCCAGTCCGGTGCCCGCGCCGATGATCGCGACGGGGCCGTTGCCGTCGGGCTCCCCTTCCTGCAGGGTGTGAATGTCCTCGGGGGCGAGGCCAAACACGCCATAGCCAACGGCCTCGAAGTCGTTGATGAGCTCGACCCGGTGCAGGTCTAGCTCGGCCTGCAGGCGATCGCCCTCCAGCGACCAGGCTAGGTTAGTGAGGCTGGAGGTGTTGTTGACCACGGGGCCTGCGATCGCAAAACAGGCCCGTTCCGGGTCATAGGCATGGCCAGCATCAATGGCGGCCTGGTGCAAAAATTCTTTCACCATCGGCACCAGGTCGGGGTAGGCCTGGCTGGAATAGGTGCGCTCAAACTCAATCTTGAGCAGGGGCTGGCCTGAGGGTTTCGGTGTGCTGACTTCGACCAGGCGCAGAATGGTTTTGGTGCCGCCAATGTCACCGGCAAGCAGATAGGTCATAGCTGGGGCGTTCTCCTGCAGCGTTCTCAGGAGCTAACGAGGGTAGCGGGTAGCTCCTGGTTTAGCTTACCGCTGCGAAAGCCCTCCAGATCGAGGGTGACGTAGGTGAAACCGTAGTCTTGCAGCGCCTTTACCAGAGCTTTAAGGTCGGTGGCGGCGACAAAATCCTTAATATTTTCTGCCGGAATTTCAATCCGGGCGGTGTCGGCCTGCGATCGCACCCTCAGCTGCCGCAGGCCCAAATGCCGCAGGTACAGCTCGGCCTGTCCCACCCGCCGCAGCTTCTCTAGGGTAATTTCTTCACCGTAGGGAAAGCGCGAGCTGAGGCAGGGCTGGGCCGGTTTATCCCACCAGGGCAGGCCCAGCAGGCGCGAAATTTCGCGCACCTCAAATTTCGTAATGCCCACCTCGGCCAGGGGCGAGCGTGCGCCCCGCTCCTGGGCCGCCTGAATGCCGGGACGGTAGTCGCCCAGGTCGTCGGCATTCACGCCATCGACCACGTAGGGGTAGCCCCGCCCCAGGGCCAGGGGTTTGAGGGTGTCGTGCAGCTCGCTCTTGCAGAAGTAGCAGCGGTTGACCGGGTTGGCAGCGTAGTTGGGGTTCTCCAGCTCGTGGGTGGCGACAATCTCGTGGGCAATGCCGATCGCCGCCGCCTGCACCCGAGCTTCTTCCAGATCGGCGGGCATGAGTGAGGGGGAGTTGGCGGTGACGGCGAGGGCGCGATCGCCCAGCACGTCGTAGGCTACCTTGGCCACCAGGGTGCTGTCGATGCCGCCCGAGTAGGCAATCAGCGCCCGGTCCATCCCGGCAAAAAGGGCTTTGAGCTGGTCTAGTTTTTGGGACACCATAATCGAACGAGAGGGACAGGGAATAGAGACAGAGCAAAGCTGCCCTCTACCATCCTACTGATAGCCTTCACGCGCTGCCTATCACCAGCAGAGCTTCAGCCCTATCCACCAATTACGGTTGTGCAAACGGCAGTTGGTCCGAGGGCTGCGGTTCAACATCAGCAACCTTGGCTAAAACGGCCTCGTATTTCGTGCGATCGCCCCGATTGGCCCGCTCCTGCAGATACCCTTCCGTGGTCAATGCCGCAATCTTTTCAGCTATTGCTGAGGTGATAAATTGATCCATCGAAATTCCATCCTGCTCTGCCAGCGTTTGCAAGCTTTTATAGAGTGAGTCAGGCAGCTGGATGTTTAATTGACTCATCACAACGCTCCGATAGACCTTAGAAATTGTGCTGGGGTAACGACACTGATTCCAAACTGCTCAACACCAGCGAAATCGCGTGTGTTGTATGTCACCACGCTATCACACCGGGCTTTGACCGCCAGTTCCAAAACCATATCGTCCTTTGGATCACGAAGGTAAGGCCGCCAAAGGAAGAAAATCTGGTGGTGGGTTGCAACAGCGCAGTGAAAATCAATGAAATCTTGGATATCGGAAACGCTGATAGCCAGGTCTCCAAGCTCCCGCAGCAATACATCTTCGTACTCGAGCACAAGCGGTACAGATAGGTGAATGCCAAATTGCTGACCACCAACCAAAGCTAGAAGCCGGAAGGCGCTCCCCCGGCTGGATCGTAGTCCGGTAAAGATTACGTTTGTATCGATAACAATTTGGGGAATCGGCATAGGCTTGCAAAAGACTTTTTTGCTCAAGCTCTCAGTAACGCTTCATAAGCCTGCCCCGCCTGCTCCCAGGTAAAGGTGGCTTCGATCAGCTCGCGGCCTCGGGCTGAGAGGGTGGCGCGTAGTTCAGGCTGCTCAAAGAGCTGGCTGATCGCCCCCACGTACTCCTTTACGCTATTTGCCCGTAGCGCCCGCTGAGGCTGATCCACGGCCAGACCTTCGAGGCCGCGATCGCTGGCCACCACCGGCACTCCCGCCGCCATCGCCTCCAAGGTTTTGTTCTTAATGCCAAAACCGATCCGCATGGGCACCACGCACACGGTCGCTCGGTGCAGGTACTCGGCCACCGACTGCACTCGCCCGGTGACGACCACACCCGGTAAATTCTCCAATACCTGCACCTCTGGCGTGGGTTTGTTGCCTACCAGGTACAGCGTGGCGTCGGGGTAGCGCTGGCGTAGGGGCGGCAGAATATCTTGGGCCAGAAATTTTGCCGTATCCACATTGGCGATGTAGTCCATCGCGCCGACGAAGACCAGGCTGTGGCCGTCGGGGTCGGCGGGTCGGTAGGGGAACTGCACCAAATCGACGCCGTTGGGTACCACGTGGAGGGGAGTTTGGCCTGCGATCGGCGCAAAAAACTGGCGGTCTTCTTCGGTGGTGATCACCAGGTTGGTAAATTTTTGGGCGTAGTGGCGTTCATAGCGGCGCAGCAGGGGCAGGTTGAGGCGATCGCGCAGCGGTTTCTCGGCAGTCCCAGTCTGAAGCTGGTTCACCAGGGTGCCGTAGAGCGAGCTGTGAATATCCACCACCACTTTCGACACCCGCTGGCGGTAGTGGGGCCGCACAAACACCTCATTGACGCTGTGCTCGCAGGTGATGGCGTCGCAGTGGCCCTCCTCCACCCACTCGTCTATCCACTGCTGCATGGCGGCGCTGTGCAGGTAGGTGGTGCTGGGCGGGGTGCCAGTGGCGAGAAAGTGGGCAAAGCGGCTAACTTTGCCGGGGCTGTCTCTTATACACATCT
>PYER01000053.1 GCA_003017855.1 filamentous cyanobacterium CCT1
CTCTACCGCCGTCCCCCCACGCTAGAGAGCTGGCCGCAGCCCCACCCCACCCGCTTAGACCTGGAGGGGGCAGACGGGTTAGCCGGTGCTCAGGGCCCCCTGGCTGGTCTTGAGCTCGTGTGGCTAGCCAGCCGTTTAGAAGCATTTTTAGTGCAGGTGCAGGGATCGGCCAGGCTCCAGCTCACCAATGGTCAGACGATGTCGGTAGGCTACGCGGGCCGCACCGAATACCCCTACACCAGCATTGGTCGTGCCCTGGTCGACGACGGCAAAATCGATCCAGAAAACCTGTCGCTGCCCAATTTAATTGCCTATTTTGAGGCCCACCCCGAGGACCTAGACCGATACCTGCCTCAAAACGAGCGGTTTATTTTCTTTCGCGAGGGGGACGGTGGGCCACCGACGGGCAGCCTCAGCGTACCGGTAACAGCGGGGTACTCGATCGCCACTGACAAGTCGTTGCTGCCACCAGGGTCGATCGCCGTCATCCAGGTTCCGCTGCCTCAGCCAACAGCCGAGGGTACCTGGAACAACCAGCTCACCACCCGCCTGGTGCTCGACCAAGACACCGGAGGCGCTATTCTGGGTCCGGGGCGAGTTGACCTATTCGTGGGGACTGGCCCCCAGGCCGGAGAGCTAGCCGGGCGCATCAATACCTCAGGTCGCTTGTATTACCTGCTGTTGCGTCCTTGAGCGCTCACCCCTACCGTGGCGATAATTCCCCTGGTCTGCCACAGTAGGGGTGTTACCCTATACGCCTATGGATACTTCCTTTGCCCTCACCCTACAAATTGTGCTTACGGTGTTGGCCGGAGTCGCAGCCCAGGTCGCTGGAGAAATTGCCAGAGTTCCCAGCATCATTTTTCTACTGCTGTTTGGCATTGGCCTGGGGCCAGACGGCGTTGGGCTGCTCCATCCCCAAGATCTAGGGGTGGGGCTAGAGGTCATTGTGGCCCTCAGCGTAGCGCTCATTCTGTTTGAGGGTGGGCTCAGCCTGGAGCTAAGCGAACTGGGTCAGGTGTCAAACAGCCTGCGCAATCTAGTTACCATCGGCATTTTTATTACCCTCATCGGTGGCGGCATGGCGGCCCACTGGCTGGGAGAATTTCCCTGGTCTCTGGCCTTTCTCTACGCCTCTCTGGTGGTTGTTACGGGACCCACAGTGATAAGTCCCCTGCTGCGCCAGGTGGAGGTCGATCGCAAAGTGGCCACCCTGCTCGAAGGGGAAGGGGTACTCATTGACCCGGTTGGGGCCATTCTCGCCGTGGTGGTGCTCGACATCATTCTCAATGGCGACGCCGACCCAACTACGGTGGTCGGAGGGCTAATCCTGCGGTTGGGCATCGGCACTTTAATTGGCGTAGTGGGCGGCGGCCTGATTGGGCTTTTGCTCAAGCGAGCCAACTTTCTAGGTGAAGATCTGCGCAATCTGGTGGTATTAGCAGGGCTTTGGGGACTGTTTGGGCTAGCTCAGAGCATTCGCAGTGAGTCAGGGCTGATGGCTACTGTGGTAGCGGGTATGGTGGTGCGCTGGCTGTCGGTACCCGACGAGCGACTGCTGCGTCGGTTTAAAGGGCAACTGACCGTACTGGCGGTGTCGGTCCTGTTCATTCTGTTAGCTGCTGATTTGTCGATCGCCAGTGTGTTTGCCCTAGGCCGAGGTGCCGTATTGACGGTACTGGTGCTGATGGTCGTAGTCCGCCCCATCAATATATGGCTGTGTACTCGCTCCAGCGACCTGAATTGGCGGCAAAAACTGTTTTTGGGCTGGGTAGCCCCACGGGGTATTGTTTCTGCGTCGGTAGCATCCCTGTTTGCCATTTTGCTGACCGAGCGAGGCATTAGCGGCGGCGACGCCATCAAGGCTCTGGTATTTCTCACGATTATCCTGACCGTACTGGTGCAGGGGCTGACGGCACGGCTGGTGGCCCGCTGGCTTGGCATCACCAAAGCTGACGCTGTGGGTGCGGTAATCGTAGGATGTAGCCCGTTAAGCTTGCTAATTGCCCGTTTAATTAAAGAGTACGGCGACCCGGTGGTCATTATCGACACCAATGAATCCACGGGCGCCGCCGCTGAGAAGGAGGGTATTGAGCTGTTGATCAGCAGTGCCCTCGATCACGATGCGCTTGAAAAAGCCGGACTGGGTAAGGCGGGCACCTTCTTGGCTATGACCAAAAATGGCGAGGTCAATGCCGTGGTAGCCCAGCGCGCGCTAGAGGAGTTTCAGCCCGCGCGGGTGATAGCTGTAGTACCCCAGGATAAAAGTCTGGGTGACCTGCCTAATAAGGGACAGCTCAAGGGAGCTCAAACCCCTCAGCTGTCTCTAAAGCAGTGGAATACGTATCTCAATGATGGCGAGGTACGTCTGGGTGAAACTCGGGTGCGGCAAGAGAACTTTGACCTTCAAAAGGTCCATCTAGCCTCACTCATCCAAAGCGGTAGCCTGGTGCCTCTGCTGGTTGAGCGAGGTGATGCGCTGCGGGTGACGCTGAGCAAAGACAGCTGGGAGCCAGGCGATCGCATTATTTACCTATGGCACGACTCTAAACCCAAGTTGCTCAAGCAGTTAGCTGGCGGCATTCAGCCCACCCGCCTAACCCTGGAGACGGTACCGGCGGTGGAGACCATTCCGCGCGAGCTACCTCCACCGCTGCCTAAGGCCGAAGCTATGGCTGCGGTTTTCCCTGATCATGCAGCGGCTTCTTCCAACGGGTCTGCGCCAGAAGACTCGACCAGCCCAGCCGCCAACATTCCCAACGATGGTTCTACGGCCGCAGCTGATACTTAAATCCGTCGATTGCGATCGCACTACAGTTTCGCTCGGCATCTCCCCTCTCAGCTAAGTGAGCGGCTTAGCTACAGCTGTGCTAGCGGTTTAGCGTTATTCCCACATCGTCCATATGGCCTCTACCTCTGCTCCTCCCTCTCAGCCAGGTACTTTAACCGGAATTGGCGTTGGCCCGGGCGACCCTGACCTGCTTACGCTCAAGGCTCTAAAGTGCCTGCAAAGTGCTGATGTGGTGGCCTTTCCCCAGGGGCGCAACGGCCAGCCAGGATTAGCCCAGCGCATTATCGCGCCGCACCTAGGCAGCCAGCAGCTGCTGCCTCTAAATTTTCCCTACGTCCTCGACCAACATCAGCTTTCTAAGGCCTGGCGGCAGGCAGGCGATTGCATCTGGCAGCGCCTCAGCCAGGGCCAAAATGTCGTATTTGCCTGTGAAGGAGATCTGAGCTTCTACGGCACCTTTAACTATTTAGCTCTCGACCTGGAGCGGCGCCACCCAGCAGCAAAAATACATCGCGTTCCAGGCATCTGCTCACCCATGGCGGCGGTCAGTGCTCTGGGGCTTCCCCTCACCGTGCAGTCTGACAAGCTGGTGGTGCTACCGGCCCTCTACGCGCTTGCCGACCTCGAGTCTGCTTTGAGCTGGGCCGATGTGGTCGTGCTGCTCAAAGTAGGATCGGTATACGCCCAAGTATGGACACTCCTAAAACAGCGACAGCTGCTGGAGCAAAGCTGGGTTATCGTCAACGCTACCCAACCCAATCAGGCCATTTATCGCCCGCTTACGCCTTACCCCGATCTCGATTTACCCTACTTCTCTCTAATGGTCATTAGGTTGGGGGTAAATCCGCTACCCTAGAAAAGAGCAGGAACCCAAGCCCACGGGGTCCAGTCAACACCATACGTCTACACCAGGCGCGCGATCGGAATGAATCCATTTACTGCACCCAGGTTCAGCCAGCTACTCACTACTATTCGCCAACCCCAGTGGATTGCCGCCATTGTTTCGCTGGGGTTTCATGGTGTACTCTTTGCGGCTGGCCCCTCCTTTTCTAGCCTCAACATGACTGCCCTAGGAGGCAGCGACCCAGAGCTAGAAGAGCGTCGAGTGCCACTGATCGAGCTCACGGCCGAAGAGCAGAACCGTCTCCCAGACTTTTCTGCTCCCTCCTCGCTATTTCCAAGTAGCAATGACGATTTATTTAGCCTTTTTCCACCCTCGGGCGACAGCTTACCCTTGGAACCTGGCTCGGACTTTGGTGCATCCATAAGAATACCAACGCCTCAGTTACCCTCTTCCTCCTTCCCAACCGGTATTTCTCCCTACACATCGCCCGGACGTTCCACAATCAGGCTGTCTCCCCGGCGGTCTACCCTACCCTCTATCCCCAACAGTAATGTCTTAGGACGGCGGCCCCAAACGCCTACCCAAGGGTCTACGCCCCAAGCGTCATCGACTCCTACGGCTGCAGCTCCAGAAGAGGCTAATGCGCCTGGAGCTGCTGACCTGGATCTGCGTCAGGATGACGATCAAGCTAATACCGCTAGCAGCACACCTTCAGCGGCGCTCAACCCCTCTGCCCCAAACGCCTCGGATGATACTGAGCAAGCCAGTGATCTTCTAGCTCGGGTTGAATTTAGCGATGATCAAACTAGCGCAGCAGAGGTAGAAACGGCTAAAGCAGCCTGGCTACAAGCAGTCAAAGACAGGTTAGGCGACACCGTTACTGAGGCCCCTGAACCTATATCTATTGAAGTACCCTATAGTGGTCGACTGTGCCTAGAGCCCGAGCCTACTGATGGGCTGATGGGTCTCGTTGCTGTACCTGATGAAGCCGATGGTCTCAAACTCTGGACTGTAGTACTTAAGAGCACGGGGTATCCTTTCCTCAACCAGGCGGCCGAACAAGCTCTACAAGACCTGCAGCAACAGGCTGACACAGAAGACGCAAGTCCCATAGCCACAAATACCCGGTACGAGGTTGTTGTAGAAGTAGATTACAACAGCCAAAACTGCATAAGCCGCGAGGCGCTGCTACAATCTCGTACGGCTGAATCAGAGCAACCTGCAGCACCAGTAGAATAAGCTACTTGTGGCGACGAGTTATAGGTATTACAGTTTCTCTACCGATAGTTTTAGCCGAAGGTTGGGGCGCTTCAGGTTTCCAACCTCAGGCAACTTGAGTATTGCAATTAGAACAAATAGTAGGAAATTCTGCCTTAATCAACTTCAAGATAATTCAGTGCCATTTCTAGGCACTTTAAATCTACCTTGAAAGGGTCTTTAACGGGAGAGAGCAATGGATTCAACTGCTTGCCGCTAAAGTCAATAGCTTGCAGACCTTCAGGGGTAATTTGGCCGCGCACAGCAGACCACCTGCCGCCCACCGAAGCGGCTAGTTCTCGGCTAGCAGACGGCAAGGTGAAGTAAGGAGAAAAGATATCGATGAATTTGAACTTTTCTCCACTATCAATGTTATCTAGGCTGACTCGATTAAAAAGTAGATGGTAGGAACCGGCCCCATGAACGGTGATCGCGACTTTTGCATTACGAGCAATGGACCACTCCTCAGGAACAGTTAAGTCTTCAAAATAGATAGTCTTGAAGCCTTTCGCTTCAAGCAATTCAATGACTTCGTCGTTATTGATTAGGCTTCGAGCACCCCGACGAGGAATGAAAACTCGTTCTGGAGTGTTTTTCTGATAGCCCTTAAATTCAAAGTTTAGGAGACTAGGCGAAAGCTGAAAGCAATTCTGAAATATCAATTCTTCACAATTAACGATGATGTCGCCAAAAACTTTTCCGTCAGTGCAAACTACAGGAATATCAAGAGTTTCATACATTTGCTTGGACAAGTTTGAAGCTCTTGCTCGTAGAACTACCGTTATCTTAAAAGGCTGACCCAAATGCTTTGATAAGGTCTCCGATATGAGCAGAATGACGATCGCCACCCGAAGAACATGGGCTGGATTTGCATCGGTATCTTGTCTGGCATCGAAAATAAAGTTATCTGTAAGGTTTAAAGTCGGTTCTTCTTTTAAGAACCCAGTGATTTTATTATAAACTTGATATTTAAGGGATTTGTTTTTCCTTTCGCCAGTGTATCCGGTGGCAACCCTAATCTTAATTGTTTTGGTGGGAAATGTCAGTTCAGGTAAAAGTACTTGCTCAACTGCTGGATGGTATAAATCTGCTAAGGCACTAGGATAAGAAAACATCAACCCTGTATCGGCAATGAGCGCCGGTAACTCTCTTTCAATTTCTAAGTTCATGGGTTCTTTATTTATTAAGATTGTTTAGAATAACAAAATGTCTAGTGATTATTCTAATTTTCTAACAGAATCACCTGTCGTTGAGTATAGTTCTTTCAAATTCTTGCAAATATTCCTACTTGTGGTGAGGTATTGATAAACTTTCCTGTGTAGGTTTAAGATGCAAAGCTGGAAAAAGACTTAACTTAGAAAACTTCTAGGAAAATACTTGCCCCGTCATTCCTGCGCAATTGGGAATCTAGAACCAGAGTTTCTTGATATTAGATATCTTCTTTCCCAGAGAACGCCTTAGATCGATATAGCTAGCGCCCGACTGCCTGACATGGATCTCAAAAGCTTCGAAACTACGTTTCCTCAGAGTCAAAGGCTTTATTTGAAAAACTTATGGGCAATACCTCTGACTAGGAGTGTAATCCGGCGCCTCACGGATTTTTGAACTGCTAAAGTAGATCAAATCGTCTTACCGCTTGAACTTATCAACGGACGCATGCCGCTTGCGAGGAAACCCTTGCTAGTTATGCCTCGTAGGCGTCAATGCAGAGCCTTTAAATTGACAATAGACCTTCAGCGTTTGAAGGTGCACTCGATCATGCAATTAGGGCGGTGAGGGTGGGTATTGTCGCTTAGCTTACTTACTACCACAACAAATTTATCATCATCCCTAGAGTTATTACCTCTAGAGTTCTACCAAAAATTGATATGTAAATTCTTCCATCGGTCGTCAGGCTTGTGGAGCAAGAACGACATCAGCGTAAGTTCCAGAGCGAACTACAGTACCTTTCTCTAGGACGTAAATGCGATCGCAATGTTCAATAGTAGATAGGCGGTGAGCAATGATAATTAAGGTTTTGGACCCAGCTAAAGCCCTGATCGAATTACTGATCAACTGCTCAGTCTCATTATCTAAGGCAGATGTCGCCTCGTCCAGCACCAAAATTTCTCTTTGATGGTACAAAGCCCGAGCAATTCCAATGCGCTGGCGTTGACCTCCTGAAAGCCTTACACCTCGCTCCCCAACAGAAGTACCTATCCCATCGGGCAGATCTGCAATGAAGGAATCTAGCTGAGCAGCTTTGATTGCATACCATAGTTGGCTTTGATCGATTTGACTACTTGGTACCCCAAAGGCAATGTTTTTTTCAATGGTGTCATCGGTTAAGAAAATAGATTGAGGGATATAGCCTACCAAATTTCTCCAAGCTGACAAATTCTTGTAAATGGATCGACCATCGACCGAGATATCGCCCTGTTGGGGGTTTAAAAGGCCAAGAATCACGTCAACTAAAGTTGTCTTTCCTGCTCCGGACTTCCCAATCAGACCTATAGATTCACCTTTCTTGATCTCCATAGAGATACCATCTAAAGAAGGCTTAGTAGAGCTAGGGTACTGATAAAAGACATCAGTAATCTTCAAGTCTGTAGAATAGTTCAGCGTCTGCGTTTGGTTTGAGGATTTGATAGTGCCTAAAGTCTGAATGGAAGTCGTCTGTTCTTTCCAACCCTCGTCTTCAATATCCTTCAAGTCTAAATACACAACATCCAGGGTATGTGAAGAATTGCGCAGGCTACCAATGCATTGGGCGAGGTTACTAGCAACTGGAATTAAACGTAATGATGCAACAGCAAAAACTCCCATGCTAGAGAGCGTAGATTGAAAATCCTGATTTGGTGAGAACTGTGAAGCACATACAAAGCCAACGATAGCAATTACTAGCAGAGCCTCAATCATGATCCTAGGAACAAATTGAGCACTTTGGTAAAGGACTTGAACTTCTGCCTCTTTATATACATGCTGCTTAAGATCCTTTCGAAAATAGTCTTCGCAGCCAAACACTCGAGTTTCCTTGATGCCTCCTAATCCATGATTAACGGCTTTAATAGTTTCTTCACGAGCCATAGTAGAGAGGCGGCCCCAATTTTTCAAGCGCTTCATTAGGAAGGAAAGAACTAGAAAGGCGGGAAATAGGGAGACTAATGAAGTGATTAATAATAGAACGTTTGTCCTAGCCATTAATATCAAGAGCGTTGCGATTAAGATTACATGGGAAAACGACTCCACCATTGGCAACGCAAACATGAATCCAAATCGCTGTGCTTCACCGGCTATCTTGTTTGTATAATCTGCTGTATTTCGAGTTAAGTGGAAGTCATAAGGAGCAAGAATATAAGTGTCAAACAGACGTTCTTGGATAATAGCTACTTGGTAAAAAAGAATTTTATAGGAGTAACGCTTACTTAAGAAGTAGATAATGCTTTTGAGTATGAATACAACAATTATAAAAAGCCCAAACCAGACTACCAAGTCAGAAGGTTTAGCGAGCTCAAGCGACTGATATGCCCATGAAAAAAAATAGCTATCTTGAACTACTTTGGCGGGCTCCCCAGCTAGATTTAAGAAAGGGCCGAGTAAACCTATTCCAAATGCTTCCAGAATCGACGTGAGCAGAAATATAAGAACCAAAAAAAATAGTTGACGGCGATTGCCAGAGAAGACATATAAGAATTTTCGAAAGAGAGCCACAATCTATTCCTCAAAACTACTGGCAAATGAGACTTGTTTCCTGTGTTCTTGGCACTTAAAGCTTTTGAATGAATTTAACACCTTTATGCGAAATCATTAAGTTTAGAACTAGTCGAAAAACTTTTTGGAAGCAAAAAGGCGATGCCCAATAAACTCACATTCAGAATCTTGAATGGTTGCAATAAAAGACGCTAATGAGATGCTCTTAAACAAAACGGCTTTTGGCTGAGAGAAAGGGCTAGGGCAATAAACAATACCCAATTTACGTTGGGAAGTAGAACTAAATAACTTTCAAAAATATTAAAAAGAATCATCATTGACAAGAAAATTGATGGCCACAGGTAAGACGCTTTTTTGAAATTGTAGGCTAGCCTAACAGATCTTATATAAGCTGTTATCCACACTATAAGGAATAGCGCAAAGCCAATTAGTCCGGCTTCTAAGATTAAATCTAAAAAGCCGTTGTGTGAATGCGATGGAATATGGAATGCAGCATATTCAAAGCCAGAAGTTAACCTTTCTGAACTCCAAAATGCTCCTTTCCCATATCCAAGATAGGGATGAGGTGGAATTTTGGTAGTTATAACATAGTTCCAGATCAAGGTACGTGCAGACAAAGTTGGATCTCTGCCCAGAAAAGTAAGAATTTCAATCCAGCTAGATACAATTACGTAGAAAAAACTTATCGAAAGCAAAGTGAAAATATTAACTAGCAATACAGACTTTTTCCCTAGCCACTTAAACCTTTGATAAAGTGATACTAAAAACAAACTCACTACAGACAAAACTAGAGCAGTGATAGAGCTGCTAACTACGAGAGTGGCGAAGCAAAATAGGAACAGCATAAAAGCCCATCCCTGCTTCTCCTCTGCATAGTTTTTCAGCATGAATAACGCTATTAGCAGCGTAGCAGCAGACGCCCCAAATCGATTTTTGTCGCCAAAAGCCCCCTTTAAGCTTCCTTCATAGGCTCCGGTTTGATGAATTCCTATGCCTGGCATTGCAACTGCTAAAAGGACACTGAAAAAAAACGCTATTATGAAAGCCTGAACAGCGAGACTGAATTGCTGCTCAATTGTGAACCTAGATGCCATGTAAAGACTGAGCAGAAACATTGGGATTAGCTCTTTCCAAATGACATCTATCGTAGTTGACGGATCTTGAGACCATAGGAAAGAGATGCTAATAAAAGAAATTAGGCATAAAACCCATTTATTGCTAAATGCTGTCTTCAGCGTATTGTTAATGCGAAATGCTAACAGCAGTATAGTAGTCCCATAAGTACTATATCTAATCAAGGTGATTACAAAACTAGGAATGACCCCTGTTTCAGCATCATCGGGTCCAAAACCAAATATTCCCATAAAGAAGAGCAATGAGAAAACTGTGAAAGCTTTCTCTGCAAAATCAAGTCTGCTTTGTGATGAGATTTTATCCAGGCCAAAGGCGGGGTGCTGAGCTTCCATAAGGTAAAATCAATTAGCTAATTGTGCTAAGTCATTTAGATTTAACAAAACAGTTGTTGTCTTAACCCATAAAACGTTTGAGCTGATTCTACTGATCTATACCGTAGGCTAGATGGCCGAAAGACTTTTGCTAATCAATTAAATATTTTGAAGCATTGTTATGATTGCTTAAAGAGAAAGACTCTAAACAGAGACAATCTAAGTGCTTAACTGAATACTTTTAATACCTGCCCTGCAAACTATACACAGCGACCTGAAATAATATACTTCCCATTAGAGCGGTGATAGGCTGCCTCTTTCATAGAAAGCTTATGATGCGGAAATTTTAACAAGAAATTGGCCATGCGTTCCAGCTTTGTTTTTTTCTTCCAATGACCATATCGGTTAGCTACGGGCCCTGACAATACCTCTACCCACCTCCTGATCATATTTTCTACTGTAAATTCTTCAGCCCGTTTCAATCCATTGATTATCATTCTTCTATACAACTCAGGATTAGCCTTGAGCTTTTGGATTGCCTCAAGCGCTTCTTGTGTTGACTTAATCTCTATATAGTCAAGAGCTGATTTCTTGAGGTCCTGAAAAGCTGGTTCGGGACCAAGTAAAGCTGGTACTCCGGCGATCCAAGCGTTAACTAGTTTGCTAGCAGGTTTAGCCAAAATATCCTTTTCCGTAAGATCTCGAACGGCTAAAACCAAGTCATCAGTACTATAGTCATTCCATAAAACAGTTCCTTCCGCAGAACCAGTGTTAACCCTAAGCTCTAAGCCAAGTTTCTCTAATTCTCTTTGAAATTCATGAGAACGAAATGGTTCATACAGATTTTTCTCATTACCCTTAAAGGTGAGATTCTTAATTGTGTTTCCCCTTTCCTGAAGTCTAGGAACTATACCAGGTTGAGGCCAGTGAGGAATAAATGCGCTTCTGGCAGCATCTATCTGAAACCTGTTTTGGACTATAACGAAGTCACAGAGAACGGGATTAAATCCATCACTACGAGTTCCGACAACAAATGAGTCAAAAGCCAGATCTTTAGCACTGTAATCTAAAGAGCTAACTACATTTATCTGGCCAGGCTTAAATTTTTTGGATATTAGTACATTAAGCTTTTTACTCTTGAGATACAAATAAGTAGTAACAATCCAGCAATCCTCGTTAGTCTTAATTCGCTGGTGTAGTGAGGCAGGGTCAAGAGTTGATGATTTAGAAAATAACTCAGGCCATCTCTCAGGATACTTAAGTACAAAGGTAACAGGATAGGGAAGATTATATTCAGCCCTAGTGCTTTCCATGAGTTCACCCTGATAAAATTCTTTGCTTCTTTATCCCCTATAACGCTTATTGTTTTCAGTTGATAAATGCAAAGGCGTGTGATTAGCTTGCCAACTTCGACCTGGTTTTCGAGGGTTATTTAAGATTAAGAAGTCTTTGACAGTTCCCATCAATAGATATCTTTTTCGTTCTTGACATGCTCCGTCGCCTTAAATTGGCTGAGTTCAGCTTTGGTACTTTAGATTCCTTTCTCAAACCTGGGTGAATATGCTGAGAACCCATTAATTGTCGTCGAATAGGTTGAATAGGTTAATAATAGCTCCAAACGGACCAAGGAGCGGTGTTAAGGCACGACCAACGGTATCAATGCCAACCAGATAACCTTTTTTGGGTACCAAAATTACGTCACCATCCTGGATTTGGTAAGTGTCTACCAAACTCGAAAGGTCAACTTTTTGTTCCTCAACCTGCCCATTTTCTGCAAGCCTGACAAGTCGCACTTCACCAAGAGCCGCATCGGCGTTTGGTCCTCCGGCCGCAGCAATTGCGCCTGAAACAGAGCTATTCGGTTGTACCTGTACTTCTCCTGGTTGTACCACTCCCTCCCCGATGACCCGTACTCGGACGTTATCTGGAGCAATACTAGAGCTTGCCACCAAAGCAGGATCAATC
Source organism: filamentous cyanobacterium CCT1 (assembly GCA_003017855.1). Taxonomy (GTDB): domain Bacteria; phylum Cyanobacteriota; class Cyanobacteriia; order Phormidesmidales; family Phormidesmidaceae; genus Nodosilinea. Next base: position 11,993 of record PYER01000053.1, read on the forward strand.
TCTGCGTCTGCCAGTGCCCTAGGCACAAAAATAGCATCGCCGTCTCGGAGAACTAGATTATTGCCCTGGCCGGCATTGGATATAGAATCCCACAGATTAACAGAAATGTCTTGCACTTCACCACCTGGTAACTGTCGTCTGACAATGACCGATGTGATGTCTGCTGTGCGTCGTATTCCCCCAGCGGCTACTAAGGCTGAAGATAGGGTTGGCGTCGTAGTAGCTTGCGTGATTCTGGCATCGACGTTGAGCTGGGTTTCTGCCGTTGTCAAACTACTCAATTGAACAGGGCCAGGACGGTAGACTTCGCCTGCTACATCTACGACTACAGGTCGCAAAGCTGTGAGGCTAACGTTAACAACAGGATTGACTAAGTAAGCGTTGAGTCCCTGAGTGATTTCATTGGACAAGTCGTCCACTGTTTTTCCGGCAGCTTGGATAGACCCTAAAAACGGGAATGGCATAGTGCCATCGGGCAGGACTACTCGGGCACCCGTAAACTCTTCGTATCCAAATACAACTACTGCAATTTGGTCACCGGCACCCAGAATATAATTTCCGGGAGTTTGAGGGACTGCCGGAAATTCAGTCACTGGAGTGTTGAAGTCAGTGCTCTGTTGAGCCTTAGCTAACCCCAAACCCCACAAGCAATTATGAGCTAGTGCAGCTGAGAGCGAAAGTAGAGCAATAGAACGTTTATCTAGTTTCATAGCCTTAGCAAATAAGTCTAACGAACCGTTGTTTGCATTTCTGAGAGAGGCATTTTGCCGTATTCGCCGGCTCTGATGCGGGATACATAGTCGCCATGCTCGTTGTTTATGTCTACTCCATTGGCGACTACGCCCAAAACGTTGGCTTGAGAGCGCTCCAAGAACGATTTGGCTGCTAGAGCATTTGCAGAATCCACTTTTCTAGGTCTTAGGACTAGCAAAACACCATCTGACATACGTCCCATTACAGCTGCATCTGCTGCTCCTAACAGGGGAGGGGTATCGATGAGAATGTAGTCGTACTGGCGCTTCAATTGCTGGAGTAAATCTGCCATTCGCTCAGAATCCAGAATGGCCAGAGGATTTGGAGGAAGAGCTCCTGCTGTCATCAGGGTAAGATTTTCAAAAACTTGATGGATGACATCCTGCTGCGTTTCTTCTCTAATCAGCACTTGGCTCAATCCAGCTCGATTAACGACATCCCAAATGTGATGTTGGGAGGGCGATCGCAGATCGGCATCAATCAGCAAAACCTGCTTGCCTGAGTGGGCTAAGGTTGCTGCTAAGTTAGCTGAAACCTCAGACTTACCTTCTTCCGAAACCGAGCTGGTGATCGTGATAATGCGATGAGAGGTATCTGAGCTGGTAAACTTCAGGTTTGCCTGCAGCATTTGAAAGGCGGCAGAGACCATGGGTTGGTCTCGATCCAAAGCAGGAATATAAGAGGAGAGACCTGCTGTACCTAGCCTACCCGCTAAGTAGGTCGTTGGGCTATCGCTACCTCTTGAGCGAAACTTGGGTACTAACCCCAGTAACGTGTAGCCAAGAAGCATTTCTCCATCTTTGGCGGTTTTAACTGATTTGTCGACCAAGTCTAAGAAGAACGCACAAGCAACACCCAACAGACTACCAAGGAAAGTTCCAGCTATTAAAGCGGGAATAAGTAAGCTGCCGGCTCCTTCAGCGGGTTCTGCTCTTTCCAAAATCTCGGCGCTACCAACAGTCTGGTTTTCGGCTAGCTGTGTCTGCTGAAAGGCAGCTAAGAGATTTTCGTAGTTGAGTTGGGCTGCTTGCAGGCGCTGAGTCAACTCCAGCTGACGCTTTTCAAGGGCCGGAAACGCTTGTATTCTCTCGGCGTAGCGATTTCGAGACTCAACTAAACTTTGAAGCTGACTAGCTAGACTAGAGCGGTTAACTTCTGCAGTAGCTAGCTCCGTCGTGAGTTGCTGATTGAGAGGGCTCATCTGCAGATTGCCAAGGCCAGAGAAAGACGCTGTGCCTACAATCTCTTCAACGCGGTCGCCTAGAAGACCTTGTAACGACGCAACTCGACGCTCCAGATTGATAATGGTAGGATGCGTCTCTCGATACAAACTGCGCTGGCTAGCTAGCTCAGCTTGGGCTAGCTGTAAGTCTGCCAGTGCTTGCTGGACAGCGGTAGACTGGCTTAGAGTTTCGATTTGCTTGGCTTGAGCCAAAGGAATTGCCAATTGTTCCTGCAATTCGCCGGCTTGGGTATTAGCGCTAGCAAGATTAGAAGATACATCACGAATTTGGGTATCTAATTCGGCAATCGCAGTAACTGCAACGACAGCCTCATCTTCGAGTACAACAATCCCGTTAGCATCCTTGAACTGTTGCAGTGCTGCGGCGGCGCGATCGAGATCAGCTTCAGCAATAGGAAGTTGTCGTTCGATGAACTCACGCGCTGTAGATGCTTTCAGACGATTGCTGAGAATATCTCGGGATAGATAGGCATCCATTACTGCATTGACGACCGCAGCAGCCTCTTCTGGATCATCGGAACTATAAGAGATTTCTAGAATGTCTGCCTGCTCGGCGGACTCCACTTCTATTTTGTTACTCAGGGCTGCTGGCTTTAGAGGTACTCCATCATCATCGGTAAGATTTAAATTGTCGATGACAGACTGCATGACTGCAGTTGACAGTATGACAGAACTTTGGTTTTGCAGGTTATTGACAGAAATAGGTAATTCACGTAAGTCTCTCCCGACTCCAGTTAGTGTCGGTGTCAGATCTGGCCTTACCAGTATGGTGCCTTCCGCGCCATAGGTTGCCTCTCGCGTCAGCGCAACTAATGCCGAACCTGCTACACAAGTGCCTAGCACAAGAGTCGCTGGAAGCCACCGCCGCTTGAGTACAAGCCAGTAGCGTTGCAGGTCAATTTCTTCAACGTAGTCTTGGTAGGTCTTATTAGTCATAGACGGATAGAAATGAAATACGCCTGAAAACGGTCTGTCTACTCACGGAAGCGTTTAGGGAGAGGTGACTTGTCTAAGCTGCCCAGCAGAGCTCAAAACCTCGATTAAGAGTATGAGTTGGCGGCATGTAGCCAGGGTTTCCCAGTTGTGAATAGGTGAACGGCTGGTAGAGCTCAATTATGAGTCAAAGACTCGTATAACTACCTATCTAATTCAATATAGATGCATAACCCTTTAGGCAAGCATATCCTATGAGAGCAGGAGCGGGGGTGGGTCGTAGAATCACCTAGTCTTGTCTTAACAATGATGACGATTCTGTAATCCCAGACACAGTTGCTCCCTAAGTCACCAGGATACCCAAGGTAGGGCGAGCAGCTATCATGTGGTTAAAAAGGCTTTCCAGGCACTTGACTAACGATTGAACCCGGGCCAAGCTTTTGCTCTCAAGGAAAAAGACAACCCGATGAGTCAATTGTGCATGGCTGACTCATTGGGTTGTCTTATAAGAGGGATCAGATTTTAGAAATTGGCGACGCCTCAGTAGGCGTCTTGAAGTTCGTAGAAGTCGGGGGAAACATAGTCTTTGCGGAGGGGCCAACCTACCCAATCTTCAGGCATGAGTAGCCGTTTGAGGTTAGGATGCCCCTCATAAACAATGCCGTACATGTCGTAGCTCTCACGCTCCTGCCAATCAGCCGCCTTCCAGATCCAATACACGGAGGGCACTCGAGGATTTTCGCGGGGCAAAAACACCTTTACCCTGACTTCCTCAGGCCGATCGGCATTATCATCTAGCTTAATCAGATGATAGAAGCTCACTAATGCCTTGCCAGGGCCATCGTCATAGGCACCCTGGCACTGGAGATAGTTAAAACCGTAGGCGTACAGCGCTGTGCAGATTGGAATGAGAAATTGAGGAGACACAGTGATCACCTCTATGCCTGAGTGATCTCTAGGTGCCAGCCCGTGGTCAAATCCATTTTCTGTCAACCAGCTTGAAACAGCGCCAGCTTCGACTAAAGGAGCGCCGGTTTCGGAATCCGGTGTGGATGACTGCTCAGGGGAGGATGATTGAGATTCTGCTTCAGCCATTTAGTTTTCCTTCTCTTCAGGAGCAAACTCAGCAATTGCTTCGGGTACAGGCATACCCATGGCCTCCATAAGCTCTTTTGGAGGCACCGTATGGGTACCAGTTTGTAGATACTGGCCCGTCAAGATTGGAGGCACGGGTTTGAGAGAATGGCTGCGCTCATAGAAACGGTGAGTCTGCAGGGTGTAAGCCCTATCTTGCATTGATTCCGTAGCCACCTTCTTACGCAACTTGATAATGGCGTCAATGATGGCTTCAGGTCGAGGTGGACAGCCGGGAATGTAAACATCTACAGGAATCAGCTTGTCAACACCGCGTACTGCAGAAGGGGAGTCACTACTGAACATGCCGCCAGTAATGGTACAGGCGCCCATGGCGATAACGTACTTTGGATCGGGCATTTGCTCATAGAGCCTAACCAGGGCTGGAGCCATCTTCATGGTGATGGTACCAGCGGTGATGATCAGGTCTGCCTGCCTAGGACTGGCTCTAGGCAGCAGCCCAAAACGGTCGAAGTCAAACCTAGAGCCGATTAGAGCCGCAAACTCGATGAAGCAGCAGGCCGTACCGTACAGCAAGGGAAACAAGCTAGAAAGCCGACACCAGTTGTATAAGTCATCCACGGTTGTCAGGATGACGTTTTCAGACAGCCCATGGGTAATGGCGGGGGGGGCTGAAGGGTTAATTAAGTTCTCTCCGGGGGCCAGGGAGACCTTATCACTAGCTGCAGCGGAGTTTAAGACCATTCCAGGGCTCCTTTACGCCAGGCGTATACAAGACCAACAACTAAAATAGCGATGAAGATGAGCGCCTCTACAAAGGCTAGCAGGCCCAGCTGGTTGAAGGCTACTGCCCAGGGGTACAAAAATACTGTTTCTACGTCAAAAATGACAAAAACCAGAGCAAACATGTAGTAGCGAATGTTGAACTGAATCCAGGCGCCGCCAATGGGCTCCATCCCAGACTCATAGGTGGTTCTACGAGCTGGGCCACGACTGACAGGGCGCAGGAGCTTGGACGCTGTTAGGGCCGCCACAGGCACCAGACAGGACACTAACAGGAAGACTAAAAAGTATTCGTAGCCGGATAAAACGAACACGAGTACACCACCGTGAAAGACTACTACTCAAAGCTTGCAGCTTGAGTCTAGATTCAACAACCTACAGGCTCAAACGTCATCTTAGAACACTTTAACGGAAAACCTCGTGCGAGGAGAGTGATTAGCGCGCGGCTCAAAACGATCGCGGCAAGGAGACAAGCAGGCAAGATGAGAGAGATGACCCGGCTATGTCATAATTGTTTACAACGAACGTTCTGCTGCCTGTAGGCTAGCGGTATGTCGATGAACTAGGAAGGCCGCGATCGCCCCAGTTTGTTCTTGTTGGATTTAAGGTGCCTGAGTCTTATGAGTACTGAATCTGAGCCTACAGCTAACTCACCGGAGTCAGTGGACATAGCAGTGCCTGAAGGAGTAGACATACCTGAAGGGGAGGCCGCTCAGGAATCTGCTCTTTCTCCGCAAGACATGGACCGCTATGAGTGTCGGGCCTGTGGCTATTCCTACGAGCCGACCAAGGGAGACAGTCAGACTAAAATTCCTGCGGGTGTGGCTTTCGAAGATTTGCCGGTGAACTGGCGCTGCCCGGTGTGTAGCGCCCCCAAGAAACAGTTCAGCAATATTGGTCCGGCCGGTTCGCCGTCTGGCTTTAAGGAAAATTTGAACTATGGCCTGGGAGTCAACCGTCTGACGCCTGGGCAAAAGAACATCTTAATTTTTAGCGCTCTGGCTCTGGGCTTCTTGTTTTTCATCAGTCTCTATGGCTTGAAGTAGGGTGGCTGGCGCTTTAGCCAGGTTGACCCGAGGACGTTGACGGGGGACCGATAAGCTGTCGGCGTACCCCGACCGACGTATTGTATTTGAGTGTTGTTTAGCAAGTACGGATTTGAGTTACCTATGCACGCTGCGTTTAACTGGTTAAGACGAGGGCTGGTAATGCTAGTGGCTTTGGCTTTGGCAACTGGCTGTTCTAGTTATTTTTTGGCGGACGCAGATGTGCATCCCTGGGAAGCGATTCAGGTGCCGGTTGACTCTACCCTATCGGATGTAGCCTTCACCCAGGATCCTCGCCACGGCTGGATTGTGGGCAGTCGTAACACCCTGCTAGAAAGCCAGGACGGCGGCGATACCTGGCAGGTGCGGGAACTGTCACTGGGAGACCAGCCCTACAGTTTTACGTCTATTGATTTCGCCGGTAACGAAGGCTGGGTCACAGGTATTCCGTCGGTGCTCTTGCATACGGGCGACGGTGGTAAGACCTGGGAAAACGTGCCTTTGAGTAAGGAGCTGCCGGGGGCACCTTTCTTGATTACGGCTGTTGGGCCCAGCTCGGCTGAGATGGCTACCGATATTGGCGCCATCTATCGTACTGAAGACGGTGGACGGACTTGGAAAGCGCTAGTGCAAGGGGCCGTTGGGGTTGTGCGCAATATGGTGCGTTCCGAGGATGGACGCTACGTTGCGGTGTCTTCGCGGGGTAACTTCTACTCGACCTGGGCTATGGGCCAAGATCAGTGGATTCCCCACAACCGTCAGAATTCCAGACGCTTGCAGAACATGGGCTTTGACAAGAACGGTAAGCTCTGGGTGATTGCTCGAGGGGGGCAGGTACGGTTTTCCAACTCTCGTGCTTCCGATGACTTCACTGAAGCGATTAGCCCTGAGTTTGGCACTAGTTGGGGACTGCTCGATATGGCGTTTCGGACCGCCGATGAGGTTTGGGTAACCGGCGGCGGCGGCAATCTGCTGTGCAGCTTTGACGGTGGTCAAACCTGGTACAAGGACAAGTCTGTGGAAGATGTGCCGTCAAACTTCTACCGAGTAAAGTTTATTGGTCCTGAAACGGGCTTCATTTTGGGGCAGCAGGGCACTATTCTCAGGTATCGTCCTGAAATTGCCTAGGAAAAATCCAGAGATCTTGGCGAAATAGCTTGTTAGGGTTTCCGGGGTTCTCTATGATTGAGTTAGATTCTTTGTGTTCAGAGAGGAGACGTTGATATGGCAGGTTCTACAGGGGAGCGCCCCTTTGGCGATATCGTAACCAGTGTTCGCTACTGGATTATCCACAGCATCACCATCCCCATGCTGTTTATTGCGGGCTGGCTGTTTGTTAGCACCGGCTTGGCCTACGACGCTTTTGGTACCCCGCGTCCCAACGACTATTATCCCGATAACCAAATGCAGCTGCCGATCGTGACCGATCGCTTTGAGGCGAAAGATCAGATCGACATGTTTTCGAATCGATAACACTTTAGTTATTCCACCGTTTGATTGAACCTATGCAAACCAATTCTCCCAACGAGCCAATTACCTACCCGATTTTCACCGTGCGCTGGCTGGCTGTCCATACCCTAGGTGTACCTAGCGTATTTTTCCTAGGGGCGATCGCGGCAATGCAGTTTATTCAACGATAAGAGAAACCCATGGACCGTACTCCAAATCCTAATAAGCAACCGGTAGAGCTAAATCGCACATCCCTATTTTTGGGCCTGCTGATGGTTTTTGTGCTGGGTCTGCTGTTTTCTAGCTACTTCTTCAACTAGGCTCTTTCTGAAGCGGCGTTAGCCGTTTGCCTAGGCTGTGTTGAATTTTTACCAAATGAGTAGGAGGTCGAGGTTATGCTTCAGAGTGGACGGATTCCGTTGTGGATTGTGGCAACCGTTGCTGGCACGGGCGTGCTTGTAGTGGTTGGTCTATTTTTCTATGGTGCCTATGCTGGCGTAGGCTCGGCCATGTAGCCCTTTTTAAGCCCTCTTTAACGGGTGAATGAGCTGGGGTGAACAGGCATTGTCTTGTTCACCCCAGCTTTTTTTAGGTCTGACGAATGCCTTTGAGATAGCTCGTTACCAAGTTATCCACCCCGGTAATGGCAGTGCCGACGACAACAGCGAAAGCACCCAGATCAAGAGCCTGACGAGCTTGAGCTGGGGAGGCGATGCCCCCTTCACAGATAACTGGGACAGAGCACTGATCAACCATGGCTTTAAGCAGATCAAAGCCTGGGGGCGTTTGGTCCTGAGTGTCTTCGGTATAGCCGTAGAGGGTAGTACCGACGCAGTCTGCCCCCGCCTCTACCGCCCTCAGCGCATGATCAAGGGTGTCGACATCAGCCATAACGGCTTTGCCCAGGTGATCGTGAATGCGCTGAATGAGCTGAGCTAGGGTTTCGCCACCCGGGCGGGGGCGCTGGGTCGCGTCGATGGCAATGATGTCGCTGCCGGCCTGGGCTACGGCCTGGGCGTGGTGAAACTGCGGCGTGATGTAGACCGCCGAGGGGGGAATGATCTGCTTCCAAAGGCCGATGATGGGGCTGTCGCAGCGCGATCGCACGGCTTGAATATGAGCGGGGGTGTCAATGCGAACACCGACGGCTCCGCGGTTGAGGACGGCTTTGGCCATGGCGGCAATGACTGACGCATCGTGTAGTGGCGAGTCGGTCGGGGCCTGGCACGAGACTACCAAACCGCCCTGCAAGGCTTCCAAAATAGTTTTCAATGGAAAGAGTGCTCCTACGGTAGGGCTGACCTGAGCGTTAAACTAGGTTGTCTAATTTTATGGCGGTACGGATCTCGAAAACCCTGTTGGTGGCTGCTATCGGCCTGCTTGCTCTAGTTATTGTGATTAACAACCTGACCGACTACAACGCCAACTTTAGATACATTCAGCACGTGCTGAGTATGGATACGGTCTTTCCAGACAGCCAGTTGACCTGGCGGGCGATCGCGTCTCCAGGGCTGCAAAAGGCTTTCTACGGAGTCATTATCGCTACAGAAACTACCATCGCGGTGCTTTGTCTAGCGGGGGCCGTAAGGTTGACCCAGGCCATGTCCAGCAGCGCTATAGATTTTGACCAGGCTAAGACCCTAGCAATCTACGGGCTCACCCTGGCCTTCTTGTTTTGGTTTGTGGGCTTTATGGTGGTGGCTGGGGAGTGGTTCACGATGTGGCAATCTGCCGATTGGAATGGGCAGCAGCCCGCCTTTCGCTTCATTGGCTGTGTTGGATTTGTGTTGCTCTATCTCAGCCTCAGCGATCGCGACGTCACTTCTTAAAGCCCTGATGGTGCCGGAACAGCGTGTCTGGCCGGGTTCCTAGACTCGCGCTAGGGTCACCTGTTCGGCCTGGTCCTGGTATTTACCACGGCGGGTTTCGTAGCTGATCTGACAGGGTTCACCCTCAAAGAAAATTAGCTGCACGACTCCTTCGTTGGCGTAGATGCGGCAGTCAGCGCTAGAAGAATTCGAAAACTCGAGGGTGAGGTGCCCTCGCCAACCGGCCTCGGCAGGCGTGAGGTTAGCAATAATGCCGCAGCGGGCGTAGGTTGACTTGCCAATGCAAATGACGCTGATGTTGTTGGGAACAGAGATCTTTTCGAGGGCTACCCCAAGCCCGTAGGAATGGGCCGGCAAAATAAAGTAGCTACCGCTGGCGTCACTTCTTAGTTCGGTGGGCTCCAGGTTAGCGGGGCTGAAGTTTTTGGGGTCAACCACGGTGCCGGGAATGTGGCGAAAGATTCTAAACTCAGCCGGGGAAAGGCGAATGTCATAGCCGTAGGACGATAGCCCGTAGCTAATGACCGGCTGCCCCAAGCCCTGGTCGGTTTGATCTAGCTGCCGCACCAGCGAGGGCTGAAAGGGTTCGATCATGCCCTCATTGGCCATTTTGGCAATCCAGGCGTCGTTTTTAATCATGGCGATAGGTGGTTGAAGAGCTAGGGCAAAATGTTACGACGAAATTCTGTCACCTGGTCGGCGATGTTGAGCAGCGGGGCTGGCATATCGGGGCCGGTCAGAATGACATCGACCTGGGGCGGGCGCTGCTGCAAAAAATCCACCACGTCCTGGGTGGGGATCAGGCCGTAGTTAACGGCCAGGCTGAGTTCGTCTAGTACGACTAAGCCGTAGCGGCCCCTGGCGATCGCGGCCTTAGTCTGGGCCCACAGATCTCTGATCGCCTCCCGCTCACTGGGGCTGACCTCGGGGCCGTGGATGCAGCGGGGCATATCGGCACGAACCCAGTCCAGGTTCTGGCCAAACTGCATGGGCTGAGTTGGCCCCTGGTGAATGCCACCCTTGAGAAACTGCACAATCAGCACGGCCTTTCCCTGGTCGGCAATGCGCAGCGCCTGCACCATGACATTGGTAAAAAAATTGCGGTGTACGGCGGTGAAGACCTGCACAGTACCCTCCACTGTTTGCAGCAGCGGATGACGAACGATAGAGGTAGGCGATGGGCTGAGGGAAAGAGGCTGGAGCTGAGAGACCATGGGCAATTACAGCAGAGGCAACGGAAGGTGGTGCCCATCACCTACTTTAAGGGTACAGCAGCCTGGAGTGCGCTGGCGCCCTGGGTAGGCCTGATGGCTGGGCTAAATATAGCGTGATTTCCTTCAGATGAATCGACAAATTACTCTATATGTATTTCAGAGTACAAGCGCACTAAAGCGGCTCTGGGGCGAGCATCACCTAGCCTGGGTCGATCTGGAAGGAAGCTGAAAAACCGGGCCGACCACGATCGGGTGCTGTATTCTAGGTAGGGCAAATAGGCACTCCCGAGGCATCTCGTATGGTTTGGCAACGTCCAGACGGGCGACAACCCCATCAGCTGCGTCCTGTCAGCTTTGAGCGGCAGTTCACGACCTTTTCGGCCGGGTCTGTGCTAACCCGGTGCGGCAATACTCAGGTGCTTTGTACCGTTTCAGTAGAAGAGGGCGTGCCCCGATTTTTACAGGGGTCGGGCCGGGGCTGGCTGACGGCAGAGTATCGCATGCTGCCTGGGGCTACTCCCCAGCGCCAGCCTCGCGAGGTGATGAAGCTGTCTGGCCGCACCCAGGAAATTCAGCGCTTGATTGGGCGCAGCCTGCGATCGACCCTGGATTTTGAGCTGTTGGGAGAGCGCACGCTGCTGGTGGACTGCGACGTGATTCAGGCCGATGCGGGCACTCGCACAGCCTCCATCACAGGGAGCTATGTGGCTCTCATGGACGCAGTGCAGAGCCTGGTTGCTCAGGGAACGCTGGCGCGATCGCCCCTAGTGCACAGCGTCGCCGCCGTATCGGTGGGGCTGATCGAGGACGACGTCTTTCTCGATTTACAGTACGACGAAGATGTGGCCGCCACCGTGGATTTTAACGTGGTGCTCAACGAGAGCCTGAACATTATTGAAGTGCAGGGCACCGCTGAAGAGGGCAGCTTTAGCCGTCAGCAGATGAACCAAATTTTAGAGGTAGGCGAGCTGGGTGTGAAACAGCTGCTGGCGGCTCAACAGGCAGCTTTTCTGTAGGCCCTTTGCTAAGATGCCCACCTCACATTCATAGCGGGGCTCACTTGGGTAAAATACATGTCGGTGAATGCTCCCACCCTCCTCAATGCATGCTTGAGCTACCCGGTCAACACGGTAGTCTGGCCACGCTAGTCGTCAGGGCGGGTTTTCCGGTGTTCTAAAACTTTAGCCGGCACGCCGACAGCTACCGAGTAGGGAGGAATATCTTTAGTGACTACGGCCCCGGCACCAATGGCGCTGCCATAGCCAATCGTGACGCCGTCTAAGATTTTGGCTCCGCTGCCAATCCAGCATTTATCTTCGATGGTGATGCCCTTTTCACTAGAGCCAACGTGGTGGTGCTGGTTAGCGTATATGCCAACCATAGATGCAATCATGCAGTCACGGCCAACCTTGACATCACCAGGGCCAGACAGGCAGGAGTAGGGGCCAATATAGGTATCGTCACCAATGTCAATGGTACAGTTATCGCCTAACCGAATGCTAACCCCGCGATCGAGGGAGACATTGTTGCCGAGTTTAAGCAAACTATTCTCAAAATGGCAGTTCAAAATAGAATTTCTGAGGATTCTCACATTGTTGCCGACAACAATATTGTTGGGGCCTAGAATCTCAACCCAGGCCTGAACATAAGGATTTTGGCCCCAGTCTTTAGCTAGAAGAGGGTAAGCAATTTTTCTCAAAACTGTTCCTAGCGGACGAGGAATGGGCTCCAGCAGCGAGAACACCAATCTCCCCAAAGAATCGCTTGGCGAGCGTTTTGAGAGGCTTTGTGTTGCCTGCTGTTCAGGACTTTCAATAGTTGACTTTGCTTGAATGCTCATTTCAGCAACTCCTGGAACTTAATAGGCTCTGACTAAATTTAATTGTGAGTAAAACGGCCTCACAAACGTCGATTTTGAAAGCAGCTTAGGACGAGTCTGACGATAAGAGCTGCATGGCCAAATTCAGCTAACAAACGTCCTTTTGCAATGGGTAAACGCGTGTTCTATCCTGCTTGCGGATAGCTTTTGGCTCCAGGGTGACGATGACTTGATCTAAGCCAGCAGTAGCTATGCTTCAAGTCTGCTACCTACGCCTAACATCCATAACATGAACACCGCGATGCTGCTTCTGCTCCTGGGGAGAATTAGGAGCATGTTTACCGTTAACGGTAAGCGTGCAGTAGTGGCAGACTGCAGCTCTGGAGCGCAGCAGCTTGGAGATTAGTAATTAGGTAGCAAAAGAAAGAAATGATGTAAGCGGCCTAGCTGATCTAGTCGCTGAACAACGCTTAGTTAGGAGGCTCGATCTGCTGAGAGGCTATTTGTGCGATCGCTGCTTACGGCTGCCTAAGCGCTTCGCGGCTGGGTTAGGGGGGAGTCAAGCCGCCTGCAAATCTAACCGTGGTCACAGGCAGCCAAACCCGGCTTAAACGAGCAAGCCGCAGCCCTTTCAGCGGCGGCTGATAAATGTTGGCGTAGAAGTATGATTTATTGAAAATTGAAACGAACATAGATCAACTTCATACCCGCTTTATATTAGGCTCTAAAACCTTAGCTTGAGGCCTAGCCTGGCTGCTCACAGTGTACTGCTAAACTTTCGCGGCGACAACAAGAATTGATTTGGGGAGTGGGTAAAAGCGTAGTTTGCTGGCCTGAACGGCTGTATGCCACAGGTGATCTTCCTTAGAAGGATTGCGATGGCATCAAGTTCTTGGGGCCATTCCTGTGAGGCTCCCGATGAAATTAAAAGACTTTGCTTGATTCTCAATTGCTGTGGCGTTGGCTCTGAGATGAGTGCCTAATTTTGGAGTTAGAGGCGATCGCACTCTGGGTCTTGGCTCCACTTGTTTGCCCGAGTAACCCTGGTCAGATTGCTCTGGGCTGAGGCCGCCCCTGGCCACACTGGCGATAGCGATGTGAATGCTGCTGGGGGCGGCGCTGCGGAAGCTTGCCTGCGAGGGGAACTTCACTTGGTTTGGGTCGGGGCAGGGGCGATCGCTACCCCTAAGCCGCTGCTGTACGCCGAGGGGCCAGAGACCCCTGTGCTTAAGGGTTTGTGAAGACAGCGAGGAAATACCTAAAAAGCGATGAACTTCGCAGGTTGGCCCTGATGTTCATCGTTGGCCTGTGCCACCATCAGAACTATCGCAGGGAACGCAAACGCGATCGTCGCCCTTGTCTACCTTCGCCCACACACCGATCTGACACCTACTGCTAGGGGTTGACTAGAACACAGCGTCCGTAGCGCTTAGGCCATGAATTTCAGGGCTCGCTCTGACGCTCACCCTTAGTCAACCACCTAGGTCTCTTTGGCTGGCGCTAGGGGGAACCTTTTGAGCATCGTCTGTGCTTTTGCCTGTCAGCGGCATGGATGGATGGTCAAAACAGCTGCCCATGCTGCACCGAGCCAATGGTCAAAACAATCCTGGTTAATTCGGCTGCGCCAGTCGGAGAACAATCGTCCCTTTAATCCAAAGAAATCAAACGTCACCGTTCGATAGAGGTTTCTATCGGCGGCTGCTTTTTGATGCCCAGACTACCGTAAACCATTATCGAAAATTGTAGGTTGATATGACCGTAGCCAAAAACCGCACAAAGCAGTCTGCATTTGGGCAGAATTCGGAGTTCTCGGGCCAACCGACAGCTCAGAATTACTCTATAGGTAAACTAGATATTTCCGTTGATAGCCCCCCTTTTTGTCGCGTGACCAATAACATCAAGCCTCTGCTAGAGAGGGTTTACCCTCCAGAAACTGCCGAGTGGCTGACCACAGAAATCTTTGCCCTGATCAAAGATACGCTGTGCCCCTCTGGCCGCGAAGATCTTAAGAAGTGGAACCACAACAACGTTCTGCTGATTACCTATGGGGATACCATCTGCGACGGCGATTCGCAGAGCGATCCCTACGGGAAGCGCCCCCCGCTGTCGGTGCTGGCCGAGTTTCTTGAAACGCACCTGTACGACACCATCACAGGCGTTCACATTCTGCCGTTTTTCCCCTATAGCTCTGACGATGGCTTTGCCATTATCGACTACCTCAAGGTCAACCCTGAGCTGGGCAGCTGGGCCGATATTAAGCGTATTGCCACTAACTTCAACCTGATGGCCGATCTGGTGATTAACCACATCTCCAGTCGGCACGAGTGGTTTGAGCAGTTTAAGCAAAACGAACTGCCCGGCCGTGACTACTTTATCACCGCCGACCCCAGCGAAGATCTATCCCAGGTGGTGCGGCCCCGCAGCTCGCCGCTGCTCACTCCAGTGGAAACGACCGAGGGCGAAAAGCATGTCTGGACGACCTTCAGCGCCGATCAGGTCGACGTCAACTTCGAGAACCCCGATGTGCTGATCGAGTACGTCAAAATCATTCTGGCCTACGTGGAGGCCGGAGCGCGCTACATTCGCCTCGACGCCGTGGGCTTTTTGTGGAAAAAACACGGCACCAACTGCATGCACCTGCCCGAGACCCACACCATAGTGCGCCTGTTTCGCGAAATTTTGCAGCTGGTTGACCCCGGCATTTCGCTAATTACCGAAACCAACGTACCCAATCGAGAAAATCTGAGCTACTTTGGCAACCGCAACGAAGCCCACATGATCTACAACTTCAGCCTGCCACCGCTGCTGCTGAATGCGCTCATGCAGGGCCGCTCAGACCACCTCAAAACCTGGATGATGAGTATGCCGCCTGCCCCCATTGGCTGCGCCTACTTCAATTTTACCGCCTCCCACGACGGCATTGGCATGCGCCCCGCCGAGGGGCTGCTGGCTGCCGATGAGTACGAGCAGCTGATTACCGCTATGCGCAATTTTGGCGGCAGAATTAGCATGCGCAGTCGTCCTGATGGCACCGAGTCGCCCTACGAGATCAACATCTCGCTATTTGACGCCCTCAAGGGTACCGTGAAAGGCGAAGACCAGTGGCAGGTAGAGCGCTTTCTCTGCTCCCAAACGATTATGCTGGCCCTGGAGGGGATTCCGGCCTTTTACATTCACAGCCTGCTGGCTACCCACAACTACACCGAAGGGGTAGAGGAGACCGGCCACAACCGCACGATTAACCGCTACAAGTGGGATCTAAAAACGCTGGAAACGGCTCTGGCTGATCCAACTACTCCCCACGCCAGGGTGCTCAATGAACTCAAGCGGTTGATCAAAATTCGGCGCCAGCAGACGGCATTTCACCCCAATGCTACGCAGTACACGCTGCACCCGCTAAACCAGGCGCTGTTTGCCTTTTGGCGGCAAAGCCTGACCCGCGATCAGAGCATTTTCTCGGTGCATAACCTGAGCGACCAGCCCCAGGAGCTCCGCCTGGGCGATCTCAACCTGGTCAGTACTGACGATTGGTACGATCTGATCAGCGACGACAAATTCCCTGACCTGGATATGGTCTACATGCTGAAGCCTTACCAGTCGGTTTGGATTACCAACAAACCCAACTCGGCCCACGACGACACCATGCCCACGTTGTTATAGGTTCGTTATAGGTTCAAAGTTATAGATTCAAAGGAAAAGGGCCTTGGCTAGCCGAGGCCCTTTTCCTTTGAGCTGAATTTGATCTAAAAATAGCCGTTCCCTGAGCGAAGTCGTTGGTGTTCGCGGAGCGAGTGCTGGGCACTCAGCCGCCCCAAAGGGGCTAGGGAACGGCTACGGTTGTTTCTACTGTTGAAGGCGCCGCGCTAGCGGTGTGGACAATTGGCAAGGTTATTCCAAAAAGTTGTGGTCGTCGTCGAGGCAGGCATCCCAGCTGGCGGAGAGGGCATCAGCTACCATGGCCTCTAGGGTTGCGGTATTGACCGATCGCGTAATGTGGTCGTGCATGGGGTCAGATAGCGGAATCAGGCGCAGCCTTCGGTTGTCTTGCACCAGGTCAAAATGACTGCCATCGGCATCGGTTTGACCAATTTCCAGGTAATCGAAGCTGTAAACGTTGATATAGAGTGTATGATTAGCCACGAGCGTGGCCTGCTGACTATCAGCAAACACTTCCATGACCAGGCCCTGGCCTTCGGAGAGTGGAATGCTGTCTTGCAGGTGCCGATATCGCACTTGTCCCAGGTCTTGCAGTAGCCTGAGCATGTCGGTTTTGTTGACAACGACCCCGCTATCGATTAAACAGGGAGCGGGGATGCTCAAATTGCTGGCACGCTCGCGATTCATGGGGTTTTAACCACGCTACGTTGACGGTGGGAGCAAAGCTTGTGCCGATCGCTCCTTTGGGTCTACATCCACGATACTCGATATCGCTGGGAATGATCTGCCCTGCGATCGCTCAGCTGAGTGGAAAACTTTGAGCTAATTCTGCCAAAGGCCCGGCAGCTAAGCATTCCGCCAGAATGCTGAAATCTCCGTAATATTGCCGAAATGTTTTACCTAGCGCAGAGGTGGATCCATGACGCCATTGCCCCCGGCGCAGCCTGGCGAGATCCCGCCCCGACCCGGCTGGTTTGCCCGTCTGGGAGGATCCATTTTGTTTTATACCCATCTGCCCCTGCCCCCCGGCTGGCAGCCGCGCTTTGAGGGAATTGCTCCGCTGGCTCCGGTGGTCGGACTGGGGCTGGGGCTGGGCTTAGCCACCGTAGATTTTGCCCTGGGGCACCTGGGTATGCCGCCGCTGATCCGCAGTGCCCTGGTGATTGGGCTGGGGGTGTGGCTGACCGGCGGCCTGCACCTGGACGGGGCGATGGATACGGCTGACGGTCTGGCGGTCATGGAGCCGGAGCGACGGCTGGCGGTGATGGCTGACAGTCGGGCGGGGG
>PYER01000364.1 GCA_003017855.1 filamentous cyanobacterium CCT1
GTGGATGAGTGGATGGGTAGGAGGGTGGATGGGTTTCGTAGGGTGCATTAGGCCGCAGAAACCTGAGGGAGAGCCATTAACCTCGGCACTGGCCGTAATGCACCAATCCGGTAGCTGGCCGTAATGCACCACCTAAGGATTTCGCCATTCCAAAATCCAAAATCCAAACTCCAAAATCAATAATGGTTACTGGCCTTGCGATGATGCACCGCCGTCAATCCACCGGGTTTCGCCACCCGCCCGGCCTTAGCGGTGCAGTAAATCACCCAATGGTCTCCGGCTTCTAGCCGGTGGGTAACGGTGCATTCCAGATAAGCCAGGGCTTCAGCCAAAATGGGGGAGCCGTTGGCGGCGGCGTAGGTGGCAATGCCCTCAAAGCGATCGCCCCCTGGGGGAAAGCGCTTGAGAAAATGCTTCATCAACCGCTGGTAGTGGCCCTCTTCCAGCACGTTGAGCACAAAGGTGTCGCCCCAGTGCAGCAGCGATTCAATGGCACGATCTTTAGCAACAGCGATGGCCACACCGGCCGGTTCGATGCTGGCCTGAATTACCCAGGAGGACAGCATGGCGCTGCTGACATCGCCCTTGCGAGCAGTCAATATATAGAGGCCGGTGCTGAGGCGGCCCAGGGCCTGATCAAGCCCCGAATCTTGGGATTGGGCTTGTTTTTGGCTGCGGTCGCGGTTGACCCACTGGCCCAGGTCGGTGCCCGCCTCTTCGCAGAGTTTGTCGGTGGCCTCAGTCGGTGCCGCCTTGATCAAAATGGGCTCAAAGGCGGATGTCAGGCCCAGCTCCTGAAAGCGGTTGCGCAGGGGAAAGATTGGCTCATCCTGCCCGCCGCCGGTTTCAAACAGCCCGATCGCCTGCTTGGGGTGAGCCGCAGCCAGAATTGTGCTGAGAATTGGCTCCAGGCCTGGAGCTGACTGGGGCGGCATACCTAAAACCAGGCCCGCAGCGGTGGTCACCAGCTCTCGCACGGTGGCAATATCGGTATCGAGCAAATCCACCAGTTCGACGGCGGTGGCGGTTTTGAGCAACCCCTGGCCCAGGGCGTGAACAATGCGATCGCTAAAGCCGTACTCCCCGACATAAAAGAGCGCCACAAAGGGTTCAGCCTTCGCCTGGGCCTCGCTCCAGGTGCGGTAGCGCTCGGTCCAGTCGGTCAAATGATGGCGCAACAGCGGGCCGTGGCCCGTGGCAATTTGGCTGATGGCGAAGGGCTCCATCCGCTTCAGCGCCGCCAGCACCGATCGGGCGTTTGGCCCCATCAGACAGTCGTAGTACAGCTGAAAATCGGCCTCCAGCAGCGCGGGTATCTCGTCGTAGAGGGTGTCGTCGCAGTAGTGCAGGCCAAACACATCGCAGGTGTAGAACACCCCAGTGCCGCTGTCGTAGGTGAGCATGGTGTCGGGCCAGTGCAGGTTGGGGGCCGAGATAAAGGCCAGCTCGTGGCCCAGGCCCAGATCCAGGCGATCGCCGCTTTTGACCACTTGACAGGCAAAGGTCCGGTGAATCTGGTTTTGCAAAAACTGCATCGCCACCTTAGACGCCACCACCGTAATTTGGGGAGCTAGAGTCAGCAGGTCGCCAATTAGCCCGCTGTGGTCGGGCTCAGTGTGGTTGACGATCAGATAATCAATGGTTTTTAGATCGACAATCGCCTCAAGCTCCTCCAGGTACAAATCCTTAAACTTGCCGTGGGAGGTATCAATCAGCGCCGTCTTCTCGCCCTCTATCAGAAACGAGTTGTAGGTGGTGCCGTTTTGCAGCTCAAACTCAATGTCGAAGCGATCGCGATCCCAGTCCAGGCAGCGGATGACGGTGGAATCGGCGGCAATGGCGGCGGTTTGCAGCGTCAAGCGGCTAGCAAAAACGATCGCTGGAGGGGATCCAACCTGAAAAACCATGGAGTCTATCTATCCTCATTGAGACTTTGCTTGACATAACTCAATGATCAACACGATCGCATGATTTGTAAAATGTCAATCTTAAAACTGATTGTTTAGAAATTTATATGAGACCCATGCATTCTTATTCGCCTTGCAAATGTATTAAGCTGAGTTAAGGATTAAATTCTCCTTGTGTAAAGCAGGACACAGGTGCTGCCAGGGCAGTCTATAGAAGACGGCGTTAAAATTAAAGCGTTACAAACTGTTTCATCAGGTATCGCTTGGCCAACTACCCCCATCTGTGATGCCTGTACCGAGATACCCGCTGAGGAGGATCTATGCCAGTAGTCACCGAGTCTCCCTACACCCAGGAGCAGATCAAGGTCTGGCTTCGGGGGTTGCTCACCCTGGCCTGGGCAGACGGCAATTTTGACGACGACGAAAAGTCGCTGATTGCCGCCATTACTGAAGAAGAACTGGCTCCAGAACTAGACTTTGAGCACTTTGAACCCGTCACTCCCGACGAAGTGGCCCAGGTGTTGGGCGATGACCCCCATGTAGCCGAAAACTTTTTGCGCATGGCCGTGATGGTGGCCCTGGCCGACGGTGTTTACTCTGTGGAAGAAGACGCTCAGCTCCGAACCCTGTGCGAGGCCCTAAACATGCAGGACACCTGTCTCGCTTCAGTGCGATCGACCCTCTACAGCCTCAGGCCTGAAAATGCGGATGTTGCCGCTGGGCTGCGTCCCCCGACCAATGGCAAGCTCGATCCGCTCAAGCCTGCCCGCGAATGGCTCGACCAGCTAGAGGTGCACGACCCCCGTCTGGCCCGGTTTGTGTGCAAACTGATTCCGTCGCAGTGCCCCTTTGAGCGCGACGTGGTGCTGTTCAAAAAGAAACTCATGCACATTCCGCCCATGTGCAAAATTAACCCGCTGTACGATCAGCTAGTGGGCCTGCGGTTTCGCGCCCTGTCGTACCTGGCTGACGACTGCGGCGAAGACGTGACGGCACTGCTGTAGGGCGATCGCAGAGAGACCGGGTTTCTGTGAGTGAAGCACAGGTTGGTATCTAACCTCAGCAGAAATCCGGTCTCTGTCCTTTATAGTGCTTCAGGTTCTTTGCCCGAGACTACTGGGGCGATCGCACTCAGCTTCAGCTTCGGGTGGTCAGACATCACCTGCTGGCAGTTCCACTCGTTCTTAAACAGCAGCACCGGACGATCCCAGCTGTCCTTGACCGTTACCGTGTTAAACAGCCGTCCTGCGGCTTCGAGGGCTTCCCAGCCGCCCTCCACCCAGCGGGCCACTGTGTAGGGCAAATGCTCAATACGGGTTTCGACGTTGTACTCGTTTTGCATGCGGTACTGCACCACCTCAAGCTGGAGCTGACCTACGGCGGCGAGAATGGGGTCGCGCTTTGAATCGTCGGCGGAAAACATGATCTGCACCGCCCCTTCTTCGCGCAGTTCAGAAACGCCCTTTTGGAACTGCTTGTACTTGGAGGGGTTGGGGTTTTTGAGGTAGGCGAAGATTTCCGGCGAAAAGCAGGGGATACCTTCGTACTCCAGCCGCTTGCCCTGGTAAATGGTGTCGCCAATCGCAAACACGCCGGGGTTATTGAGACCAATCACATCGCCCGGATAGGCTTCTTCCAGCGATTCGCGGCCCTGGCCAAACAGCTTTTGGGGGTGCGACAGCCGCACCGATTTACCACTGCGGGCGTGGCTGACCACCATATCCTTCTCAAACTTGCCGGAGCACACCCGCACAAAGGCGATGCGGTCCCGGTGCTTGGGGTCCATATTGGCCTGTAGCTTAAACACAAACCCTGAGAAATCTTCGTTGGTGGGCGGAATTTCGCCCAGGGTGCTGCTGTGGGCCGAGGGCTTGAGGGCGTAGTCGAGAAACGCATCTAAAAACAGCTGCACGCCAAAGTTGGTCATGGCGCTACCAAAGAATACCGGGGTCTGCTGCCCGGCGTGGACGGCATCAAGATCCAGCTCTGGCCCCACTTCTTCGATCACCTCCAGCTCTTCTTTGAACTGGTAGTAGAGGTCCTGGTCGAGCAGCTCCTCAATGCGGGGGTCGCCAATGTCGATCACCGTGTTCTTGGCTGCTTTTTTACCGTGGATGCTGCGCTCAAACAGATGAATCTGCTGATGGCGGCGGTCAAACACGCCCTTGAAGCGATCGCCCATACCAATCGGCCAGTTCACTGCATAGGTTTGCAGCCCCAGCCGCTGCTCGATTTCATCCAGCAGCTCCAGCGGTTCCCGCGCCGGGCGATCCATTTTGTTGAAGAAGGTAAAGATGGGCAGCGATCGCATTCTGCACACCTCAAACAGCTTTAGGGTTTGAGGCTCCAGACCCTTGGCCGCGTCTTCCAGCATCACCGCGTTGTCGGCGGCGGCCAGGGTGCGGTAGGTATCTTCGCTAAAGTCCTGGTGACCAGGCGTATCCAGCAGGTTGATCGTATAGCCGCCATAGGCAAACTGCAGCACTGTGGAAGTAATCGAAATCCCCCGCTGCTGCTCCAGTTCCATCCAGTCGGAGGTAGCGCTGCGCTGGGCCCGCTTGGCCTTCACCGCCCCCGCCTCCTGAATAGCGCCTCCATAGAGCAGCAGCTTTTCAGTCAGTGTTGTTTTACCCGCATCGGGGTGAGAAATGATAGCAAAATTGCGCCGTTGCTCTACCGCATCGGCGATCGAAGCTGTAGTGGCGGCGGTGGAAACGGCGACGTCAGTCATGAACCAGTAATACTCGTAAAATTGGCGCTCCTTTCCATTGTAAAGGGTGGTTCCAGCGAAGTGAACTTGCGCTGCCAGGTGCTACTTGCTTCAGGCCCCTATTTGCTCCCAGATGTCGAAGCTATAAAGAGCAAAACTGCGCCACATCTTGACGACGTAGCGCAGCTTTGAATAAGGACCTGGCATCGAGCTA
>PYER01000365.1 GCA_003017855.1 filamentous cyanobacterium CCT1
TCCCCACCCTCCTCACCTCCTCACCCTCCCTCACCCCTGCCGCTCGGCTGACTCAACGCTTGCCGCTCTCGCTCCAGGGCCATCTCGGTGGCCATTTCTCGGCCTAAAAAGTAGTTCAAGAAGGTGCGGATGACGGCAATCAGGGCCAGCTTGAGCAGGTCTTGGGTGGTGGGGGTCACGGTCGTCGAGAGAATATCGGCCCCGAGCTGAAACTCCAGGGCCAGTGCCAGCCACAGGCCAAACCTCAGCCGTACCTGGTTAAAGGGAAATTCCTGCCCCCGATGATGGCGACTCAGGCTGGCAGCCAGATGGGCTGATTTGAACAACCCCACCAGGACGCAGAGCACCGAGATTGCCTCCAGGCAAAAGGTTGTAACCAGAACAATCTCTTCGAGTAGCTGTTCTAGAGGCTCCAGCCAGACCATAGCAATCTACTCGTGCTACAACCCAAAGCATATCAGGCCGGTTGCTGACGAAGGTACAAGGGGCGATCGCTAGCCAACGCTCACCGTCGGGGCATAGTCGGCCAAAAACGCCAGCGGATTGGCCATAGTAGCGGCAAAGCCAAGAATGCCGCGATCGCGGTGCTCGTACAGCAGCTGGCCGTCGCAATCAAACAGAAATGTGCCGCCGCGCTGGGTCAGGTAGGCGGCATTGGGCACGTAGGTACTCCAGTGGCTCAGCACCTCGGTCATATTGCGCAGGCGCAGGGTGGCCAGTTCAATGGGGCGCTGAAAGCCGCTGCCGCCGACAATGTTAAACGCTTTGCCGGTCAGGGGCGGCAGCGGCCCCGCCTTCACCACCTCGTCGTTACCAATCAGCTGCGGAGCGCGGCGATCGCCCGTGTAGCCGCGCAGCACCTCGCGCAGCGTGCCGGGGCTGGCAATCCCCGCACACATCAGCATCAAATTCAACCAGGCCGCCTGCCCAGGTTTGAGCCCCGGCGGCTTCAGGCTCAGCCCCTCGTACAGCCCCAGCTCACGGTGCAGAGCCGCAGTCTCATCCACAAACAGGTGTTCGGCAGGAAAGCCTGTATAGGTACAGAACTGCTGCCCAGAAGCGCGATCGCCAACTCCCATCGCCCGCACCACAATATTTCGCTGCCGCAGGGTTTCAGCCTCTCGCTGCAGCCACCAGGCGTATTCCAAACTGTCGAAGTCACCCAGCTGCGACCACACCAGCACCAGGGTCTGCGCCGCCGTCTCACAGCCCGTCAACAGAGATACGATCTCCCCATCGCTCACTCGCTGCCGCTGGGTGTGGGCCAAAATGTCGTAGGTGTTCATCAGAGAATTCGTAAGCAGGCTGTTTGAAGCTTATAGGGAATGGCAGGCATTGCCCACCCTACAGACCTACTACACCCCACGCGCCCACCCTCTTACGCGCCCACGCTCCAATACTCTTACGCTCCCACTCTACTCAAACCCCCTAGCCATCCACGGCCCAGGATCCACGGAGATGCCGTTGACGTACAGCCCCCAGTGCAGATGTGGCCCGGTCGATGCGCCCGTACTGCCGATCGCCCCGATCACCTGGCCCGGCTGCACCATATCGCCTTCGTTGACGTCGATGCGGCTGAGGTGAATCATAATGCTAAGCACCCCCTGACCGTGGTCGATGCCGACAGTGTTGCCGTGCAGCTCAAACCCGTCGGCAACGCGCCCCACCAGAGCAATCCGTCCCGCCGCCGGGGCAGTCACCGGGGAGCCCGTAGCGGCGGCATAGTCCAGGCCGCGGTGGTAGTAGTCTTGAGCAAATACACCGTTGTAATAGCGGCGCACGCCGTACTGGGTCGAAGTGCGCCCGGAGCTAGGGCGCTGCATAGCCCCATTCCAGTAGCGCTCAGGGGAGACAATATCTTTGAAGGCCGCTACCCGATCAAACTCGTGCTGGGTGCCCAGGTTGCTCTGGCTAGGCGACAGGGTAATGCGCTGAGTCGGGAAGTTGCGGTTCTTTAGCCCCAATGCCAGGTTGCGGGTTTGACCCGTGCCAATCACCCGAATCACCATGCGACCGGGCGGGTCTAGAGGGCTGGTGGGAACGAGCGTGCGAAACCGATTGCCGCTGATGGGAAAGGTCGGGTACTCAAGGCTGTCGTTGACGGTGACCTTGGGCTGGGTTGAGGCCGACGAGCGCGGCACCGCAATCACTGAAATGGTATCGCCCAGCTCCGGGGCATCGGGGTTGAGAATGACGTCATAGGCCTGGGCTGGACGCCCCAGCAGCACTACCGTCGTCCCTACTGCCGCCGCTCCCAGCAGCGATCGCCGGGTCAGTCTTGAAGTATCTCGGTTCGGCTCCATAGCTCCGTCCTAAATCGCTGGTCCCTATGGTAGACGCTGAGACTGGCTTCAGGATTCCGCTCGCCCAAATAAATTGAGTCATTCAAGAAATAGGTCTACTCCTGGTTGGCCTTGGCGTCTTTGACGGCGGCGTAGAACAGCACCCCGACCAGCGGCACACAGAGCCCCAGCACCACTGTGGTGGGCACCGTACCCCAGTCGGGGCTGCCGGAGGATAGCTCAAAAATAGAGCCTACCGCCGCGATCGCAGCAATGCAGGAACCAGCCAAAAACAGGCCACTTTTGGGGGTCACAAGCCTTTCTCCTAAACGTCTGCCTCGATAGGCCAATGATTGGCCCACCGAGGCAGCATACCATGGGGTTTGCGCTAGTAATTAGGCGCTCAGCGGCTGCACGTCTTTGGCGTAGAAACCGTTCTTTTGCAGCTCTTGATTGAGGGCTAGGGCGTTCTCTACCCGGTCTACAAACAGCACCCCGGTGAGGTGATCCATCTCGTGGAGAATGCAGCGGGCCAGCAGTTCATTGGCTTGGAGCTTTTTGGGACGGCCGTTCTCGTCTTTGTAAGACACTTCCAGCGCGGCGGGGCGCACGACGTCGAGATAAACACCGGGAATGCTGAGACAGCCCTCCTGCCCGGTAGCCAGCTCTTTCGAAACTTTGACGATTTGAGGATTGATCAGCACCAGGGGCGGAGTTGCCGCGTTTTCGGGGTCAACATCGACCACCAGCAGCTGCTTGTTGACGGCTACCTGAGGGGCCGCCAGACCAATGCCGTCGGCGCTGTACATGGTTTGCAGCATTTCCCGCACCAGCGCCCGAATCTCATCGTCAACCTTAGCCACGCGCTTGGCGGGCTGGCGCAGCACGCGATCGCCCAGGGTGTGAATTTCTAAAGGCGGCTGCTTGAGCTTGGTTTTCTCGACTTGAATGGCGGCAGGCATAGCGGTGCTTTCCAGGGTAATATTTTGCGTTTGGTTGGGTTGTTGTGCCAAGTCCAGCTCAAGCTCTGTAGCTTTCCCACAGGCAGAACTTCGCTTTTGGACCTGAATGAAGTTTTTATATCCTAACAACACAGACTCACTTCGACATAGCGGTTAACCGTAACGGACCCAGACTGTCAATCTGCGTCTGGCAGCACGGGCTTGCTGTCTACGGTGACGTCCACAGCGGTTACATCAATGGTGCCTGCCTCGGTCACCCGCGAAAACCCACTGGCCTCGGTATGTAGAGGTGTGCCGCAGTTGAGGCAGCGCGTTTCAGCTCCTTTAATGCCAGTCAGCGCGGTTGAGCACACCGGGCAAGGCCCCTGCACCAGGTTGCGCCGCAGCCAAAACCGCAGGCCAATAAACCCCAGCACCGGGGCCGCCAGCAGCAGCACCACCAGCACCGCCAGCGATTTCACCAGCCAGCCCAGGCCTACCGCACCCAGCAGCCAAACGACGCCAATGAGGGTGAGCCAGCAGCCCAGCCCCGATAAATTCACCCGATATTGGTTGAAGTTATTTTGGTTCACAGGGCGTCCTCCGTGGGGCAGTCAGAGCAGACCTTGGCCCATACCCAATTCAAAAACCCCAAACCCGACCGGTACATGGTAGGGACAAGCGGTTGCTTGACCTTAATGCGGGGGTAGGCAATCGGGATATGGTGTAGGCCTGACTCTGTGGCCTCTATTGTAGCGCTGGGACCGGGTCTAATTAAGCCATCCGGTTTGCCCTGAGGGCCTGGTGCAGGCAGATAGCCAGGGCTGTGGGGCTAAAGGCGGCCAGGGTCTCTTGGCGCAGCCATGCCCCATCGCAGCGGCGGTCGTGGCCAGCCAACATCTCGATACAGGCGGTGGCTACTGCCTCAGAGTCGCGATGGGGGACTCGCCAGCCCAGACGGCCATCCTGCAGGGGGTCGGCAGAGCCATCCTGGTCGCCTGAGAGCACCGGCAGGCTGCAGGCCAGCGCCTCTAGATAGACAATGCCAAAGCCTTCCTGAGAGGGCATGACGTAGGCGCTGGCCAGGCGGTAGTGGTGGACCAGCGCCTCAGTAGGCACAAACCCGGCGAACACCACGCGATCGCGCACCCCCAGCGCTTCAGCCAGCGCTGCTAACCGGGGCTGGTCGTCACCCCGGCCAATTACCAGATATTTCACCGTAGGAATGGCCGCCGCGATCGCAGGCAGCGCCCGAATGGTGACATCGACTCCTTTGTAAATATCCCCCGACCACAGCCGAGCGACCGTCATCAGCACCGGGCACCCAGCCAGACCGTAGGTCTCGACCAGAGCCAGATCGGCAGGCCCAGGACAAAACACCTCGCCATCGACGGCGCAGGGAACCAGGTGAACCCTAGCGGGGTCAAGATCGTGAGCGGTGCAGGCGCGATCGCGGCTGTAGCGGCTGATTGCCCAAATTTGATCGGCCTGACGGAGGGCTTTTTGTTGCCAGGTAGGCAGCGGCTCCCATACCTGTCTCTTATACACATCT
>PYER01000366.1 GCA_003017855.1 filamentous cyanobacterium CCT1
GCTTGGCTCGTAAAACCATTTGCTTCTCCAAATCGGTTCTGATGCATGACACGGTGATTGGCCTATTTATCAATCGCCATGAGTTTGGGCGAGCGGTATGACAGGGCTTCCACAGGTCTAGAACACTACCATGGCATATATCGATGTGGACGCTTTACAGTACACTGCTGAAGTGTTTGGGCGGCGAGTACCTCATGGATGCAGTTGAAATTTTAGAGGGGTACCGAAGGGGCGATCGCACCTTCTCTGGCCTCAAGCTAGTAGACATAGAGCTACTGCAAGCTAACCTCAGCGGTACCGACTTTAGCCACAGCGACCTGCGCCAGGCTCGCCTGGGCCGCACTCGCTTTACCCAAAGCAAGTTTACCCAGGCCGATCTCAGCGAAGCCCTGCTGTGGGGAGCCGACTTCACAGCCGCCGAGTGTGCCCAGGCCCAAATGCGCGATGCTGACCTCAGCGGCGCGGTGTTTTTGGGCGCTGACTTGAGCAACGCCAACCTGATCAAAGCCATTCTCTGCGGCGTCAACTTTCAAACCGCCAATCTCGCCCACGCCCTGCTGATCGATGCCGATCTGCGCCCCGCCTCCGATCAGCAGACCAACCTCATGCAGGCCAATTTAGAGGGGGCTAACCTGAGCTACGCCCAGCTCAGCGGTGCTCAGCTCGCCCAGGCCAACCTGAGCGGGGCCAAGCTCTGCCGGGCTCAGATGGGCCAGGGTTTTCGTCCCGAGTCGCCCAGAACCGACTTGACCGGGGCAAATCTGCAGGGGGCCGATCTGAGCTATGCCAACCTCACCGGGGCTATTTTGCGCGGCGCTGACCTGTCCGAGGCCGATTTGACGGGGGCGACTCTGGCCCAGGCTGACTTAACTGGGGCAATCTTGCCGGCATAAAGGTTTTCGGAGGCAGATGATCTGTCCCCACAGCCAAAAGCGTATTGCAAAGCCGACCGATTACCTGATCGTGCCGCGCAGCGCTTCGGCATTCACCGGGCGAATCAGGTAGAGGCGCAGCAGATCTCCGGCAATGCCCAGCACCAGGGATACTTTGCGGAGTTGCTTTAGCCACTGAGGGGCTGAGCTACCCATAAGTTGCTTAATTTTGAGGTTGCGCTCGGCGGCACGCTCCAGGCGGGGGAAAAACTCGGGATGCTCGACATTGAGCGACACTGGGAAAGCACGAGCGGCTGTGTCGTTGGTTTTGCGCACGACCTCGGCATCAAACTCGGTGGCATCCAGGCCCAGCATTTCGTAAAATTTGGCCCGCTCATGCACCGTCAGGCTATGGGTGGCAAAGACTGAGAGCAAGAAGAACCGACTCCAGAGGCGGCCCTGCCAGGTTTTCCACATGCGAGGCTGCGATCGCACCAGAGCCTTAAAAATATCGCCGTGGCGGTTTTCATCCTGGCACCAGCTCTCAAAGTAGTTGAACAGCGGGTAAAAGCTGTGCTCGGGGTGTTGCTCCAGGTGGCGATAGATGAGAATATAGCGCCAGTAGCCAATTTTTTCAGACAGGTAGACGGCGTAGACAATCCACTCCACCGGGAAGAAGGTGTATTCGCGGGTTTTGGTCAGCTTGGCCAGGTCGAGAGAAATATGGAAGTCCTGCATGCACTTGTTGAGAAACCCGGCGTGACGAGCCTCATCGCGGGCCATCAGGCTAAAGATTTCGCTCAAAACCGGGCTGCGGTCTTTGATGCGCCGCGACAGCTCTTTGAACAACAGAAAGCCCGAAAACTCTGAGACGCACGATCGCTCCAGGTAGTCGATAAAGGCCTGCCGCTCGTCGCCCTGAATGTGATCCCAGGTTTGCTGAAACGAGTCGTCGCGGCTGAAGTGGTGGCGATTGTAGTCGGCCCGCATTTCCTCCAGCATGGTCTGCAGCCCTTCGGCCTCAAGGGACAGATCCATCGTGGCGGCTTTGTCGAAGTCGGTGGTGTAGAACCGGGGCGACAGCAGATTTTCTTCGATCGCGGCTTTAACCGAGTTGTCACCGGGCTGGGGTGCAGGCTTGGGGAGAGCAGTCACCATGGAGTTTTTATGGACTAAAGGACTGAAAAGCACTTTATCACCAAATAGCGATTAATAGTCAAGCCATGAAGCTAGCGGATGAAGATAGTCACGATCCAAGCTTACTCTCGCTTGTCCCAAGCTTCCTGGACTGCCTGCCAGCGATTAATCATCGGCGATGGGAAGATATAAAACTTAAACCAAAAGGATTGATCATTCCTTTAATCGCTGTATAGTGATGAAAAGATTTTTGCCCACTCACCTAGAGAAACTCCTATGACTGACCTAGCTCAACGACTGCGCGAAGGTACCCAAATCTCCCACACTCTCTCTGAAAACACGGCGTTTATGAAGTGCTTTTTGAAGGGGGTGGTCGAGCTAGAGCCCTTTCGCAAGCTCACCGCCGACCTCTATTTCCTCTACAGCACCCTTGAAGCCGAGATGATCCGCCACCAAGCCCACCCGGTGGTGGAGCCAATAGTGTTTGCCGAGCTGCTGCGTACTCAAAAGCTAGAGGAAGACCTGGCCTACTACTACGGCGATCGCTGGCAGCACGAGATTGTGGCTACCCCCGCTGGCCAGCGCTACGTCAACCGTATTCTCGAAGTTTCGGCCACCAACCCGGCCCTGCTGGTGGCCCACGCCTACGTGCGCTACATGGGCGATCTGTCGGGCGGTCAGGGACTGCGCCACATTGTGCGATCGGCGCTGAACCTGCCGCCCGACCAGGGCACCGGGCTGCACGAGTTTGACAACCTGCCCACGGTTGAGGCCAAGCGCGACTTTAAGCTCAAGTACCGCGAAGCGCTGAACGCCCTGCCGGTGGATGAGGCTCTGATTCAGCAGCTGGTGGATGAGGCGAATGTGGCCTTTGCCCTGAACCGGGATGTATTCCACGAACTGGAGCCGGATGTGCGGGCGGCGGTGGGTGACCACGTGTTTGACCTGATTACCCGGCAAGATCGCCCCGGCAGCACCGAGCCGCACCCCCACCACGGCATGGTGGCGCTGATGGCGACGGAGTAGCCCCCCGTAGGGTGCATTTGCGAAGCAATGCACCATTCCCACGGCACCCGGTGAGCGGTGCATTGCGGCTCAAAAGCTTGAACCTAGGGTGCTTTGCTAGAGAGAAAGAGCCGCGAATGCACCCTACAGATCTATGTTGCGATCGCTTTATCCACCTTTTACACATTCCTAATTACTATGCTCTCCCTTGCCAACCCTGTTGTGTTTGACCCGGCGCTGCTGCACAAGTACAACCAGCCGCTGCCCCGCTACACCAGCTATCCTCCGGCGACGGAGATGAAAGAAGATTTTAGTCCCAGGGATTTTGAGGCGGCGATCGCCGTGGGCAACTACAAGCAAACGCCCCTGTCCCTCTACTGTCACGTTCCCTTTTGCGAGTCGGCCTGCTATTTCTGCGGCTGCAACACGGTGATCACCCGCCATAAAAAAGTCGCCGATGCGTACCTGGACTATCTGGAGCGCAACATCGCCCAGGTGGCCGATCGCGTCTTTGGCCGCAGGGTTAACCAGCTGCACTGGGGCGGCGGCACCCCCAGCTATCTGGCCACCGCCCAGGTCGAGCGGCTGTGGAATGCCCTACACGAACACTTTGAGTTTGAGCCAGACGCAGAAATTTCGATTGAGGTGAACCCCCGCGACCTGACCCACGATTATGTGCAATTTCTTAAAGACCTGGGCTTTAAGCGGGTGAGCTTTGGTCTGCAAGACTTTAACCTCAAGGTGCAGGCGGCGGTCAACCGCATTCAGCCCGAGAAAATGCTGTTTGATGCCATGGGCTGGCTGCGGCAGGCGGGGTTTAAGAGCGTCAACGTAGACCTGATCTACGGGCTGCCCTACCAAACCCTGGCCACCTTTCGCGACACCATCGAGAAAACCCTGCGCCTCGACCCCGATCGCATTGCGGTCTTCAACTTTGCCTACGTGCCCTGGCTCAAGCCGGTGCAGAAAAGGCACATCGACCCCGCCACTTTACCTGGCCCGGCGGAAAAGCTAGAAATCTTTCACATGACCATCGATCGTCTGACGGCGGCAGGCTACCAGTTCATTGGCATGGACCACTTTGCCAAGGCTGGAGATGAACTGGCGATCGCGCAATCTCAGGGTCAGCTGCACCGCAACTTTCAGGGCTACACCACCCTGCCCGAGTCGGACCTGTTGGGCTTTGGCATGACCTCGATCAGCATGCTGCACGATGTCTACGCCCAAAACCACAAGGGTCTGCGCGATTTTTATAAGGCAATGGACGCCAATGTTTGGCCGCTAGAGCGCGGCGTGGTGCTCAGCCAGGACGACATTCTACGCCGGGCGGTGATTATGGAGCTGATGTGCCAGTTTGAGCTATCAAAATCTGCCATTGAAGAAAAGTATCACCTCTGCTTTGACCAAGACTTTGACGACTACTTCGCCCGCGAACGCCAGGATCTCAAGGTGCTCGAAGCCGATGGCCTGGTGCGGCTCACCCCTAACCACATTGAGGTGCTGCCCGCCGGACGGCTGCTAATTCGCAACATCGCGGCGGTGTTTGACACCTATTTGCGCGATCGCACCATCCGCCAGTTTTCCCAATCGGTTTAGGGGCAGACAGTCCCGCATGGACAAACAACCGTTTGTTCCCTACATCCACCCATCCAGACCGAATCCGCCTTGGCTACTCACAGCTCCGGCTGAGCAAACACCGTTTGCCCCTACGCAAGCCGCCTATTTGACATCGGGGCAATGCGATTCGGCTTTGGTATAACCCACCCATCCATCCATCCACCCATCCACCCATCCACCCATGCAA
>PYER01000054.1 GCA_003017855.1 filamentous cyanobacterium CCT1
AGATGTGTATAAGAGACAGACATTCCGTTCTGAACCTGGCTATAACGTGGGGCTAAGCGTTGGCACTGCTCTGCCAAAAAGACTATCGCCCCGATCGCTGCCTTGTCGGCAACGATCGGGGCGATGTGTGTTGGGCTGGTGAGTAGAACGCCTTGATTACCGTAGGGTGCGTCATCGCGTGGCGTGACGCACCAGGCTCAAACCTAGCGGTGCGTTGGGCTTTGCCACAACATACCCTACAGCCGAGCGATCGCTATGCAGGGTTAGCTAGGCCGTCTGCGACTGGGGAGCGGTAGATTGAGCGATCGCGCTTGGTCGGCGCGTTTTGCGAAACTGCTGGGAGAGATCTTCGATAACGTCATCGAGTCCTCTATTTTTGCCTGTTACTTTGGCGGAGTTGTAGGCCAACCGGGCTGCGGCATAGGCTTCGCTACCGGCCAGCATTTGGGTATCTTCTAGCAGTTCTTTGAGGTGGTTTACAGCTTGCAAAATCGGGTTCAGCGCTTCGAAGAGAGCCAGATCGCGGCGGGCTTCTTCGACATCGAGATGGCGCGGCATCATGTCGATGTGCTGGGCGGCCATGTCTAGAGCGCGAGTTGTAAATGTCTGGGCCTTGAGGCCCATTTTGGTGATTTGACGCCGCTCCTGGGGGGTTAAACCGATCAGGAAGTCAAGCTGCCCACGAACTAATTTAAGCTGATCCAAAATATCTGAAACGTCTTGGATAGACAGCGTAGCTGCAACAGTTTGATTGTTCATTTGGGATTTTCATATAGGGGATGATGCATCCCGTGATGCACATTTCAATTAATCCTCTATGAAAGCTTCGGCTAGCTTCTGTAAATATACGGGAGTTTTATTGGTCTCAAGCTGGCTGACAGGTAAAAAGGCCGTGGTTTCCTATAGTCGACCCCTTGTGACTCGCTAAAGAACACCGCCAATTCTGTTTAGAGCACCGTTGAAGCAGTAATTTTCTCCTCCGATTCTGTTTAGAGCACCGATGGAGCAGTAATTTTCTCTGTCAATTCTGTTTAGAGCACCGATGGAGCAGTAATTTTCTTCTCCGATTCTATTTGGAGCACCGTTGGAGCAGTAATTTTCTCCGTTGACGCAGTGCAAACGGGAGTCGATGGCTCTCTGAATAGAATTAGGGTTTCTGGCGATCCTGTCGTTCTGCCTTAGGGCTGCTTGGTCTTGGCATCGAGGCTGTCCGTGACGAGGCGTCTCTATGTACCCATCAAAATATGGCAGCTACCTGCTTTGGTAGCGATCGTGATAATGGTGAAGCTCAACAACTGCAGGCAGCCTCTTGCTTCTGGCCGACCAACTACCTGCCGTCCGTTGCAGTGAGGTGTTAGCCTGCTCTAGACTTAGGTATACACGATCGAACCGTTCGTATTATGAGCTATCGCGACATCATTACGATTGAACCCGATAAGCGTGGTGGTAAGCCCTGCATTCGCCGGATGCGGATTACGGTTTACGATGTCCTAGGGTGGTTAGCGGCTGGCATGTCTACCGATGAGATCATTGATGACTTTCCAGAATTAACGGAAACCGATATTAGAGCTTGCTTGGAGTTTGCCGCTGATCGCGAACATCGTTTAGTTGCGTCGGTGAGTGCTGCTTGAAACTGCTGTTTGATCAAAACCTTAGCCGTAAGCTGGTCAATCGGTTAGCTGATATTTTTCCTGAATCTAGCCATGTCCAATTTCACAACCTAGCTGAGAAAACAGATACCGAGATTTGGGAATTTGCTAAGCTTAATGACTTCTGCATCGTAACGCAAGATGCAGATTTTCCTGAAAGAAGTCGGCTTTATGGCTCTCCACCCAAAGTTGTTTGGCTCCGGTGCGGTAATGCACCAACTAGCCAAGTTGAAGCATTAATCTGTTCCGGAGCAATAGCAATTCAAGAACTCTTGAGCAACCCCGATTTGCACTGTCTGGAGCTTCATTAGTTGGTAGGTTGGGTTGAGTTTGCGAAACCCAACACTTAAAAAAACGGCGCAACCATTCAGCCAGAATAATTCAGAACTGATGAATATATCATCCCTCAAGACACAATGGTTTGAGAGTAAGGCCCTTTCGAGCTCGTTGGGTTTCCTTCGTCAACCCAACCTACAGGAGATCTGCGATCGCTCTCAATGTGGAGACAGCTAACGACAAAGCGCAGCGGCAACAGATAATCTTAGCAACCTTATAAGCTGCTTCTGACCGTCCGCTGCCGAGGAGTGTTAGCCATTTGCCTTTCTAGCATCTGCAGCTCGTTCGTCTTCCATTTTTTGTGCCAATGCTCCCGCTATTGCTTCAACCTGTGTGGACAAATCACCTTCTGGATCAAATGATAATCCCCCGTATTTTCGACTTTCATCGAACGTGCTGGGTGCTGTGTCCATATACCATATCGGAACAACGGAATTTTCGCCAAACCGATGCTTAAAGTTATCTGACTCAAATTTTGTCCAAATTTTTTTGGGGTAGTTACAACTTAAAAGAGAGATTACGAACCGAGATTCGCTTCGATATATAGGAGCTAAATACTCTTCAACATCGTTCGCAAGGATTCTATGCTGTTCATGTTTGTCGTAGAACACACTGATTTCTCGGCTAGTCAGAGCCTCTGCTATAGTTTCAGCTAAGTCTCTATCTTCACCAGCGAACGACAAAGCAAAGTCATAGCGACTTTTGAAGTCAATGCTGAAATAACCAACTTGAGCGGCAAATTTTGACCAAATGAGATGACGTATAAAGTAAAGAAGCTTTGGGTCTTCGATTGTCAATAGCCGAGTTTCTGGATCAAAATGAAATAGCGAAGATATTTGATTAGTGCTATTAATTAGATTTGACAAATATCCTTTTTCAATAACTTGTCCAACACTTCCTTTAAGTTCAGGGTTTGCTGCCATTGCCTCTTTTGTATCCAACACCCCTTCTTGAGTTTGGGATAACCATCGCAAAAGGTTTAGATACGGAGCGCGTCCCTCTCTCCGCAGCTTGTTTCCTGTTGCAAAATCTCGCGAAAGGGGAAAGAACCTAGGATATAGCTCAGCGAGTACAGACTCACGAATACGTGGAAGACTGATAGTGATATTCTGAGGCAACGACTCGCTAGACGTTTCAAGCAGATGACCTTGCAGGCAAGCTTCATGACACAGCACTTGAGCCATTGCAAAGCTTCCCTCGGCTTCCTCGGCAATTTCGTCGGCAATTGATATAGAACAATTAAGCGCACGCTCCCCAAGAAGGACTAACTCCTGAATTCTTTCAACGTTTGTCCGTCCAAATCGAATAGTTTCTACTCTATGTAGCAAATCAGGAGCGTACTCAACCAAAGTTTGTCCAGCTTGATTTATCCCAATCAATATGACTTTGCTTTCCTGATCTTCTTCATCGGCTAAGACTTTTATAAAATCCGTCAGTTTGTTCTTTTCTAAGCTGTGCA
Organism: filamentous cyanobacterium CCT1; assembly: GCA_003017855.1. Classification (GTDB taxonomy): domain Bacteria; phylum Cyanobacteriota; class Cyanobacteriia; order Phormidesmidales; family Phormidesmidaceae; genus Nodosilinea. Next base: position 3,445 of record PYER01000054.1, read on the forward strand.
AGCGGTGAAAATCATCAACTACTACTACCCCTATCTTTCTCATTAACGGTAGTTCGGCAATCAATTCCGCGTCACTATCTTTACGGGCAGATAGGAAAAGGCAAGAATCTGCTAGTCCTACGTCATCAATGGTACGTTTTACGCATGATGTCTTCCCAATTCCAGAAGGTCCTTCAATAATAATCCCCCGCCCAGGTGTCTTTAGTGCAACTGCTACACGGTTGTACTCTGCTGGTGGGACAAATGTATGTGTTGGAACTCCAGATTTCTTAAATACTTCGTCTAGTCTCGGCACTTGGGTGTCTCCATAACGGCATTCAGGGCGTCATGTATATGGCTAACGGTGAAGCTCAGCGGCTATAGATGTTTATCGCATTACTCTGGATTCCTGTGTGACAGTCTGCTGCAGCAAAGTGTTAGACAGTAAATGTAGCCTAAGTCTATTGATTAAATTTTGCTAGCATCAAAAATCAACCTCCAAATCTAATAGTATTTGTATCTCTATACTCTCCATCATGAAGTTCGTATCCTCCTAGGGACTGGCATCCGCTTGCAAAACCTATGCCATTATTTGTAATAGAAATGCCTGCTTTACATTCAGTGCCAGAAAAGTTTCCTCCTGACCATTGAATTACAGAATTATCTGGCGAAACAATAAGTAATCGATTATTACCTTCAACAATTATCTTGCTTCGCTCGTAAAACATCTCCAGTCTTTCAACAAAGATTCTGTAGGGTGGCTCAGAACGTAATTTGAGAATAATATCTCTTGGTGCACATCTAGCAGTAATAACAGCCCCTTCAAGTTCAATATCCCAATTGTCAATATTTCCCTGCCATTCGTTCCTATCAATTTTAAATATTTCTGAACCATTCCGATCATAAAATGTTGCGCTAATTCGAAATGGACCCCCTTGAACTTCAGGCGGTTCTACATTAAAAAGTGGAACTCCATTTATTTCAATGACAGCTTTTGGATTTATCCATCTTGTTGCAGCAAGGAAAACTTCTACCCGTTCACCGCTAATGTCAAAAGGACCAAAAGAAAAACCAGTCTGCAAACATTTAGGTTGCATCATGGCTTTTTTGACAGATGTTTTAGACAAAGTTCCTCTTGTCACTCGACTATGACATGAGCCACATAGCAAAGTCATCTTGGATGGATCGTGCTCTTCTGCATCAGAAAAAGGTGGGTCAACATGTTCGTATTCATAAATGGCGCATCCACAGATTACGCATCCGAATCCACAACGCTGTCTAATGTCTCTTTGGACAGGTGCGGGAATGTAACGAGATAAACCATGTCTATTTTCCATATTTGCTTAGTAGCCCAAAAGAATCGGATATCTGACTGATGTCTAACTTGTGTTTAGCCTGATTTTTGTCTCTGTATTCTGCATAACACCCCTAGTCGAGGTGATTAGCCAGATCTTGAGTAGAATATCGGCTCCAAGATGGGGCGTTATGCTGAAAATTATCTGTATAACTCCCTAGAACGGGGTGTTATGAAGATCTTAATCGGGCTATCTCCCCAAAACGTAGTGGTATGCAGAACAGAGTCTTGATAACTAACCCGCACAGAATGTTATGCAGATCTTGATCGGCATAATAGGCTTTCGCAGAGGTGTTATTTAGGTACTTTAAGAAAATCTTCACCAGCAACGCCCCATGTCTCTATACGCTTGACGGGGAGCTTTTGTACCACTATTATCTTGCGTTAAGCCGTTCGAGCAGAGCGGTGTTCACACAGAACTCGAAAATCTTGGCGCTGTCTGAAGGTGCTGGTAACACCAACAGACAGCTAACCCCGCAAGTCTCTCAGTCAGATTGCGAGGCTAGGCCCATGGTACCCTAGCCCCCTCAGTTTGCACTTGCGCTGCGGGCGGCTAGGGTTTTCGCGTTCTGTTTCTTCCGTACCCACTACAAGGAAACAGAACCGATGTTTGAATATCTAGAGCCAGAAGCCAACGACAACCAAGACACCAACCCAGGGGCCGAGTCCCTACCGCTGCCGCCATCTGGCGCAAACAACCGAGCGAGCCAGCCCCTCAACCCCGAAAAAGTGCGCCACATGCTCTTTGGCAGCTTGGCAGGCATCGATCGCACCATCAAAATCCTCCACGCCCTCGGCTACGCCGACCCCAACGACTGGAGCGAACCCATCCCCGCACCGCCTGGTGCATCGGTGGATGACACAACCTGGTCGCTTCGACTCCGCTCAGCGAGCAGAGCTGAGATGCCAGCAGCGAGCGAATTCGAGGCGCGGTCGTCGAGCGGAGTCGAGACGCGGTCGTCGAGCGGAGTCGAGACGCGGTCGTCGAGCGGAGTCGAGACGTGGATGGTGATTTTGACCAAAACGCTGCTGATTGCATAGCGTCACTAGTGCAGCGTCAGGACTAAAATCAGGGGTCTCGTAGGTTGGGCGAAATGCAGTGGAACCCAACACCAGTAGTGGTTTTGTTGGGTTCTGCTGGCGCGCCACCCAACCTACAACTTCACAGGGACTACTCCTGTTCGACCAAAGAACTGTCGTGAGAGTTGGCCTGTAGAGCGGTTTGTACCTGCTCCTGCAGCCAGGTATTAAACAGCTCGTCGATCAGTCGCTGGCGCGTGGCGTCATCGAGGCGGGCGGGCAAAAACTTTTCCAGGCGCACGACCACAAACCACTCCCCCACTCGGGTAGGGGGCCAGAGCTGCCCCGGCTGGCTAATCGCCAGAATCCTCGACAGGGCTGGATGCGGCACCGATAGCTCAACGGGGCCAATCAGCCCGCCGGTTTGGGCCTCCTGCCCTTCGGAGTACTGCCGGGCCAAATCGGCAAAGGGTTGGCCATCATCTTGAATGCGAAAGAACAGCTCCTGGGCCAGCCCCGCCTCTCGGGTGCGAATGAGAGAATACAGCACCCGGTCGAGGTGGCTCTTGCGCTGCAAAAAGTAAGATTCAACCTTGGGTCCCCAGGTGTCGAGCTTGTACTGGCGCAGCTTTTGGGTGCGTTCTGCTAACAGAGCCAGGTCGGCTTCGCTCAGCCCGCGCTGGGTCAAAAAGGTCTGGCGCTGCTCGGGGCTAGTGATTTGATTGAGCTGCAAAAATTGGTCGATGGCCTCGGTGGTCTGCTCTGGGGTGAGGTCAACGGCGGCGATCGCCTGATCGACCACAAGTTCTTTGACCAGGGCGGGCAGCAGACCGTAGCGCCTCAGCAGGGGCACCACGTCGGCAGCGGTCAACGCCTGGGGGCCAATATGCAGTACCGGGCTGAAATCGGGGGTCGAAGGCGTAGTCACAGCAAGAAGGGACGAAACAGACCAGCTAGCCCAACCTTATCGCATTATGCGAAGTCATTCGCGGGGAATGAAGCTGAATTGATAGTTCCTCTATATTTAAGGCCAACGGAGTTTTGCCGCGGGCTGTCTGGGGTTGACCAGGCTGCTACAATCCACCCAACTGTTTTATCCTCCCCAAGGACAACGCCATGACTCGGCCCGCCATTCCTGTGGTGTCTTATTCCGATTTGCTTAGTACAACGGCGGCGCGGCAGCGGGCGATCGCCACCCTGGGGGAGGCGCTTGAGTCAGTGGGCTTTTTTATTCTCGAACCGCATCCTGTTTCGCCCGAGGTGGTGCGGCGGGCCTACCAGGTCGCCGCCGAGGTTTTTGCCCTACCAGAACCGGCTAAGGCCAGGTACTCTCCTCCTCACCTGCGGGGCATGGGGGGCTTTTCTAGCCTGGGCAGCGAGCAGGCCAAGGGCTACACCGTTCCCGATCTAAAGGAGTTCTGGCACGTCAACCGCCACAGTCTGAGCGCACCCGACGCCCCCTGGCCTCAAGAAGTGCCGTCCTTTCGCCCGGTGATGATGCGCCTCTACCAGCAGCTCATGGCCTGTGCCGAGGTGCTGTTGGCGGCCTGTGCCGAGTATCTGGGCCAGCCGCAAGACTGGCTGGTGGCGATGGCGACCGGTGGCAATACCGTGCTGCGGTTGGCCCACTACCCGGCGGTGGGGGTAGCCCCGCCCGGCAGCCTCAGGGCCGCTCCCCACGAAGATATCAATCTGATTACCCTGCTCTGCGAGGCCACCGCCCCAGGACTAGAAATTTTGACTCAGCAGGGAACCTGGTTGCCTGTTCAAACCAACCCCGGTCAAATTGTGGTCGATACGGGCGACATGCTGCAAAACCTGACCAACGGTCTGTTTAGAAGCACCACCCACCGGGTCGTCAACCCCCAATCGAGCAACCAGGCCCGGCTGTCGATGCCGTTTTTTGTGCATCCTCGCCCTGAGGTGGATTTGACCCCCATCGACAGCCTGATCGATCGCACGGGAGGCGCCCCTCAGTTTCCGCCAATTACGGCAGCGGCCTATCTAGCCCAGCGGCTGAATGAGATTCAAGTAGAGCCCGTAGGCGAAGGCGCATTCAGGTAAAGCGATAGACAGTCAAGGGAGAGTCGCCACAACGTCTTCCCCATTCCCCCTCTCCCCACTGAGCAAGCCCAACTCACCCACCTACTCACCCACTGCCCCCTTTCTCCCTATGGGAGACGCTAACGCGTTGGCGAAGCCTGTCCACAGGACAAACGACTCCGCTCAGGGACCAGCACCCATCCACCCAACCCCTCAAGCCCCAATACCGAGCCGACCGGCCAAGCTCGGGGTCAGCGGCAGTAGCACGGTCAGCGCCAAAAACAGGGCCAGCAGCCCCAGGGCGGCGCGGGCGTCGTTGGGTTCAGAAATATCGTTGAGGCAGGGGCGCTCGGGGGTGCGCTGCAAAAGCACAATGACGGCCGCCCAGTAGAGGGCCAGAGGGTTGGCCAGCGCCACCAGGGCCAGTACCACCAGGGTAAACAGGGTCGTGCGGCTCAGGGTTTTGCGCCCGTAGATGCCCTGCACTAGGCGGCCACCGTCGAGCTGCCCAGCGGGCATCAGGTTGAGGGCGGTAATCACCAGGCCCAGCCAGCCCATGATGGTTAACGGGTGAATGTCAACCAGCGGTTCTTGCAGGGCCGAGCCGAGCACGACACGGGCCAGGGCACCGATCAAAATCGAGCCCTGAAAGAAGCCGGAGGGAATTTGAAAGGCGCTGCCGGGGTGCGACAACAGCAGCCCGCCCAGCAGCATGGCCAGGGAGACCAGGCCGCCAGCGGCGGGGCCAGCCAGGGCAATGTCAAACAGCACGCTGCGGTTGGGCAGCAGCGACTCGAACCGGGTGAGGCTGCCAAAGGCTCCAATTTGCCAGGCCGGAATTAGGAAGGGCGGGCTGAGGCGAATGTTATAGCGACGGGCGGTCACCCAGTGCCCCGCCTCGTGGGCGACGAGGATGACCAGCAGGGCGACTAAAAAGGGCAGGGCGGCCCGCCAGCGCGAACCGTCTTGCAGCAGGTCAAAGCCCTGCAAAATGGCCCCGGCCTCCAGCCCGGTGAAGGTGGTAGCGATCGCCAGTACCCCGGCCAGCGCCCACTGGGCCGGGGTGGTTTTGACCGGGTCGGCGCTAGCGGGCAGCACGACGACGGTGGGCTTTTGCTCCAGGTTTTCGACTAAGAACAGGCGATAGCGATCGCCCAGCCGCTCCTCCAGCGCTGCGGCTAGCTGGGCCTGGGTAGCAGCCGGTTCGCCCCGCAGGTTGCCGCGAAAAATGGCCCCCTGGTCGTAGGGGATAGTCTCGGTGCGAAAGTAGGTGTCGAGGCCAAAAATGCCTTCGATTTGGGCTAAATCTTCGGCGGGGATAGAGAGTTTCGCAGCGGATTCACCGGGGGCTGGGGTAAGTTGGTCCGTTTGCTCAGGGCTTTCGCTGTCGGCCTGGTTGACCTCTACCGTCGCTGAGAGTGGGCGCTGAGTAGAGAGCATGTCCTGGCCCAGATCGCGAAGTCGTCGCCCCAGGTAGATGTAGAGGCCCGTCGACACCAGCACCAGCACCAGCACGCCAGCCAGGTTGATGTAGATGCCCAGGGCAAACAGCCCAAAGAACAACAGCCACGGCCCCATCAGCACCACTGACTGGAGCCAGGCCAGAATGCCCACGCTGCCGTAGGGCTGAGCGCGGCGGTAGCCCCAGACGAGAATGGCGATCGCGGCCAGCAAAATTAATCCAGTAATCGCCATGCTGCCGTTCCTAACCTCCTCAAGCCGCCTCAAAAGGCGCACAAAACCCCCATTAGTCTACCGTTGATAGGCTAGGGCGACTAGCCAGGGGCGATGTCAGGCACCGTTTGGGGAAGTTCTGCTTTGGCCACGTTCTGGGCAAGCTGACCGCGGCAAACGGGCTCTAGGGGCTATTCCAGGGTTATGGTGCTTAAATAAAGCCAGATAACTCGCCCTGGGCTGTCAGGGGGTCCATCCTTATTTATCAGCCCATTTTTGCCAGCTGCCGCTCGCTATGACTTCACCGCCTTCAAACCCTGCTCAGCCTCAGCCGCCTACCCCAGCGGCAGCCTCAAATTACGACTCTGGCAATGGCGCTGACGCTGCGATCGACAAGCTGCCCCCGCGGCTGCCATCAGACCCGCCAACCAGCGACAATCTGCCCGACAACCCACCTGAACCGCAGGCTCAGCGCCTCGATCTCGACCCCTCCGACCCCACTGTCGGCCCCATTCTGGTCGACCCGGCGGTGACTTCGGCCAGCGCGATCACGATCGTCTCGGTGGCCGTTATCGGGCTGGGGCTGATCACCGGCAGCTTTTGGCTCACCCTGGCCGGGTCGCTGGTGGCCACGCTGGTCTCCCTGCGGCTAATGTGGCCCTTTTTCCAGGAGGTGCTGGGGGAACTGTCGCCCCGGCAGCAGTCACTGCTGATCGCCATTCCGGGCGTGATTATCGGTATTGTGGGGCTGATGAATATTACCGGCATCAACCGCGCCCTGATCACCTGGGGACTGACCCTGCGGTGGGACGTTCTCGGTGCCTTAGGCGACTTTTTAGGGGCGATCGGGCAAATTTTTATCGCCTTTTTGGCCCTGTTTGTGGCCTGGCGGCAGTATGTGATCTCTCGCGATTTAACCCGCCAGCAAAACCTGATCACCCAGCAGCAAACCATCGATTCTTTCTTCCAGGGCATCTCAGAGCTGGTGCTCGACGAGGAGGGGCTGCTCGAAGACTGGCCCCAGGAGCGCATTATTGCAGAGGCCCGCACTGCCGCTATTTTGGGTAGCGTCGATGCCGGTGGCAAGGCCAAGGTGATTCGCTTTTTGTCGCGCTCTAAGCTGCTCACCCCCCTGCGCCGCGACAATCGCCTGGGCCGAGCCATTCTAGACGGGCGCGGCGGCTACGAAGAAGATCGGCTCAACGGCACCCGCGTGATTGATCTGGGGGCAATGCTGGCCGCTGCCGACCTGACAGGCACCGACCTGCGCTGGGCCGACCTCAGCGAAACCAACCTGATTCGCGCCGATCTGCGCCGGGCCGACCTGGTGCGCACCAATTTTGCCCGGTCAATTTTGTACCAGGCCAATCTCTCCGGGGCCGACTTGATGGAGGCGCGGCTGTTCTACGGCAGTGCGGACACCGCCACCCCCCGCACCCGTACGGGTACTCCCGACTACGTGACCGGGGTTAACACCGGGGCCGTAGTCGAGGGGGCCAACCTGAGCGGCGTCTATCGCCTCTCTGAGGAGCAGCGCCGCTACGTCTGTGCCTGGGGCGGCGAGGGCACCCGCGCTACTATCCCCGGTGGCTGTGCCGACGTGCCCAATCGGCTGGGGCGCTGATATCTATCAAAATATTTGAACGTTCAAACGTTAGAACGCTTGTCTGTCATACTAAACCCTGCTTGGATACCCCCAATACCTCTGGGCGAATGCCATTCGCCCCTACAGGTTGGCCTCTTGGGAATCGGGGGGTTGTGATTCGGATTTGGTATCAGACGTCCTAACCCGATTGGCTACAGCTATTGATCAGGCAAACTCGGGAATGCTGCCTAGCTTGCGGACGGCTACTGAGACATCCATGCCCAGGTAGTCGTCGGCATCGCCAAACCACGACCCGGCCAGCGGAACGGCCTGACCGGGGTGTCGTGCGATCGCCACCGCAATCAAATCAAACCCCTCAGTAATGCGGTTGGTGGGGTCGTACACCAGCCAGCCAGCCCCCGGCAGATACACCTGCAGCCAGGCGTGGGTGGCCCCAGACCCGGTCATGCCCACGTCGCCGCCATCGAGGGCCGAGTCGTAGAGATAGCCCGACACAAACCGACAGGCAAACCCCAGCCGCCGCAGGGTTTCGATCATCAGCCAGGCGTAGTCGCGGCAGGTGCCTGACTTTAGCCGCAGGGTTTCGCCGGGGGGCTGGGTGCCCTCTTCTTCGCGTGCCCGGTAGGTAAAGGTATCGCGAATGGTGTTCATGATTCGGTTCAACACATCGCTGGTGGCGTCGCGATCGCCCCCTACAAAGTGCTTGGCCCAGGCTGCCACTGAGCCGTCGGGGTCTTCGGCGTGGGGCCTCAGGTAAACCGCTAGATCCGTCCACTCGTCGGGGGTGTACTGTACCGGCACCTCGTTGGCCCTGGGGTCGAGGGGAAAGTCTTCGATGCTGCGGGTGCCAAAATGTTCGCCCTGAAACCGGCAGGTCACCGTGAGCTCCTGGGCAGGTTCTTTGACTTCAATCACCGCCACGTTATTCGAGAGCGTATCGCTGACCCAGTGCACTTTGGCCGGCACATTGAGGTCGAGCGAATAGCTCAGCAGCCGGCCGCTGTAGCTGCCTCGGGGCAAAAACACGGCCCGGTGGGGGCCAAAGGTAACCGGCTTAGCGTAGCGGTAGCGGGTGACATGCTCGACTTCGTAAATAACGGACATAGAGGCAGTCCTAGAATGCAGGCTCCATTCTTTGTACTACGGGCAGCCGTTTGGCGGTGTAATCGGTCTGGCAATGTAGGCTACCTGACCAGTGACGGTCGGGGGCAAAGCAGATTTGCCGCTCAGCCTCACTCCGGCACAAAAGGATTAACTTTTGTAAGATCTCCCCAGCACCCTTTGCACAGCGGAGACACGGCGACGGCATGGAACGATTTAACCTGACGGGGTTTAGACGATTTTGGGCGATCGCAAAGTCCTACTGGTTTGGCGACGAAAAGTGGAAAGCTGGGGGTCTGCTGCTGCTGATTGCGGTGTTTTTGCTGGGCTACACCGGCCTCAGCGTGGTGCTCAACAACAAGCGCGGCGTGCTGATCTCGGCCCTGTCGGCCAAAGATGAAGCCCGCTTTTGGGAGACGGTGCTGGTGTTCATCGGCGTGCTGGTGGCCTACGCGCCGCTGCTGGCGGGCTACGACTACCTGCAAAAGCGCCTGGGCCTGGAGTGGCGGCGCTGGCTGACCGGGCGGTTTGTGGGCGACTACTTCCGCGATCGCGCCTTCTACGACATTCAGCAGTTTCAGCCCGGCATCGATAACCCCGACCAGCGCATCGCCGAAGACGTCAAGAATTTTACCCAGCAGTCGCTGGCGCTGCTGCTGGTAGTGGTTAGCTCGGTGCTCCAGGTGGTGGCCTTTAGCAGCGTGCTGTGGGGCATTTCAAAGTCGCTGGTGGGCTTTCTGGTGCTCTACGCCGTGGTGGGCACCCTGGTTACAGTGCTGGTGTTTGGTCAGCCCCTGGTGCGGCTCAACTTTGAGCAACTGAAGCGGGAGGCCAACTTTCGCTTTAGCCTGGTGCGCATTCGCGAAAACGCCGAGGCGATCGCCTTCTACCGGGGCGAAACCCAGGAGGCCAGCCAGGTCAACAATCGCTTCATGGCCGCCTTCGAAAACTTCAAGCGGCTGATTATTTGGGAACTCAACCTCAACGTTTTGACCAACGCCTACGAGTTCATTCCCTTTGTGCTGCCCGCGATCGTGGTCGCCCCCGCTGTTTTTGGGGGCGATCTTGAAGTGGGCAAAGTCTCTGAGGCCCAGGGAGCCTTTGTGCGGGTGTTCTTTTCGCTCAACGTGGTGGTGGCCCGGTTCTCAGAACTGACCTCCTTCGGAGCTGGGATCGACCGCCTCCACGGCTTTGCGGAAGCGCTCAACCACGGCGAGATCGAGTCCGCCAAACCAGCGACTGCTAAAGACTCTGTAAAGACAGAGACCGCCAAAGAGGAAGCCCCCGAGCCAGACAGCACCGAGCTAGAGGATACTGAGCCCAAGACGACCGACCAGCCTAAGATCGCGATCGCCACCGCCGACTCCCTGGCGCTGCAGGACTTTACGCTGCAAACCCCCAACTACCAGCGCACTCTGGTTGAAGATCTCTCCATAGCGGTGCCCGACCAGAGCGGACTGCTAATCGTGGGGCCGAGCGGCTGCGGTAAAAGCTCGCTGCTGCGGGCGATCGCGGGTCTGTGGCAATCCGGCAGCGGCACCATCCACCGCCCCGACCTCGACGACATTTTGTTTTTGCCCCAAAAGCCCTACATGATTCTCGGTACCTTGCGGGATCAGCTGCTCTACCCCCACACCCGCCAGAATGTCGACGATGCCGCCCTGCAAGCTGCTTTAGAAAAGGTGAATCTAGCCGATTTAGCCGATCGCTTTGGCGGCTTTGACGCCGTTGAAGAGTGGGGTGATGTACTGTCTTTGGGTGAGCAGCAGCGCCTCACCTTTGCCCGCATTCTGCTCAATCAGCCCAAGTTTGCTATTCTTGATGAGGCCACCAGCGCCCTCGACCTGGCTAACGAAGCCAAACTCTACGACCACCTGCGCCACACCGGCACCACCTTTGTCAGCGTCGGCCACCGCGAGTCGCTTCACGACTACCACCAAACCACCCTCGAGCTGAGCGAAGACCACACCTGGACACTCAAGTCCCCTGCTCTCGCCCCTGTGGATTCCTAGCTCAATTCCTCAAGATTGGATGACATTACGGCTTAAATCGGCCATTTAGTGGTGACAGCTACCGATTGAGCCTGAATTAGTGCCTACCCTAAGTCGATGTGCATTTGTCTGTAGATGTGCCAGAGGAGGGCTCTATGGGCAACCTTCACGTTAGAACGCACAAGTTTTCAAGTTTTCACAATCTACAGAATGCTTTCCCAGCCTGCTTTTCTCGCTGTCGGGCCACCAGCAGGCGTCTGATTTATCGTTGAAAAGAGGCGTATTTACGATCGGATAGTTAAGATGGACAAATTGAGAGAGCAGAAAACAAGCACCTTTGTCAGCTTCTTAAGAATTAATTAATTTTTAGGCTACAATCTCTATGGGTAACGAGGAGTGTCGTTATGTTTGTCCGATTAGCCGAGCAGCACCGTCAATTTGTTAGGGATCTGGTCATGAACCTGCAAGCGCTGGCCACAGTGCTTGAGGATATGGGCTATCTCGCATCCTGCTACACCTGCGGTGGCCAGCTCAACAGTGCTTCCTTCATGGTGAGCCTGGGCGATGACCACCTGATTCGCTTCTTGGTGTCTGACTACGGCATCACCTGGACCGAAATGCGCGACGATCGCGAACTGATGAAGCTGGAAGGGGCCGAGGCCATTCACCAGCTGCAGGAGCTAGCCAATCTAGTCAAGTTCCGCGTTCAACCAATGGGTTCTCAGCAGCCGGTTACCAGCAAAGCATAGCGCCTTTAGCCAGCCCAAAACTCTGCCCGCCGACCGATACCAGCAAGCTGGCGCAGGGTTTTTGGTGCGTTCCTGGCGAAATAGCTTGCGTAGCTCAGCATTAATATTTCCCCTTTAGGGGAAAAGGGCACCGGTGGCTACCAGCGGTGTTTTTTAGTTGGTTTGCCGTTCTTCAAGCACCCTTCAGCGATCGGCTATGCGGGCACCACCGTGCGCTTGAGCCCGGCCAGCCCAAAGGCATTGTGCACCGCTCGCAGGGCCGCAACGCCCTCGGTCTCGGCCACCACGCAGCTAATTTTGATCTCTGAGGTAGCAATCATCTGCAGGTTGATCCCCTGCTCCGACAGCGCCTTGAACATGCGGGCGGCTACGCCAGGGGCGTAGATCATGCCGGTGCCGACGACGCTGACCTTGGCGATCGCCTCATCCACTGCCACACCCCCAAAGCCTAGCTCAGCTGCGGCAGACTCAACCACGGCCTTGGCGGTTTGAGCGTCGGCCTGGGCCACGGTGAAAGCGATATCGCGGGTGGCCTGCCCGTTGACCAGACGGCAGCGCTGCGACTGAATGATCATGTCGACGCTGACGCCGTGGGTGGCCAGCAGCTGAAAGATCTGGGCCGCCATACCGGGGCGATCGGGCACGTGGCGAATAGCGACGCGGACCTGTTTGATGTCGAGGGCGGCCCCGCGTACCTCTGGGGCCGGAGCCGCCTGAGGCGTATCGCCCTGGGCCACGGGCGATGAGGTGACGTCAAAGGCCTCGCAAAGGACGGCAATGGCGCGATCGCAGTCGGCCACGTCGATGGTGCAGCTTACCTTCACCTCCGAGGTGGAGATCAGCTGAATGTTGATCCCCGCCGCCGCCAGCGACGAAAACATCTTGGCGGCCACCCCCGGACGGCCAATCATACCTGCCCCGGCAATGCTGATTTTCGCCATCCGCTGGTCGACCATCACCTCGGCCTGGGTGGTGTCGGTGGGGTTGCTGCGCAGGGCCGGGCCAATCGCCTCGGCCACCGCTTCGGCCTTGGCCAGGTTCGCTTTCACCATGGTGAAGGCGATGTCGTTGGTGTTGCCCTCGTGGATGGACTGAATGATTAAATCGACGTTTAGCGCCTGGGTGGCCAGTTCGCCAAACAGCCGGGCGGCAATACCGGGGCGATCGGGAATGCGCAGCAGCGCTACCTTGGCCTGGTCGGTGTCAAATTCGACGGCATCCACGGGGTGGGCCAGCTCCAGCCCCTCCAGCGGTCGCGGCTGGGGCCGAGGCGAGATCACGCGGGTGCCCGGCTCGTCGGTCCAGCTCGATCGCACCACCAGCGTCACGCCGTAGTTGCGGGCAATTTCCACCGCGCGGGGGTGCAGCACCTTGGCTCCCAGACTGGCCAGCTCCAGCATCTCATCGCTGGTGATCTCTTCCATCAGCTGGGCCTCGGGCACCAGGCGCGGATCGGTGGTCAAAATGCCGGGCACATCGGTATAGATTTCGCACTTTTCTGCCCCTAGCGCGGCTGCCAGGGCCACCGCTGAGGTGTCGGAGCCGCCCCGCCCCAGCGTAGTAATTTCTAAATCGGAGGTCTGGCTAATACCCTGAAACCCCGCCACCACGATCACTTTGCCTTCGCTGAGGTGACGCCGCAGGCGATCGGTCTTGATTTTCAGAATGCGGGCGCGGGTGTGCTCGGCCTCGGTGACGATGCCCACTTGAGCCCCGGTCAGCGAGATCGCCTCCTGCCCCTGGGCGTGCAGGGCCATGGTTAGCAGCGCAATGGAGACCTGCTCGCCGGTCGACAACAGCATGTCCATCTCGCGGCGGCTGGGCTGGCTAGTAATGTCGGCGGCCAGCTTCACCAGACCGTCGGTGGTCTTGCCCATGGCCGATACCACCACCACCACCGAGTTGCCTGCCTCCACCGTCGCCTTGACCCGCTGGGCCACCGCCTGAATGCGCTCCACGGTGCCTACGGAGGTACCCCCATATTTCTGTACGATCAGCGCCATAGTTTTGTTGTTTGCCTCCCTGCGAGGGTTGTGCCCTTCCCTGCGGAAAATTGCGAAGAAGAATATTGCGGCCTGGTTGTGTCCCTAACTTGAGGACAGGCTGGGGGAATCACGCCCTCCGAATGCCCTCAAATTTTAGTCCCATACCATCACTCCAGAACGCTACCCAAAGCGATTTCATCACCAGGATGTCTGGAGCGGATGTCAAAACCTGATCTTTTACTCTATCAGCCCAACCACCACCAATAACACCCCCTGGCCGCGTCTTGGTGCAATCTTGATCGGGTCTTGACCAGGTTGAAGGGATATAGCACAGAGCACAGTATTTAGCGGTATTCTGCTTTATAACGAAAAGTAACAACCTGCTTCCCCAGTACCGCCATGCAGACCGTCCCACGTCCTCTCCAATCCACCGCCATGGTTCCAGACCCGGTGCTCGAAAACCTATCGCCGACCGTCGAAGTGCCGCCGGTTACCCCTGGCAAACCTCAGGTTGTGATTATTGGGGGCGGCTTTGGCGGCCTCTATGCAGCCCAGCAGCTGGGTCGAGCCGATGTAGAGGTGACGCTGATCGACAAGCGTAACTTTCACCTGTTTCAGCCGCTGCTGTATCAGGTGGCGATGGGCGGACTGTCGCCGGGAGATATTGCCTCCCCTCTGCGCGGCGTGCTGAGCGCCCAAAAGAATACCCGCGTGCTGATGGGCGAAGTCACCGATGTTGACCCCGAGCAGCAGCGGGTCAGCCTCAAAGATGGCCGTACTATTCCCTACAACAGCCTGATTGTGGCCACTGGCATGAGCCACTTCTACTTTGGCCGCGACGACTGGGCCGATGTCGCCCCCGGCCTCAAGACCGTAGAAGACGCTCTGGAAATGCGGCGGCGCATCTTCGCGGCCTTTGAGAAAGCGGAAAACACTACCGACCCCGAGCTGAAAAAAAGCTTGTTGACCTTCGTAATCGTCGGTGGTGGCCCCACCGGGGTTGAGCTGGCCGGGTCGCTGGCCGAGTTGGCCCACCACACCCTGCGCAACGACTTTCGCCATATTGATACCACCGCCAGCCGCATTCTGCTGATCGAGGGCATGGATCGGGTGCTGCCGCCCTTCCCGCCGGAACTGTCGGCCCGCGCCCACGCCGACCTGGAAAAACTGGGGGTTGAGGTGCTGACGAAGTCGCTGGTAACCGATATTGCGGGCCACCAGATTACCCTCAAGCAGGGCGACGAGGTGAGCACGCTGCAGGCGGGGACGGTGCTGTGGGCGGCGGGGGTGCGCGACCCCGGCATGGGCGGGCTGCTGGCCGATCGCACCGGGGCAGAGCGCGATCGCTCCGGTCGCGTGATCGTCAGCCATGACCTCAGCCTGCCGACCTACTCCAACATCTTTGTCGTGGGCGACCTAGCCCACTTTGCCCACCAGGGGGACCGCCCCCTGCCCGGCGTCGCTCCAGTGGCCATGCAGGAGGGCAAGTACGTGGCCCGGCTGATTCAGAAGCGGCTGCAAAACGAAACTCTACCTGCCTTTGAGTACAAAGACAGCGGCAGCCTGGCGGTAATTGGTCGCCACGCCGCCGTGGTCAACCTGCCCTGGGCCAAGCTCACCGGCTTTCCGGCCTGGTTTGTGTGGCTGTTTGTACACATCTTTTACCTGATCGAGTTTGACAACAAGCTGATGGTGATGACCCAGTGGGCCGCCAACTATATGACCCGCAAGCAGGGCTCGCGCCTGATTACCGAGAAAGTGGTGGAGAAGGTTGAGGTGACTGCGGCGGGCGATCGCTAGCGACCTCTAGCTAGTTCAAACGGGCAGACACACTGCGATCGGGCGTTGGGCGTGGGTCTTAGCGCCCAATTGTGTTGCCTGGCTCAATTCTGAAAGATAGCTTAAGAAGCCTCTTTACCCCAGCAAAGCTTGGTTAACTCCTAAAGGGTGCGACTGTAGTCCGTACAGGCAATTTCAACCATCGGGAGATAGATTGTGCTGGGAATTCCGCAGAAGCTGTTCGATCGCGCGTCGTCCTTGGGCTTTGAGTGCACGACTGACGATCAACAGCACCTGATTCGACCGTCTCAAGCAGGCTGGCATCTGATCTACGACAAGGGTCACTGGGTGCTGGTCGTCAATGGTATTCCCCAAATGCGCTTTGGCTACGACGAAGTGATGGCTTTTCTCAATGCGCAGGGTAATCCGTCCCGAAATCGCTTTGCTAACAAGGCCAGAACGGATACTCGCCCCGAGTCGGTGCTCGAACGTCTTGCAAATTGAGAAGGGCCCCCGTTCAACACCACCACGCAACAGCTAATGTCTTAGGGGTACTCTGCAAAACCTTAAGTATGCCCCTTAATTCTCAGGCGCTGCCCGACTACGAACGCCACCTGCTGACGGCCATGGCCTTCTTTCTAGGGCGCGATTCAGACGCCCAGGCCCGCGCCTGCCTGTGCATGTACCTGCGTCAGGCCGAGCCTCGCATTATGGCTCAGGTGCGCTACTACGCCCACCAGATCTCTGCGCAAACAGGGCAGCCGCTCGAAGCCTACGATCTGCTCCAGATGATAGTCGACTCCCCCGAGGCGGTGGCGGCCGCCCTGCCGCACCTGGGTCGAGTACATGACGACCAGCCGGACGTCTTTAGCTAAAACCCCACGGGTTAAGTTTCGCAATCTCTGCTGATTTTGATGAGTTGCCTGTGTATAGATCCTATCAGGCAACTCAGTGGAGCTTATGATGGCGTCTTTTTTGATACAGGAGTTTCTGTTCAGGTCTGGCACCCGTTGGGGACGATTTGTGGGGCTAGTGGGTGCTACCCTGACGGGCAGCCTGCTGCTGGCTACACTGGGGCATCAGGCTCAGGCCCAGACGGGTAGCGCCGCCACCGTCACCGAAATTTTAGACAGCGATCAGGTCTACATTCAAAACCGCGCAGCCCAGGTCAATAGCGTAGCCCAGCAGCGTCAGCAGGTCAGAACTCGGGCCGCCCGTACTTCGCTGCGATTTAACAGCGGCGCTGTGGCGCGCCTGGCCCACAACTCCAGTTTGGTGGTGGGGCAATGTGCCCAACTCAATCGGGGCACGCTGCTGGTCAACGGCACGCTCAACGGCTGCTCGACCTCAACTGTGGCTGGGGTGCGGGGCACAATTTATACCATCGAGGTGACCGAGGCGGGCGAGACGATTATTCAGGTGTTCGAGGGTGAGGTGGTGGTCGAGCGCAACCTCGACCCGGTGACGGTTGACCCCATGGCAGACGACTTTGACCCCCTCGATCCAACCCTTGACCCGGTGGTACCCGGCACCGACCCGGTGGTGCCCTTTGTCAACCCGATGGAGCCCCCCGCCAGTCCTGGTACCAGTCCAGGCATAGATCCCCCCGGAACGAGTCCGGGCATTGATCCGCCTACAGGCCCAACTACAGGTCCCATGGGCAACGTACCTGGAGTTAAACCTGCTGATGGGTTATTGGCCGTCGCGCAGCTCAGGCTGAAACAGGACGATCCGCTGGATAGCAGTGCAGACCCGGCTTCTCTACCCGAAGCGAATCCCGATGGGGAGGCGGTAGACTTTGCTGAGGATGACTCCCTGACGATCGCGGAGGGGCAGCAGGTGATTATCGATGCTGAAGACGATGAGGCGGTCATTTCGCCCCTGTCGCCCGAGGACTTTATTGATCTCTTAGAAGGGCCGCTGATCAACGGCTTTGCACTTGAAATACCGGGTATGGCCAATCTGCGGCGATCGTTTGAGCAGCTGTTTCCGGGAGTGCCGCTGCCCTCTTACTGGGTGCCGTCAATTCCGAGTCCGCCGATTCGTTTTCCCTTCCCGTTTTAGGGTGAGGCCGTGATGCTGGGGGAGAGTTACCGTGGTTAAGTCCTACCGCCGCCTGGTGCAGCTGGGGCACGGGCTAATGGTGAGCTGGGCTGTGTTTGGGGCGATCGCCCTGGCCTCCCAGCACCCGTGGATTGTGCTGATTGAAGGGCAGGCCCAGTCGTTTTTGCTGCGGCTGCGGGGGCCGGTGCCGCCCCCGGAGGACATCGTCATTCTGGGCATTGACGAGTACTCCCTCAGCCAGGGCGACCTCTACCAGGCCGACCCAGAGCGCTACCCTTTTTTGGCGCCGCTGGCGATCTGGCCCTGGCAGCGGCAGGCCTACGCCCAGGCGATCGAGCGATTGATGGCCGCTGGCGCCAGGGCGGTGGCGATCGACGTGCTGCTGGTCGACCCCAGTGGCTACGGCCCCGAGGACGACGATGCCCTGGAGGAAACTCTGGCTCGTTGGGGCGATCGCGTCGCTTTGGCCGCCGCCTACGACGTGTCGAGCAGCGATTTTGGCCTGTTTACCAACCTGCTGAAGCCGATCTACAGCAGCCAAACCCAAGTGGGGCTGATTAACCTTGAGGCCGATGTGGACGGCAAGTACCGGACCTTCCCCGATCGCAGCATTGCCACCCTGCGGCAAACCCACGGCTTTGAGGATAACTTGCCCTCCCTGGCCGGGGCGGCCCTGGCTGCCGCCGACTTACCCCTGCCGGATTGCCAAAGTCAGGAACTCTTTTTCTACGGCCCGGCGGGGACGTTTCCGGTGGTGTCGTTTGTGCAAGTGCTCGACCCCACCAACTGGCCCCTGATCGCCGACCAGTTTGAGGGCAAGATCGTGCTGATTGGCCCGATGGCCGAGTCGTTTCAGGACCGCAAGCGCACCCCCATCGACAACACCATGCCGGGGGTCGAGATTCACGCCCACGCCCTGGCCGCGCTGATGGAGGGCAGAACCCTCGACGCGGCTATCCCCAATCCGCTGGTGCAGGGGCTGCTGACGGCGATCGCGATCGGCGCGATGGGGCTGGGGCTGGGCTACCGCTTTGCCCAGCCGGTGCCCAGGCTGGTGGGCTTTTTGGGCGCGATCGCCGTCTGGGGAGGGCTGGCCTACCTGCTGATGGTGCAGGGCGATCGCCTGGTGCCCGTCGCTATCCCCGTCGCCTGCCTGGGCATGGGTGGCGTCACCTATATGGCCACTGGGGCCGTCAGCAACCGACTGGAAGAACAGCGCCTGCGCCGCACCCTGGAGCGTTACGTGGCCCCCTCGGTTGCCCAGGAAATTCTCAACCAGCCCGAAGACTTTACCAGCCTCACCGTGGGCCAGCGGTTTCAGGCGGCGGTGCTGTTCTCAGATATTCGCGGGTTTAGCCGTATTTCGTACCAGTTGGGGGCCGAAGAAACCGTCAGCCTGCTCAACACCTATCTCAACGAAATGGTGGCGGCCATTCTGGAGTACCGCGGCACCATTGACAAGTTCATTGGCGATGCGGTGATGGCCGAGTTTGGCGCGCCCAAATCGCTGGGGCCAGAGCAGGATGCCCTCGGTGCCGTATCTGCTGCCCTGGCCATGCGGGAGGCTCTGGCCGCCCTGCGCGTCAGGCTAGAGGCTCAGGGGCTGCCGCCGCTTTTTAACGGCATTGGCATCAGCTACGGCGAGCTGGTGGTGGGCAACGTGGGGTCGGTGCAGCGGCTGGAGTACACCGCTATCGGTGACACCGTTAACGTAGCCAGCCGCATTGAGGGGCTGACCAAACTGATCGGCACCGATATTTTGATCACCCAGCCCTGCTACGACCTGGTCAAAGACCACATCGTGGCGATCGATCAGGGCACCCATTTTCTGGCCGGACGCGAGCAGGAAGCGGTGCAGGTCTACGGCGTTATTGCCCTCAAGGGCGAAAGCGATGAGCTATACCACCAGGTGCAAAAAGACCTGGTTCAACACCTCAACCAGCCCAAGGCCATCACCATTCCGACCCGACCCCAGGCGCACTGATCCAGTCCTTGGGGGGCAACGTGCCAGGCTGCCCGTGAACAAGATGTCATGGCTCGCAACTAGCCGGGACGAAAGCTACCCTGATAGCAATCGCCCATTATGCTAGCGCACCGCCCCATGCACCCATCTGTTGCAGTGCTTGACCACCGGCAGGTGAACCCAGTTGATGGTCTACTGCCCCGACCAGCGGTCTTGAGCAGCTCCGGCTGGGACGGCATTCACCTGGAGCTATACCGGCAGCCCAAGTTTGCTACCGCAGACCATCAACACACCCTGCACGCGATCGCCCTCGGCTTTCCCGATCGCTCAAATCAGATGCCGGCTGGCTACCGCTGGCTCGAGGGCCAGCGCCACCGGGAAAATCGCCCCGCGGGCGGCATTGCGATCATTCCGGCTGGCATGACTCATCGCTGTAGCTGGGACAGCGCGGCGCAGTTTATGGTGCTGGCCGTCGAGCCAGACCTGCTGAAACAGATGGGACAGGATTGGGTGAACCCCGATCGCATTGAGCTGAGGCCGCAGTTTATGGAGGCTAGCGACAGGTCGATAGCCACGGTGCTAGCGACCCTAAAAGCCGAGGCCGAAGGGGGCGGTCTGGGCAGCCCGTTGCTGGTGGACAGCCTGAAAACGACCCTGGCCATTCATCTGCTGCGCCACTACTGCACCACCCAGCCCCGGCTGACCAGCCCTGCGGGGGGGCTGTCTCAGGTGCAGCGGGAGCAGGTTAAGGCCTACGTTGAGGCCCATTTGCATCAGGAGTTGACGCTGGTAGAGCTGGCCGCGATCGCTCACCTGAGCCCGGCCTACTTTGCCCGCCTGTTTAAGCAAAGCGAAGGCGTGACGCCGCACCAGTACATCTTGCAGCGTCGGGTTGAACGCGCCCAGTTTTGGCTCCGGCACAGCCCCCTGAGCCTGGCTGAGATTGCTGCCAGGGTTGGCTTTTGCGATCAGAGCCATCTAACTCGATGGTTCAAACGCCTGACCGGAGCTACCCCAACCCAGTTTCGCCAGCCGTGATCGCAAGCCTGTCCTAAAGGTTCACCGTTTTGTTCTAGAACCCGGCCCTGGGGGCTGTTTAAGCTGGCCTTAGCCCATTCTATAGAGCCAACAATGCCGGTCGAACATGCCGATATCACCGTGGCCACCCCCGATGGCCCAATGCCCGCTTTTTTGTGCAGGCCCGCGCGATCGGGCCGTCTACCCGCTGTTTTGCTGCTGATGGAAGCCTTTGGCTTAACCGCTCACCTGCGCGACGTAGCCGCCCGCCTAGCGCAGGAGGGCTATGTGGTTCTGGCTCCAGACCTGTACCACCGCGAACCGGGTGACCACACCTTTGGCTACGACCAGGTCACCACTGCTATGGCCCTGATGCGGCAGCTCGATTTTGGCCCACCGATGGAGGCCGATCTCAACGCGGCGATCGCCTACCTTAAATCGTGCCCTGACGTCGATCGCATTGGCGTCACCGGGTTTTGCCTGGGGGGAGGGCTGAGCTTCTTGGCCGCCTGTCGCTTTTCCGCCGAAATTTCTGCTGCTGCGCCGTTTTACGGCATGGTGCTGGACGAGTGGATCGAAGCGGTGCAGGATATTTCGGTGCCAATGCTGTTGTTTTTTGGCGGTCAAGATCCATTCATTGGGCGCGATCGCATTCAGCAAATCGAGGCTCGCTTTCAGCAGCTCGGCAAACCTTACACCCTGCAGGTATATCCAGACGCCAATCACGGCTTTTTTTGCCATGAGCGAGAGTCTTACCATCCCGCCGCCGCCACGCACGCCTGGCAAACCCTGATGGCTTTTTTTCGGCAGCATTTATGAACAAAATATTGTTCTGTGGTTTCGGGTTGAGATTTAGCTGAGGTTGAGCAACGCGATCGCCGCCCCACTTCCTTCAATAAAAATCAGCCTCTATCTAAAAATAGAGGCTGATGTGACAAGAGGTTAATTAAAGGGGTCGGGTGGCCTAGCCATTTTCCGAAGGCTACGCTTCTAAAACGATAGGTACCCGATCCTCAAGCCATTAAGCCCAGCCAGCGCGATCGGTAATGCGCAGGGCTTCGGGGTTGTTGCTGCCAAACACCGAGGCATTCAGCGGGTCTTCTTTAAAGTCGCCAAAGCTGGCTACCACCGAGTCAACCGCCACTCCCTCGACCACGGGGTACTCGTTGTTGCCTTCTGCAAAAATGCGCTGGGCTTCGGGGCTGGCCAGGTACTCTAGAAACTGCACCGCCGCCTCAGCGTTGGGGGCCGTTTTAACCACCCCGGCCCCGCTGATGTTGACGTGGGTGCCGCGATCGCTCTGGTTGGGGAAGAATACCCCTAGACCCTCGGCCACAGCCTGATCTTCGGCACTGTCGGACTTGAGCAAGCGGGCAAAGTAGTAGGTGTTAGAAATGGCAATGTCGCCCAGACCGGCCGCAACCGCCTTGATCTGGTCGGTGTCACCGCCTTCAGGAGGGCGGGCAAAGTTGGCCACCAGCCCCCGCGCCCATTCCTCGGTTTCTTCGGCCCCGTGGGCGGCAATCATTGAGCCCACCAGCGACTGGTTATAGATATTGGTCGAGCTACGCACCAAAATTCGCCCTCGCCATTTGGGGTCCGCCAGGTCTTCGTAGGTGGAGAGTTCGGCGGGGTCGACCGTGTCTTTGTTGTACACAATGACTCGCGCCCGCTTAGTCAGACCGTACCACAGCCCGTCGGGGTGGCGCAGGTTTTCAGGAATGGCAGCGTTTAGGACCTCCGAGGTCACCGGCTGAAACAGCCCTTCTTGCTCAGCCCGCCACAAACGACCAGCATCGACGGTCATGAGAATGTCGGCGGGGCTATTTTGCCCTTCGCTCTTGATCCGCTCGATCAGCTGGTCGGCCTCAGCCTCAACCAGGTTGACGCGAATGCCCGTAGCCTCGCGGAACCCTTCGTAAAGCTGGTCGTCGGTGTCGTAGTGGCGCGACGAGTAAAGGTTGACGGCTCGACCCCGGCCAAAGCCAAACTGAGCGTGGGCGGGGCGCTGGCGCAGCTGGCCTAGGGCGACAGCCGTGGCGGCAGCACCCGCTCCCAAAAATGTACGTCTTCCTAGTTTCATAGGGTGTTACCTCAACAAATTAAATCTCAACAGAGCCGCAGGTACCTCAGGTGGACCCAGGTCATTCATTTGAGAAGACAGATCGCATTGTACAGCTTATTGAAAGCTTTTCCTGATAGAGATAATCTTAAAGTTACCCCTAAGGTGAATAGCTCTAATACTTCCACTGAGGATAGCTGACCGATCTGTCAACCTATTGCCCTGAGCATAGGGATTTGGGAGAATGGAGAGGTAGGCTTACAATGAGCTAAGAAGAATAGAACTTGTAGTCTCAACCGCATCTGCGATCGCAACCTTTCGACAATGACTCCCAGACTGGCTCCCTCGACCTTTGCCCTGCGCCGCACCACTGCTCAACAGCGGAGGCATGGGCGCACCTGGCTGGGGCCGCTGTGTGTTGGTGCTTCTCTGGTGGCCCACGGTGTGCTGCTGGCGCTAGTGGTGCCCGAACCCCCGGGTGAACCTCAGCCCGCTGCCGTGACGGTCGAAGAGCCCGCCGTTTTAGAAGATGTTGCGGTAACGGTGCTGCCCAGGTCTGTCACCACAGCAGCTCCGTCCGCCGAAAATGTGGCCCAACCCCCGGCTCCCAGTGCAGTTACCCCTCAACAGCCAGCTCCTCGGCAGCCAGTTCCCCAACAGCCTGCCCCTCAACCTGCGGCTCCGGTAGAGCCGCCACCTGCCTCGCCCGCGGCGACTTCCCCCGAACCCGCCGCCTTTACTCCTCCACCGCCGCCGCCGACCGAGGCTGAACCCGAAACCCCTGCTCCCTTCGCCAATTTCCCTCACCTCGATGGCGCTCAGGCTGCCTGCGAAGGGGTGGCCGACTGCTGGCGTAGCCCTGTTAGCAGCAGCTGGCGCGGGGCCGCTAGCGCTCTCCAAGCGCGGCTAGAAGCTCAGGGTTATACCCTCAACAACGTGACGGGCGACGTACTCTCCATCGACTCTGGCGTTAGGATCTACGCCGTCAGCAAACCGGGAGAAGCCAGCTACTACTTAAATCTGGTATCGGTGCGCGACGGCGTTCTTTACACCATGACGGCCGAACCGATGACCTCAGAGCAGGTACTGACTCTCCAACGCTCTTAATTAACTTAAACTTGGGGTTACGTGAAACTGCTAGGCTGCAGCTATCTCCTTCAGAGAGAGATAGGTTGATCAGGGCACTGAGCAGTTTTATCTGTGATAGGCGGGATGATTGCGGTTGCAGGTTTAACCTAACCCCGCCCTTCAGGTGCCCCTGCGAGGAGGGGGATTTAGCTTAATGTTTACTGTTAGCTTTGTTTCGAGCCGCTAGCTTCAGCTGTGGACTCATAAGTAAATAATGCCTAGTTTTTTTAATCGCCTGAAAAAAGCTGGGCTATTGATCGGGTTTAACCTCAGACATACATTCTGTTGAAAGCATTGGTGTTTTCACGCAGAAAATCATCCCTCGGCCAATGCTTCATGCCCAAAATTAGGGCCTTTACCAATACCCCAGGCGTCCTTAAGAATTTCCCGAAATGTGGTGCTCTGGTACAGCATCGATTCTTTTAGCTGTACGAGTAGATCTTGGGCGTCTTCTCGGGAGAGCGATCGCACCTGCTGCTCAAACACCTGAAGTTCAAACTGTTGCTCAAGGGGCAACTCTTGACGAATATCCATGATGACATTCCTTATACTGTGACTTCATATTTATAAATGTAACACTTTATTAAAGGTTTGTTTAATATCTCTGCCTTGCGTGGTAAGAGGCTGATTCTGCCGTACTTCCTTTGAAGCTTCAGCGCTATGTACGACGCCGTAAAGCTGCTGTTGGACTGGGATCTATAGCCTTGGCTTCTTGGCGCTCAGCTATCTACGCTCGACCTGTCTACACGGTACACGTTAAGCACTGTCAAGTCTTCGCCCATAAGCGACATGCCTATAGGTGAACTTTCTAAAATAACGGTTATGACATCAAGTAAGGCAGTGCGGCCATCCGATGAGAGCCAAAACCCCTATCCAAGAGGCCGATCGGCTTGAGGCGCTCAGGCAGTACCAGATTTTAGATACGCCTGCCGAGCGTTCTTACGATGACATTACGTCGCTGGCCGCCTATATCTGCGATGTCCCAATCGCACTGATCAGCCTGGTAGATGCCGATCGTCAGTGGTTTAAGTCTAAGGTGGGTCTCACAGCGCAGGAGACCAGCCGGGATGTGTCATTTTGCGCCCACGCTATTTTGCGCCCAAATGTCATGATTGTGAATGACGCAGCCAAGGATGAACGGTTTGCCGATAATCCTCTGGTGACTGGCGAGCCAGGTATTCGCTTCTACGCGGGTGTTCCTCTGGTTTCGCCTGCCGGTCAGCCCCTGGGCACGCTCTGCGTGATCGATCGTAAACCCAGAACCTTAAACGATTATCAGATCAAGACGCTGGAGGCACTAGCTCGGCAGGTGGTGGTGCAGCTAGAGCTTCAGCGGGTATCTTCGCAACTTGCTGAGGCACTGGAAAAGCTCGAAACCATGGCTGGGCTGGTTCCCATTTGCTCGTACTGCAAGGGCATCCGAGACGATCAGGGCTATTGGTCAACTGTTGAGGCGTTTATTCAGCAACATTCAGAGGTCGGTTTCACCCACGGGGTCTGCAACGAGTGCATGAAACGCCATTTCCCAGAGGTGGCGAATGTGTTGCTCTCAGACGAGGAGTCAAACGCCATCCTCCAGGACGATTAGGGGACATATGCAACGTTTAGGGGATTCCCCTTGCCCCCCTTTTTAAGGGGGGCCTGAGTCCGCTTCAAAGTCCCCCTTAAAAAGGCTATCCGTTAGGCACAAATATGTCTAAGCGTTACCTTAATGGGTGACAACGTACCTAGAGAGCTTTCTGCATCAGGGATAGAGCATAGAAACCTCGTTGAAAATAGCGCTGTTTATGGGGTTTGAGTGCGATCAGTTGGAGCGCCCAGTCGGCCCATAGCTCTATGGCCTAGATCCAGCGTTGGCCATAAAGACCGAGACTAAAGTCACTCTGTCGAGGCGTCTTGTCTTGGTGCTGTTGGATACGACCTGCATACTGATCTATGCCGAGGTGGGTAATGTTCTAGACCTGTGGAACAGGCAAAATAGTATGGGAATGTCTATCCTCAGGTTTTCCTATGGTCCTAGAACCCATCTGTTGCCCCCGGTGTCACACCACCGATGTGGTCA
>PYER01000367.1 GCA_003017855.1 filamentous cyanobacterium CCT1
CGTCATTCCCGTGCAGACGGGAATCTATAACGGATATCTTGCTCCCGAATGGATTCCCACTTCCGTGGGAATGACCCGGACACTTGCAAAAGTGGGATGCACCCCAGCACACCCCCATGAACCCTCAATCTCAAGTCTGGGATTATCCACCGAACGTTCTCAGGCAACAATGTTTTGAGCTGATGATACTGAGCCGCCAAAGTTTTGCAACACAACCAGCCCTAACGACTAAGAATTGGGTGCATCTCTGTGACTTTGCCAATATGGGATGCATCCCTAAGAATTTTCCTCGTTGAGATCAATTTTGAGGGTCAGTCGCAGGGGCAAAAACAGCTGCCAGCGAATCGCGATCGCCCGGATGCCAAAAATTACCCCCATAGCCACGAAGCGGCAGACGGGTGAGGGCATCAGGTGCAGCAGCACCACGTAGAGCATGCCCCCCAGCACAATCGGCGTCGCGTATAGCTCTCGCGACAGCAGCAGCGTGGGTCGATGGGTTACCACATCGCGAATAATGCCTCCGGCAACGCTGGTGATCAGGCCCATCACCACGGCCACCGCCGCGGGATAGCCAAACAGCAGCGTCTTATCAATGGCCTGCACCGCAAACAGGGCCACGCCCATGGCGTCGAGGTAGGACAGCAGGCGCTGGGGAAATTTGAGAATAAAGCGAATGCCAACGAAGGTCGCGAACGAACCGCCAAGGGCAATCCAAAAGGCCGCCAAATCTTCGAGCCAAAACACTGGCACATCGAGCATGACATCTCGCAGAGTGCCGCCCCCCAGAGCCGTTAGCAGCCCCACCACCACAATGCTAAAAATATCGAGGCGCTGGCGAGCCGCCGACAGCACCCCAGAGACAGCAAAAACTGCCAGCCCCACCTGGGCTAGAAAATATTCCATCGGGTTCTCCAATTTGGGCCAGCTTCAACGCCAGCCAGCTCAAAGGCAGCCTTGGCTCTGCGCTGCTGCCCTGGGGTGACGTCAAAGCTCTGCTGATTATCCCTTACTGCCGCAATCGGGTTCAGCCCCGGTAGAGTGGTGAATGAACAGGCGCCCGGCGGCGATCGCCGCTTCGCTGCTGGGGTAAACTTCGCCGTCGTTGAGCACCGCCAGCTCGGGGTTAATCACCCAGCAGCGGTACCCCAACCCCTGGTGGTACGTGACCCCAGCCACCCAGCCAGGGAATACCGAAACGTGAATTAAACGACCTGTATCCATCGGTATTGGCCCCTTTAGCCTGTGACTCAATCCGTGCGCTAACGCTATGTGGAGCTAATCGGTTTTACTCAACTTGGCGCCAACGGCAGACCACACCCCGACTATGTCTGGACATCGTTGACGGCCTACGCCTTTAGGACTATTCAATTTGGTTCAAGCGTACTATACTAGTCAAGCAAAGACAACGCCCCATCGACAACGCCCTTCCGCAGTCCCCCCTCACGCCACGCCCGAACCATTACGTAAAAGAATTCGCCCTGGGACGACTACACTTCTGAGCTGAAGTGGGGTTTACTAGGGGCATCGTTTGAGCCATTCCCAGGACAGGCCCAGCCCACACCAATTCCCTCGCACAACTGATTCATCCCCAGGCAGCTATGGCATCTAAAAACAACGACGTCACCGAAAAGCAGAAAGCTCTCACCATGGTGCTCAGCCAGATTGAGCGCAACTTTGGCAAAGGCTCGATCATGCGTCTGGGCGAAGCCAGCCGAATGACGGTCGAAACTATTCCCACCGGGGCCCTTACCCTGGATCTAGCCCTGGGGGGCGGTCTGCCCAAGGGGCGCATTATCGAAATCTACGGCCCCGAAAGCTCGGGGAAAACTACCGTCGCCCTGCACGCGCTGGCTGAGGTGCAGAAGGCAGGTGGGGTCGCCGCCTTTGTGGATGCCGAGCACGCCCTCGATCCGGTCTATGCCAAGGCGCTGGGGGTCAACATTGACGAGCTGCTGGTGTCGCAGCCCGACACAGGCGAAATGGGCCTGGAGGTGGTCGATCAGCTGGTGCGATCGGCGGCGGTGGATGTAGTGGTGGTCGACTCGGTAGCGGCCCTGGTGCCCCGCGCTGAAATCGAGGGCGAAATGGGCGATGCCCACGTTGGCCTGCAGGCCCGCCTGATGAGCCAGGCGCTGCGAAAAATTACCGGCAGCATTGGCAAGTCGCACTGTACGGTCATTTTCTTGAACCAGCTGCGGCAAAAAATCGGCATTTCCTACGGCAACCCGGAGGTTACGACCGGCGGCAATGCTCTCAAGTTTTACGCCTCGGTGCGGCTCGATATTCGCCGCATTCAAACTCTCAAAAAGGGCACCGAAGAGTACGGCATTCGTGCCAAGGTCAAGGTGGCCAAAAACAAAGTGGCCCCGCCTTTTCGGATTGCCGAGTTCGACATTCTCTTTGGCCAGGGCATCTCGACTATGGGCTGTCTGGTCGATCTAGCTGAGCAAACCGAGGTCATTACCCGCAAGGGAGCCTGGTACAGCTACGAGGGCGATAACATTGGCCAGGGCCGCGACAACACCGTGCAGCGCCTGATCGAAGATGCCGCCTTTGCCACCAAGGTCGAAGCCCAGGTGCGTGAAAAGCTCTCCATCAACGGTGCGCCCGTAATCGTTGAAGAACCCGACGACGAGGCCGACGACCTGCTCGAGGACGAGTAGGGGCAAACGGCCGTTTGCCCTCACAAGAGGCGTTGATTCTCTGAGCCATACCTGTGCTCGGCAACGCCTCTATCTTTTCGCCCTGCGGGTAGACTCTGACCGGGGATAGTGGCGCTAAAGCCTCGCTCAAGGGAGGATAGGGCTACGCTACCTACTGCAGGCCCATGGATACTCCCCAACGCTCTAACTCTGGCACTGGTCTGGCGATCGCCGCCGCGATCGCCGTTGTGGCTGCCGTAGTTTTCAATACCCTCTTCAACCGCTTCCCCCCTGGCGGACGGAGCGTGGGCGAAATTTCCAACACGCTTTTGAGCGAGGTGTTGATTACCCCCGCCAGCTACGCCTTTGCGATCTGGGGCATTATCTACCTGGGCCTGTTTGCCTACGCGATCTATCAGTTTCACCCCGAGCGGCGGCGAGAGCCCTTTATTCAGCGGGTCAACGGGCTGCTGATTTTTGCCTGTATTGTGCAGACCGTCTGGATTTTGCTGTTTACCTTTCAGCAGTTTGGCTGGTCGGTTCTGGCCATGGTGGCGCTGCTGCTGGCGCTAATCGGCATCTACACAACGCTGAATATTGGCCGCACTCGCATCTCCCGGCAGCGGCTTTGGATGGCTCACATTCCTTTTAGCCTCTACCTGGGCTGGATTTCGGTAGCGACTATTGTCAACGTCGCTTCGGCGCTCTACGTCTCGGCCTGGGGTGGCTGGGGGATTTCGTCGGTAACCTGGACGGTAGCGATGATCGTGGTGGCGGCACTTATCGGCGCAGCAGTGATTTATACCCGCCGCGATGTGGCGTTTACGATTGTGTTTGTGTGGGCCTTTGTGGCGATCGCGGTGCGGCAGAGCGATATCCCGGCAGTGCGGTTGGCGGCGCTGATTATGGCTGGATTGCTGCTGATTTGGCTCGCTGTGGCTAAATATGCCCTGCCCAAGCCAGCCCATTCCTAGCCGGGGGCGATCGCCGACAGTTCACCCTTCGGTAAACCCAGTGGAATAATGGGAAGGTAGCGTTTTTCGCTGCTGACCTTTAATTACCGGCCCATGACCTCTGAACCCGACTCGACCCGGCCCTGGCTGTCTATCAAACGCCTGGTTTTAATTATTTTGACGGCCCTGGTGGGGCTAGTGGTGGTGCAATCGCTGCTGAGCAGCTGGAAGGAGCCCCAGGTAGCCAGCCGTCTGCAGCTCTACCAGACCGACCTGCTGCTGGAGGGTAGCGCCTGGCAGGGGGAGGGGCTGCCCACCGACCAGTGGCCCAGGCTGCGCGAGGGGCTGGTGGGCAAAGATCCGGTTGCCACCGCCCAAAAACAGTACGAAGAGGTGCGTCAGCAGGCCGCGGAAGGTCTGGCCGAGGGGCGATCGCTCAAAGCCGAAACCGCTGCAACCGCCAACAGTTCCCTGGCTGACGAAGCCAATGCGGGCAAGCCCCTGGCTCGGCGGGTGCAAACCGCGCTCACCCAGCAAGAGCTGCTGATCGAGCGACTCGATATTCGCCTGGGGTTGATGGAGGCCTACCAGAGTCAGCCCCAGGCCGCCATTCGTCGCTGGCAGCAGGTGCGCGACAGCGAGACCGCCACGGCCTCAGCCCTGCGCACCGCCGACACACTAATCCGGCTGTGGCAAGACCAGCAGGTCGCCCCAGGGGATGATGTGTGGCTGCAGGAGTCGCTAGACGGCTGGTTTGAGTACCGCGCCCTCGAAAAGGTGTACGAGATTCAGGCCCAGACTGGCGATAGAGCTGGCGACAGCTCCAGCGGTGACCGTCTCGCTCAGCTGCAGGCCCAGGAGCAGGCGACCGCTGAGAACAAACTGGTCAAGCTGGTGCTGCTGAGCACGGTACCGGCACTGGGGGCCGTGATTGGCCTGGGGTTGCTGATTTGGCTGGGGGCGCAGCGGGTGCTGCGGGGCAGCCAGTCGGTGCTACAGCAAAACGCCGGGCGCGGTTGGGAGGTGCCCTGGACAGCTGAAACGATCTGGCAGGTTTTGATTGCCGGGTTTTTCTTTGTGGGGCAAATTTTGCTGCCCCTGGTGCTGGGAGGCCTGGGTCTGGGCGGGGCCGGGCTCAGCAGTCGGGGCAAGGCGATTTTCTCACTGGTGTATTACCTGCTGATGGCGGCGGGGGCG
>PYER01000368.1 GCA_003017855.1 filamentous cyanobacterium CCT1
GCTGGGGGTGGCGGGCGTGCTGCTGCTGGGCTACCACGGCAAGCTGGTCAAGCTAGCCGGGGGCATTTTTCACACCCACCACCACGTCGCCGACGGTCGGCAGGAGATTTTGGCGGCCTGCTGCGCGGCGGTAGGGGTAGCATTGCCCGTCATTCAAAACGTCCTGGCGGCCAAAACCGTTGAGGCAGGGCTAGCCATTTTGCGCCAGCAGGATGCCGGTCTGACCCAGCAGGTCTACCAGCATATGGTCGATCGCATTGATGAGCGGGCCGCCGCCTACGTCTATGCCCATACGGCCCGACCGCTCACCGTGGGCACTATGGTGTTCGATCGCCAGCGGCAGATCGTTGCTCAGAGTCATCTAGCTAAAGACTTGTTCAATCAAGTTTTGGTAGACTAGAAAGAATAACTTTTTATAAAACGTCCTTAAATACCCACTCATTACCTCCACCGCGTTTGCCGCCCCTAGGGCAATCGGTTTTCCTCTCTAGCCGCCGCTCTTGTTCCATTGCAAGATCTTTTAATCTGGACGTTGATCAGCGTTGAACGGTAGCCATCAGGAGATAGTCGGGGCCAAATATTAGGCCCTGATCGACTGGCTCATACCTGTGCCCCCGGCCCCAAAGCGGCTAATTTTCGTTTCACCGTCTAACGCCCCCAGCCCACTATCCGCAGGATTTAACCCGTGACTCTTCAAACTGAACCCACCGCCAACCTTGGGGAAGACTCCCTGCCAGAGGTCAATCGCCAGATGCTGGTCATTCTCGACTTTGGCTCCCAATACTCTGAACTCATCGCCCGCCGCATTCGCGAGACTGAGGTGTATTCAGAGGTGCTCTCCTACCGCACCACCGCCGACCAGCTCAAGCAGCTCAACCCCAAGGGCATTATTCTCTCGGGCGGCCCCAACTCCGTCTACGACAGCGGTGCACCCCACTGCGACCCCGCCATTTGGGACCTCGGCATTCCGGTGCTGGGGGTGTGTTACGGCATGCAGCTGATGGTGCAGCAGCTCGGCGGCCAGGTCGACCGGGCAGAGCGGGGCGAGTACGGCAAAGCCGATCTGTTTATTGACGACCCCACCGACCTACTCACCAACGTCGAAGACGCCACCACCATGTGGATGAGCCACGGCGACTCGGTGACTCGCCTGCCCGACGGCTTTGAGGTGCTGGCCCACACCCACAACACCCCCAGTGCCGCCGTCGCCGACCACGCTCGCAAGCTCTACGGCGTGCAGTTTCACCCCGAGGTGGTGCACTCCAAGGGCGGCATCGCCCTGATTCGCAATTTTGTCTACCACATCTGTGAGTGCCAGCCCACCTGGACCACCGAGGCCTTTGTGGAAGACGCCATTCGCGAGGTGCGGGCGCGAGTGGGTGACAAGCGGGTGCTGCTGGCCCTCTCGGGCGGCGTCGATTCGTCAACATTGGCCTTCTTGCTGCACCAGGCGATCGGCGACCAGCTCACCTGTATGTTCATTGACCAGGGCTTTATGCGCAAAGACGAGCCCGAGCGCCTGGTGAAGCTGTTTGCCGAGCAGTTTCACATTCCGGTGATCCACATCAAAGCGCGCGATCGCTTCCTGGCCAAGGTCGAAGGCATTACTGACCCCGAAGAAAAGCGCAAGCGCATTGGTCACGAATTCATTCGCGTCTTCGAAGAAGAGTCGAAGCGGCTTGGCCCCTTCGACTACCTGGCTCAGGGCACCCTGTATCCGGACGTGATCGAGTCTGCCGACACCAACGTTGACCCCAAAACCGGGGAGCGGGTGGCGGTCAAGATCAAGAGCCACCACAACGTCGGCGGTCTGCCCAAAGACCTGCAATTTAAGCTGGTAGAACCCCTGCGCAAGCTGTTCAAAGACGAAGTGCGCAAAGTGGGCCGCTCCATCGGCCTGCCCGAGGAAATTGTGCGCCGTCAGCCCTTCCCCGGCCCTGGCCTGGCGATTCGCATCATTGGCAAAATCACCGAAGAGCGGCTGGAGATTTTGCGCAACGCCGACTTTGTGGTGCGCGATGAAATCGCCAAGCAGGGCATGTACCACGACTTTTGGCAGGCCTTTGCGGTATTGCTACCCGTTCGCAGCGTGGGCGTGATGGGCGACCAGCGCACCTACGCCTACCCCATTGTGCTGCGCCTGGTCAGTAGCGAAGACGGCATGACCGCCGACTGGTCGCGGGTGCCCTACGACCTGCTGGAGACGATCTCCAACCGCATCGTCAACGAAGTCGACGGCGTTAACCGCGTGGTCTACGACATCACCTCCAAGCCGCCTGGCACCATCGAGTGGGAATAGAGCTTAGCTGCGGAACGCTGGCTGAGCGGAGTCGAAGCCAGCGTTCTCTGAGCGGAGTCGATATTCTCTGAGCGGAGTCGAAGAGAACCGCTGGTTCAAGAACACAAGTTATGCTCAAAATAAAGGGGGGAGGTGATTTTTAGAAAGTCACCTCCCCCCCCTTTTTGTTAAGGCTGTTCGCCTCACGGATGCTAAACAGCAGCTAGCTCAGGCGCGGGGCGCTTGCTGTTGCGAATCCCCTCGATCGCCGCCGCATAGTCGGGCGCGTTAAACACCGCCGAACCGGCCACGATCGCGTTGGCACCAGCTTCCAGCACTTGCCAGGTGTTGTTCACCTTGAGGCCGCCATCCACTTCGATCCAGGGGTTGAGGCCGCGCTCGTCGCACATATTTCGCAGAGCCCGAACCTTGTCCACCATGGTGGGAATAAAGCTCTGACCGCCAAAGCCGGGGTTGACGCTCATGATCAGCACCAGGTCGCAGAGGTCGAGCACGTTTTCGATCAGCGACAGTGGGGTGCCGGGGTTGAGCACCACGCCCGCCTCTTTGCCCAGCTCTTTGATCTGGCCCAGGGTGCGGTGCAGGTGGGGCGAAGCGTTGTGCTCGCAGTGTACCGTGATAATGTCAGCGCCAGCTTTGGCAAAATCGGCCACGTACTTCTCCGGCTCGACAATCATCAGGTGCACGTCGAGGGGCTTTTGGGTAACGGGGCGAACGGCATCGACAATCAGGGGGCCGATGGTAATGTTGGGCACAAAGCGACCATCCATCACGTCAACGTGAATCCAGTCAGCACCGGCCTCGTCAACGGCTTTGATTTCTTCGCCCAGGCGGCTGAAGTCTGCCGACAAAATCGACGGGGAGATCACGACAGAATTTTTGTTGGAAGAAGTATGCGGCATGGTGGATGGTTCTCCTGTGCGTTTGTGACCATCGTAACAAAGTCTTAAAATCACTTCTCACAAAACTTGAGGAATTGCTGCAATTCCCCATCAATATATGGTGAAGCCCTGGGATCACGCCGCCCGGTAGGGTGGGCACCGCCCACCATTCAATACAGGCTTAGACCAACCCACCCCTGCCCCTCCCTGGAGGGGAGCATCCCTGTCCTCTTCCAGAGAAGAACTATTCCCTAAGCATTCGACAGCCGCGCCATTGCCTGCCCCGCCAGCCTGTCGTGGGTCTCGGCCAGCAGGTGCGGAATTTTGTCGGCGTGGGGGCTGCGACGCAGGCATTCTGAGAGATCTACCTGATCCAGGTTCTCAGCCTTTTCGCCGGGGAACCAGTGGCCTGCGTTGCCCAGCATGTTGTAGCGGGCCTTGCCGTAGTCTTCCATATCGAAGGCGAGCAGCAGGTTCCGCAGCCGCAGAATGGCGGGAATGTTGATGTTGCCGGGGGTTTGCTCAGGGCTGGGCAGGCCGATCGCCCAGGTGCGCAGCCAGTCTTCGCCCAGTACGGTCTGGGCATGGCGGTGCAGGCGATCGCGCACCGGCTTCAAATGCACCTCAGCCTCTTCCAGCAGGGGCAGTGTCTTCAGGTGCTCGTCAAAATCGCTGGGCCGCGCCGCCCCAACGCTGAGGGTGTGCACCTGGGGGTGGCTGAGGCAAAACAGGTCGTTAAACACCAGCGGGCTGAGCGGGTCGCACAGCTCCACTAGCTTGGCGGGCGGGCTGTACAGGTGCCCCCCTTTGTCTGACGGGCTAATGATAAACACGCCCAGGTCGTGGCGCTGGGCCAGGTCGATCGCAGGCCAGTTGTCCTGATTGATGTAGTACCAGTGCAGGTTGACGTAGTCGAACGCATCGGAGGCGATCGCCTGCTGAATCACCGCCGTCGGTGCGTGGGTCGAAAAGCCTACGAAGCGCACCCGCCCCTGGCGCTGAAACTCCCGCGCCACTTCCATGCAACCGCCGGGTCGCAGGGTCCAGTCCAAGATCTCCGCTGTGTTGATACCGTGGATGCCCAGCAGGTCGACCGTCTCAAGTTTGAGATTGTCTAGGGATTGATTGAGGTGTTGGCGAAACTCGGCGGGGTCGGCGGTGGGGGAAACTTTGGTTTGCACAATCAGGCGGCTGCGGTCTAACTTCGGCAAAATCTGCCCCAGCTGAATTTCGGAGGTGCCGTAGCCCCGCGCCGTTTCGATGTGGTTAATGCCCACCTCCAAAGCGCGACGAATGGTGGCCTCCAGGTTCTGCTGATTCTTGGCCGGAACGTCCGCCAGCGGTACGTCTTTCCACGAGTGCTGGTACCGCATACCGCCGCAGGAGAACACGGGCATTTGAAGCTCGGTGCGGCCAAAGCGTCGATATTGCATAAAAGTTGAACTGGCAAAGGATTCTCCCTCACGGTAAGCAAGGGATTGCCGGTTGTAAAGGATGACATGGAACAACCGTGGCAGTCTGGAGTTTGTTCAAATAGGGTGAGCCAAAGCTAGGAAAGTGGTAGTGACGTGAAATTGCAAAGCACTACCACC
>PYER01000369.1 GCA_003017855.1 filamentous cyanobacterium CCT1
GCCAGGGGGGCGGGGTCATACCCTGGGGCCAGATCAGACTCACCGCACCACCTGCGATCGCCGCTTTGTCACGCTCTGCAAACGCCTCGGCCAGCGCCGCTAGCCAGTGGGGCGAGGCCTCAGCATCGTCGTCGAGGTAGGCGAGAATGCTGCCGCGCGCGATCGCGGCTCCCCGGTTGCGCGCCGCCGACAGGCCCAGGGTGCTCTCATACACATAGCTCAGCTGCGGGTGGGGCAGATAGGCCTCAACCACCGCTTTCGTGTCGTCGGTTGAGGCGTTGTCCACCACAATAATTTCGTAGGCGCTGTAGGTTTGACCCAGCAGACTGGCGATCGCGGCCCCCAGGTAGCGGGCCCGGTTGTGGGTGCAGATAATAGCTGAAATCAAGGGCTGAGTCATGCTGGGGCGCTGCTAAAAGAACCGGATGCCAACTCCAAACGCCAGTCTCGAACGTCAATTCAAACTAAAGCGGGCAGCCTAGAACCGCACTGACTCTAAACTGCCCACTTCATTCCCTAGACTACCGATACCGCATCAACCCAGGGCTATGTTTTGAGAATTCTACAGCCTAGCGGCGCCTGGGATGGGGCTGGTAGTAGACCCTGTTGCCCTGGTCGCTTACGTAGTGGCAGGCCCAAAACGATCGAGCAAAGCTCTTCCACACCGGCTCCTCAGAGCTGCGGTAGTAGTCACCCAAAATTGGCTTGATCGCCTCGGTCGCCGTCTTGAGATGGTAATGGGGGATGCTGAAGAAAATGTGGTGCGCCACATGGGTGCCAATGTTGTGGTGAATCGGGTCGATAAAACCATAACTGCGGTCAATTGTTGACAGTGCCCCCTTGAGAAAGTACCACTCATTACCCCGGTACCAGGGAATATCGGGCTCACTGTGGTGCAGAAACGTCACCAGATCTAGCCATACGACAAAAACCAGGTAGGGTGCCACATAGTAAGTCGCCAAAAACAGCAGCCCCTGGGTGATGCCCAGCCACACCAAAAACAAGACCATGGTCGACCAGCACAGAGTGCTGACCAGCACATCACGCCGCTCTGTAGGGCGAAATAGCGCGCTGCTGGGCACAAAGTGAGACCCACTGCGCCCAGACGATCTAAAGAACAGATAGAACGGATAGGCAAACAGCAGTCCATAGAACCGCACTAGCTTTTGTGGCCAGGGCATGGCCTGATAAGTTGACTCACTGATTGGGTACCAGCTTTCGTCGGTGTCGATGTTGCCGGTGTTGGCGTGGTGAGTGCGGTGGCTGATCCGCCAGCCGTGGTAGGGCACCAAAATCGGCGTGTGCGCCAGATGACCCACCAGGCTGTTTAACCAAGGGTAGCGAGAAAACGACCCGTGGCCGCAGTCATGGCCCACCACAAACAGAGCCCAGAACATTGTGCCCTGGGCCAGCCAAAAGAAGGGGAAAAATAGCCAGGAGTTGAGCGCATGGGCCGTAGCGTACAGCGCTGCAATCATCCCAACATCTAAACTGAGATAGGCTAGCGATCTAACGACAGAAGGCTGAAAACAGTGGGCTGGAATAGCCGCCTTGAGGTCTTGAAGGGTAAAGTCTAGCTCCTGGGCTGAGCGCATGTAGGCTGAAAGTTCTGCACCCGTAGCCCCTAAAGGAACGCGATCTACTTGCACGAAAGTACCAATTTAACCATAGAAACGAACGCCCAGCTGCTTCAACAAAAATGAGCGGGCGTTACACAGCTTAACTTTTCGCGGCATAAAATTCTATCCCACGGAAGATGAGCTGCAGGTTAGGGGCAAGTGGTTGCTTTGGCGAAGGGTGCGATCGCGGGTTTTACAGCGGTGGCCAGTTCCCTTAAGTCATCGGTACCCGGCACAAGCAAAAACTTGGGCGGTAATTCGGCCTGTGACCGTCGCCCCAGACCCTCCAAAATGCTTAACCTTACTGGCGCTGGCTATAGCTCGCTATAGCCAGCGCCAGCGAGTGCGTTAGGACAGCAAGGCAGAAATACGCCTGCCCTTCAGGAAGCTTGAAACACCGGCGGTCTTTCATTTTGAGCTTTGAGCTTTGAACTCCGCGCAGCGGTATTAGCTTGGCAGCATTCCCAGCAGGGACGCCAGCACCGGATGATCTTCCACCCACACCGACACCGAGCCGCCGTTGCAGCGAAACTCCGCCCAACCGTCAGCATTGGTGGTGATGGTCTGGGGCACATGCCCGGTCAGATCGTAAAACGTGGTGTTAGGCCTTCCCACCTCCATCCACTTGGTGCCCTCGGCCCCATTGCTCAGCAGCACCGCCATCGCCCGGTCGCGATCGCCCAAACCTAGCCGAGTCCAGCCCACCACGTTGGGGTGGTCAAAGTAGTCGTACTGGGGACCGTAGGCAAAATGCTTACGGGCTATCAGCAGCCGGTCTAAAATCTCGCGGTGCGAGTCCATCCAGATCTCGTACTCGTTGCCGTCGCGGCCTTTGTCAACATAGTGGGCCCCGTAGTAGTCGCAGTAGAAAATGCAGGGATAGCCATCGGCGCGCAGCAAAATCATGGCGTAGGCCAGCGGCTTAAACCAGGCCTCTACCACCGACTCCAGCGCCTGCAGCGGCTGCGTGTCGTGGTTCTCGACCAGGGTAACCGCCAGCAGCGGCATTTCTTTGACGACGGTGTTGTCAAAAATAGTGCGCAGGTCGTAGCTGCTGCCCGCCTTGCTGGCCTTGTGAAAGTTGTGGTGCAGCGGCGCATCAAAGAGGTCGAGTCGACCGCCAGAGTTACCGGCATACCAGCTCAGCGCTCCCAGGTCGTAGGTCCAGTATTCACCCACGCAGAACAAACTCCGCTGGGCATAGTGCTCCAGATGGGCCAGCCAGTCGACAAAGAAGTCGCCACAGATATGCTTAATAGCATCCAGCCGAAAGCCGTCAACCCCAACGTGGTCAAGCATCCATTCGCCCCAGTACTTCAACTCACCGCGTACCTCTGGGTGGTCAATATCCAAATCGCAGCCCATCAGATAGTCAAAGCTGCCTAGCTCCCAGCTCACTTTGTCTTCAAAAGTTTTGCCCTCGATCAGCCAGACGGCTTTATAGTTGGGCTCCCAACTGTTGTAGTCAACGGCATCAAAGTGGTACCAGTGCCACTTCATGCTCGAGTATTTATCGCCCCGCTTCGGAAAGTTAAAGCCCGTCCACGACTTAATCTTGCGCATGTCGCCTAGGGGACGGCGGCGATCGCTCGGATCCATCGGGATCGCATTAAACTCCTCTTCGCAGTCTGCGGCCATCTTGTGGTTAAACACCACATCGGCGTAGACATTAATGCCTAACTCACGACAGGCCTTGACGGCCGCCACATACTCATCTTTCGTACCGTACTTGGTCCGCACCGAGTTCTGCTGATCAAACTCCCCCAGGTCAAACAAGTCATAAACGCCGTAGCCCACGTCGCAGCCGCCGCCAATGCCCTTGTAGGCGGGGGGTAGCCACAGAGCGGTGATGCCCGCATCGGCCAAAGCCTGAGCCTCTGCTTTAACCTGGTTCCAGTGGCTGCCGTCAGCGGGGCTATACCAGTGGAAGTACTGCATCATCGTGCCGTTAACCTCCCCGTGTCGGTGCCGACCCTGGAGAAACTCGGCGTTAGCCGCCAGCCATTCCCGCAGAGATGCCTTGGCCGTTTCCCCTGCATCCTTCGTGAGGTTAGACCCTAACGCCCTGAACTGGTCCTTCAGCTGCTGAAATGGAGTAGACATTGCAACCACCGTGGGATGATAGTCCTACCAGAATAGAGGTAAACCCTAAGAATTTGGTAAGGGGCGATTAGCCATCATCCCCAGCGTCTTCAGCCAAACACGAGCAGCCACAGGGGAATGGTCAGCAACAGCCCTCCCGTAGATAGGGCAATGCTGGCGGCGGCTATCTCCGGGTCCAGCTCGTACTCTTCCGCTAAGATTAACCCCGCAAAAGCGCTTGGCATACCCGACATCAGGACCAGCACCAGCACGGTCTCCCTGGGTAGCCCTGCCCTGAGCGCGATCGCCCCCAGCACCGCAGGCAGCACCAGCACCTTGAGGGTCGCAGGTACCAGCGCCAGCTTTAGGCTGCTCCACCCCTGCAAACGACTCAGCCGCAGCCCCATCAGCACCAGCGCTACCGGAATCACCAGCCACACCGACTGATGCAGCGCCTCCTCTACGAGCGGCGGGCCCAACCACTGCTGAGAGATTGTGCCCAACCCAAAAGCCCACAGCGATGGCACAGTGACAACGTCGCGCAGCTGTTGCCAGCGCGACTGCGTGTGGGTGCCGCGTCCGAACCAGCTCGCCAGATACACCCCCAGCCCATAGGTGCCGATGACGTTTTGCGTCACGCTATAGAATACGGCCCAGCCCAGGTAAGGCCCGCTCACCAGAGTCGGCACGATCGCCAGCCCCACAAAACCCGTATTGCTGAGCATAGAGGCCAGCACAAAGCTGCCCTGGCGGGGTTTATCAGCCCAGGTCAGGGCTGGGGGAGATTCCCAGGGCTGTAAATCAGCGGCCACAGGAACAGGCGGCGGCGCTAGCGCGATGCCCTGTGCTAGGCCGTCGCTGTCTAGAACGGTATCTAGAACGGTCGCCGTATCGGCCGCAGACGCTACCCAGCGCACTAGGGTCAGCCCAGCCAGAGCCAGGCCCAGGCCCAGACCTAGGGCAATTACGGTGTAAAGCGGGGCTAACCCCGTGTTTTGGGCAAAGTGGGTCTGGCGGGCTAGTGCAAAGATCTCTAGGGGAATGCCCACCCAGTACAGCGC
>PYER01000055.1 GCA_003017855.1 filamentous cyanobacterium CCT1
CCGCTTAGCTCCCTCGCTTTGACCTGAAAGCCCACCGAAATCTTCCGTGGGCTGGCGGCGTTTGTCCAAAGTCAAGTTCTCAACTTCACGGCCTTAAGGGAATTAAGGGCAGAGTAAGTTGAATAGTTGCCTCTCGGCGCAACCAGGCAGGGTGGACTAGAGCCCTAAAACAAAACCCCCAGCGCTGGCCAGGGACAGACGTGAAATTCCATCTACGCCAAATAGCTTACTCCCGCTACCCTTCTCACTGACACGGGCACCATAAACGGGTAGCGGATAAGCGTTCCGCATTGTAGATGCACCCTGAAACTAACCCTCACTGGCAGCGGGGCCGGTGGGGGTTTTGCTTGCTCCCTTGTCCTGCTGAGCTAACCAATTCCATCCCACTGCCCTTCGGCTATTGCTGTAGGAGACCTCTGCATTTTTTACCCAAACCCTGGCGCACATGTGGCCTCTCCGCGAAGACCCCGAAGAGGGGCATAGCAACAATGGCCTATCCAAAACTATCCCTCGGTTGAGGTCTACTTCTCCAGGTTCTGCTGTCGGAGCCGGTGGACCTTCTCCGCGGTGCTGTCGGCATACGCCTGCACAAGGTCAATGGGCAAAGGGCATTGCTGAAACAGCAGTTACCGCACTACAACATCCGCTCGCAAAGCCTGAAGCATGAGCTATTGGGCGAAGCAAAATTCCCTGGCTAGCTCCCACGGTCCCTTGCGGTAGTACCATAGCAACAAGCCTTCGCCCCATCCCGTCATGGGTTGCCATTGTGCGTCCAGGGCCTCGTACAGCTGGCGGGCTGTTTCGGGTTTCACCTTGTTTTGAATTGTGATGTGCGGGCGGTAGCCCTGGCGATCTTGGGGAATGAGCCATTCATCCCAGGTGGTAGCCAGGGTTTTTTGTAACTGCATCAGCTCAGGGGAATTAACGCTGATAGCGATGCCGTTGCCAAGAGACCGGAGCGAGGGCAAGGAAAGCGGAAAGTGCTCTGTCTGGGCGCATAGGGTCGTCAGGGTGTGGCAAATCGCCGCTTCGCGATCGCCCGGCAGCTGATGAAACAAAATAATGTGGGTAGTACATTTTAGTAAAGGACAGAGGAAAAGATGGACTCTTCCCTATCTGCCAGTTTCTTTCTGACTTGGCGATTGTAGTCATGGATGAATATCCAGATTGCGCCGATGTGATTCTCTAACTTCTTGGAAAAAGACAGTGTCTTCCTCACCAACCGAGATATCCGCTGCCTCAGCGTGTTGTTCAGTCTTTCGATGTAGCTAGTCAAGCCGCTATCTTTGCCAACCGCAACATGCCGCTTGCTTGGAATCACGTCAATGTAAGCCTCCCAGTAATCGGTATAGACCTTGGCACACTGTCTGTACACCCCAGGAATGGACTGCCATAAAGCCATTGCCGATTCCCGGGAACGGTCACCGATGTGACAGCCGATGATCTCTCGGGTGTCTGCATCGATGGCCAGCCAGACCCACTGTTTGTTGCCTTTGTTGTCGACAAATGACCAGAGTTCATCCATCTGAACCTTCAGTTTGCCTTTGGCCTTGGGGACGACATCTGCCGCTTTTGGCACGGCCTCGTAGCCAGCGTTGACATAGCCTTGTAGCCAACTCTCAGAGACCCCGGTGGCTCTGGTGATGCCTGCTAACGGAATCTTCTCCAGCAACAGCAGATTGACAAAAGCCCGAGTGTCTTTATCTTTCGGCTTCCACTGGGGGGCTTCTACGAATTGGCGGTTGCAGTCGCGGCACTTGTAGTTTTGCTTGCCGCGCCGGGTGGTGCCGTTTTTAGAGATGTCGTGAGACCCACAGGTTGGACAAGTCATCTCGATTTCCATGTGTCCTACTCCCTCAAAATCGAGCCATGCGACGGCGATGCCTTATTTCTCTCTATCCTTTACGTTAATCCACTACCCGGGAGCATAGAGGCGCAAGGCATTGAGTAACTCAAAGGTCAGAACAGTGTTGCCATAGAAGTCAGCTTCTGTGGGTCTTTCACAGAAAGACCCACAGAAGCCCGGCCCGCACAATGAATGAGAACCTGTGGGGGCGTTTCTTGCAGGATAGTGTTCAGCTTGCTGTCAGGTAGCTGCAACCGATGGTAGACATTCAGGCTTGCCAAGGGTGCGTTTTCGGGAGGAGAGTTATCGATGCCTATAACTGTCCAGTTCTGTTCCATAAAATGGCGGGACAATATAACGACCGATAAAGCCTGCTGCACCTGTTACTAAGACGACTTGCAAGGGTGTAGTCACGCTTTAACTGCTAGGAATGAGTAATGACGACCGGGGGTGTGTGATCTATAAGACAGATAGCGACCAAACAAACGCTGTCCAATTTCGCTGGAGGCTAACTTTTGTGCAAGCCCTTGTCCAACACGACGAGCTAGGATAGATGTCATCATTGAGCAGAACGCCGATCTCGTCATGGGTGCATAGTTAATAACGCTTTCCCAAGGCCCGATCACTCGCTTGAGTCTCAGCCCTGCTTGGTCAATTGCCTGGGTATACTGCTGAAGCAGGTAAGCATTTTCACCCCCATAGAGATGGTGTAAGGTGTGGGCATTAAGAAACTTTTGCAGGTCTTCTTCTTTAGAAAGAACGTGTTCACGGGTTACAAGCAAAACGCCCTTTGGTTTTAGTACTCTTGCTGCTTCACTGCAAAATCGATCTAGTTGATGCGCGTGGTGCAGTACTGCTCTGCCATAAACAATGTCGAAAGTGTCGTCAGCAAAGGGTAATCCTTCACCGTATTCTTGCACTACTTCAATTTGTAATTCAGTGCGATCAGCCAAAAATTGAATTGCTTGAGCACCAACAATTATACTAGGGTCGGGTTCTAATGCAACAACAGAACAGCCTGCTTTTGCAAAGGCGTAGCTAGAAATGCCCCTGCCTGCACCTATATCCAGTACTTTTTCCTGTAAGTATGGGCC
This sequence comes from filamentous cyanobacterium CCT1, assembly GCA_003017855.1. GTDB lineage: Bacteria > Cyanobacteriota > Cyanobacteriia > Phormidesmidales > Phormidesmidaceae > Nodosilinea. The sequence goes on from PYER01000055.1 coordinate 2,941, forward strand.
TAACAACTGCTCAATTGCCCCCCACTCCTCGCTACGATAAAACCGCTCAACGGCAGTTTCCAGAGGATCATCGTAATAGCAATGTTGAACTAATGACTGCTGATCGGGTTGTTGTCGCAACCAATCAACTGCTTGTTCCCATGTGTGAGGATGCTCAACTCCCATTATTTTTTACTTCCAAAGTTCTAAGGCTGCAATTGCTCGACTGCAAGCGGCATAATCAGGATCATAATCCTTGGTGCTGTTAGGATTAAAGTACTTTGTGTCATGAATATTGAAGCCTTCACAGTCTTGGCAGTTTTCTGCGGCAGCAAAGTTCCAGCCTCCATGATCATATTTAAAGTATGTTTCCATCTTCCTGCTAGGCTGGAACTCGTCAATAAGTGCCTGAATCATTTCAGCATTAAACTGCTGATACCAGCCAAAATCAGTGTATTTTCCATAGGGAACTGTGATATAAACTTTGCCTCCCGGTTTCGTTACCCGTTTTAGTTCTCCAACTGCTTTCAGGAAGGCAAAGTTTTTCTTTTCCTGCCATTGAGCATTAGATGAATAAATTGAATTATCCATACCGATATGCTCAATGGTTGAAATTGAGGCTACTTCATCAAAATAGTTTTCACGTAAAGGGAGATCACGAATGTCTGAAAATAGATAGCCAATACGTTGTTTCCATAGGCAGGTAGACTCAGGTTCAAGTGTGACAATGATAACTTCTTTGTTTTTTATTTTCTCATGAAGAAGAATATAGTCAAAGTTAAGAGCAGATCCAGCATCTAAAAAACGGTTTGCACATAAGCTAAGCCTTGACAACAGCCAAGGATACTCAATAACCCTCTCATCAAGAAATTCCCCATAGCTACTGTTTAAAGGATTGGAAGCGGTAGAGAAAGTTTCTAGTAGAGCTGGGTCATTAATTGATTGAACAATCAACCCTTCCTTGATAAGCGAGTATCCAGGAGTCCAAGGTTTACAACCTCCTGAAATGTAAGACTGTGTTAGCTTTTGCTTCTGAGACTCTAAACGACGATTGACGTATCGATAATAAGCTGATTTTAAGGCTGACTTTATTTGCATAAATACTTGACTACCCTAGCTGGATTGCCAGCAACAATTGTAAGCTCGGGAACATCTTGTGTGACTACAGAACCTGCTGCGATAATTGCGCCTTTGCCAATTTTAACTCCTTTCAAAATGGTAGAGTTGAACCCGATCCAAACATCATCCTCAATAACAATTGGCTTTGCACAAATATCCATTACATTCTCACGAAGGTGCCCACTCGTCATAATTGCTTTGAAGTGTTGGTGTCTCAAGATAGGGTCAAGTGAATGAGAATTTGTATCATGTATATTGACATTATGCGAAATCAAGACTCGATTACCAATCCGGATTGAACTTGACGACCAAATCTTGGCACCTTCGCCAATATAGCAGTCAGCACCTATATCAATGTCACCATTATGAGCAAATACAAGTAACTCACCTCTTATAACTGAGTTTTTATTTACCCTAATCAAATTAGGATTTTCAGCTAAATTCCTGACTTTAGCTTCAGGAAAGATTTTGGCTGATGGATCTAATTGGATATTTTGTTCTAAGAGAAAAGATCTTTCTAAAAGTTCGCTGTACTGAACTAATTCTCTCAAGATAACTGAGAATCTATATTTTGACCGCCTCAAAATGTTTAGCAAGAAGTTTCTCAATACTTAAAAACACAAGGGATCGAAACGATTTGAGCAGATTAGCCATGCAAACCCTACAAGTTTTTCAGATTTCATAGAACTACTATAATTACTTTTTTTCACAAAACTCTTTCCAAGGAAAGTCTGCAAGTATAAGTCCAAAAGCAGCACCTCTATAAGAGGCCATGTGACTTCCTGTTTCTTCTATCTCAAAACTCATCAAAGATTGATATTGAGACAAAATTTCGACTCTAGGAATATGTGCCCCAATATCAATACTGTAGGTGTCAGGAACAAGGAATTTGGCTGGAAGCTCTATTTGGGCAACATAATTACCTTTCTCTACTTCTAATCCCAAAGAGGCAGAACGATTGATACTAAACACAGGGATGCCACTAGAAGTGTAGAGTCTTATAGAAATCTCTAAATCTTTTATGACCTGTTTAGATGAATATTCTAAACAAACTTTAATTGGTTGCTTAATATCAAATACAGAAGTGACTCGATCAGCTACATTCAAAAGAGATAATCGCCTGAAATGAAAACGAGGGTCTTGTTTACTTGTATCTATATTTACTTCTCCAGATAGCTCAGATCCATAAATTAAATATTTGCTAGTTACCCAATCAGCCCTTCCATGCTCATGGACTTCTCCATTAAGTAACCAGATTGCATTTTTGCAAAGTGAGGTTAAAGTCGCCATATTGTGGCTCACAAACAAAACTGTCCTTCCTTCCTTCCCCACATCCTCCATTTTCCCTAAGCACTTCTTCTGAAATGCCGCATCCCCCACCGCCAGCACCTCATCCACTACCAAAATCTCCGGCTCCAAATGCGCCGCCACTGCAAACGCCAGTCGTACATACATCCCAGATGAATAGCGCTTCACTGGGGTATCCAGAAACTTTTCTACCTCTGCAAACGCTACAATTTCGTCAAACTGGCGGCGAATGTCTACTTTGCTCATCCCTAAGATGGCACCGTTGAGGTAGATATTCTCTCGCCCGGTTAGCTCAGGGTGAAACCCGGTACCTACCTCTAGCAGACTGGCTACCCGACCTTTGATGCTAATGCGCCCCTCGGTCGGTTCTGTAATGCGACTGAGGATTTTGAGCAGGGTAGATTTGCCTGCACCATTACGGCCAATGATGCCAATGCGATCGCCCTGCTTCACCTCAAACGACACATCTTTTAAAGCCCAAAACTCCTCCGACTTTGGATGTTCAATTTTCGATTTTGGATTAAAAATCTGGGCCATGCCCTTAGCTTTATTTGCCAGTACATCGCGCAGAGCCGTGTAGCGCTCCTGGGGCTGATGGCCAATGATATATTTTTTGCTCAGATTTTCAACGCGAATTATCGTGTCAGACATTAGAACCTAGTTGAGAGAGCCGCATATTAAGACATTATTGGGGACTAAGAGTATTCCATTTAAATAAACCTCTTCTCTGAGGGCGCAAACTTGGCCACTTGGCAGGTTGCCGTAAAACTCTGTTTCAGAGGAATGGGAAAGAGGATAGTCGAAGCAGGCCTAGAATCCGCTCATTGGTAGATGCCTTTATCAAAAGCATCTACGGTTAAGATCATCTCTCTTTAGTGAACGTGAGCTTTTAGCCCGGTAATACGTTACCCAAGCTAGCGGAGTTTAAGGCTATGGTTAAAGTTGGTGCGTAATGGCGCTTTGACTTGCTAGATTTCGCTAGACTTACCCAAACTAAGGGAACTGCTTATCATTGAGGATTGCGCACCACTCAACTATTTTGTCAGACGGATTATTTTGGGGAATCGGTTCATACCCCAATGACTTCAAAAAATCCTTTCCCTCATCTACAGATATCCCTAAGAGTCTCATCCTTGGCTTATTCTGCTCATACCAAATCTCTTTAACGGTATGTTTTTTCAGCAGATTCTCACAACCCATTAATGCCCAAGAGTCTGCTCCCTCAATGTCCACCTTCAAGAGATCTATAACCAAATCAGAAGGTACAACCTGATCAACACGAACTACATCAACTTGAGTAGTGATGGGTTTCGCAGCATTTGCAAAGCCACCCCATCCCGATTGGTTTTCAGGACCAATATCAAAGCCAAGCCTCCCAGACTCATACCCAGCCGCGACAGGAAACAAAGTTATCTGATCACTAAAACCATTAATTTTAATGTTATTTTTGAGTAAATCAACAATTTTGGGTGACGCTTCAAATGCAAAGCATTTATTCTTTTCATTCCCAGAAACCCATAAGCAAGAGAAATAACCAAGGTTGGCACCTATATCGATCATAGTACCGCCTTTTTGTGCTAGCTTAGTTATCCTGCGCGTCAATGCCAGTTCATAGAATCCTGTAAAAGCAATTTGCCCAGAAATAAGGTCGCCAGGCATAAGCTTTAAGTGAACGTCTGGGGCATAAGAAAGTAGTGCATTCTCATACAATTTTGCGTAATTCAGGTGCCGAGCAGAATAAAGTCTGAAGTAAGCTGATGTCCGAAATCGCTCAGGAATGATCTTGAGAAATAAAGGGCGATTCATATTTATCCGAAACCCTAGAAGTAAATAATAAAGTTAAAAGCATCCACAATAAGTTTGCTCATAAGTGGCAAGCGTAATTAAATATAAATCTATGTAGGTTAGGTTGAGGCACAAAACCCAGCTCCCGTATGGGTTATGCTGTCGCTAACCCATACTACATTTGAATTGGCCCACCCACTTATCTCTTGTTTTGAACGGCTAGCTTTTCTAAGCTGAATCTGAGTGAAATTAAAGACATTCGGTCTGGCTACAGCAGTTCAAGGTTCTGGTTTACTTATTTTAAGGCTTCCTATCATTCCTTGAAAGATTCCTTAACTCCAAAAGTCGCCTTCCACGTCTAACTCCTGATCGGGTAGCGTTGTAAATATAGCGGCTCCTAATTTAGTGCGGTACACAGCGCTTCCCTACCGGGTTAGATACAAATCAAGATCTGAGATTGTCATATGGCAAGGATTTTAGGTCTTTTGCTGTACCTGACGTAAGCAAGAAAGGTTGTAAATTGACTGAGTTTTAGATCTCCCCAGTTTCTAGGTGTCTAAGCTCTACTCATGTCTCCCTCTTCTTAAAGAGAATATTTAAAATCTTCGTCATGTATTCACCCGCATGAAATCTGCCATAGATGCAAAGAATGGTTTGAACAGTTGTCTATAAGTCTTATACATTGCTTTGCCAGCCATAAGCATTTTTTTAGCCAGTATACTACTTCCTTTGCAGCGCTCAAACGTTACAAAGGAAGTAGTATGCATTGCAAAATAAACCTTATGGGTTGCAAAGAAAGTTATAAGCGCTTTAAAGAAAGGCTGAAGCCGTACAAAGAAAGCTTTAATGCTTTTTAGCAAAGGCTTGTTGCCTTGAGTGAATTTGCGGAGCTTTTTGAAGCTTAACTAAAAACCCACCTTATAAGGCCACCTCCCTCACCCGGTTATCAACTCCAGGGCTTGAGTTTGAACCTGCTCTGGCTCAACTATCGCTCTTAGCTCCTGGTCAGACTATTGCCCCTCAAACACCGCCCTGCGAATAGCTGTCTCAAAACCATCGACCAGCAGCTCAGCTTCATTGGCGTAGTTACCCCCGCTTGCGGCGACGATTTATTCCCTGTATTTCCTTGACGGCATTGTCAATAAAAAGCTCCCAAGAGCGTGTATTCCGCTGCTCTGCCTGTCGCTTGATCAGATGCACCAGCAGCACAACCCTATAGCTATAGATTTTGTTGAGCTTGTCTTCCTTTGATATCTCTGTCTAAATCGGCGACTAGCTCAAGGGCTTTTTCGTAGTTGTAAGTTCCAAGATACTGACGTAGTTCGATGAGCCCTTCCATCAGGTGAGCTAGGGCGATAGTAGATATGGTACCCAGCCTAACCAATGCGACGAAAATCTTTGATGCCCTGGTATTGGGTCTGGCGGGCCTGGCGACGGGTAAATTCGCTGACGGTGGGGTTGCCGGTAGGTAAAATGACGCCGCTGGCCTGCATCCAGAGGGTTTCGGGAGCAGGTTCAAGGGTGTATTGATTGGCAGCGGTTTTGTGAACGTGGTACCAGCGAGTTTCTTGGCAGTGGTCGCACCAAAAGGCTTCAAGCCATTCTCCAGTTAAGGGAACCGTGCCGTAGCCAGCAATGACGGTGAGCGATCGCAGGCGGCTCAAGCCCCGCTGCTGCAAATGCTCGGCTTGGGTGGTGTAAAGCGGATACTTTTGGCTAACGCTATCGAGGTAGGTCTGGTGGTCGGGGCAGAAGATGGCGCGCCGTTTGGACCGGCTGCGGTTGCGACGGGATGAGGCCATAACGAGGAACCAACAACGAGTATCTAAGGTGCAAATGCTCTTGGATGGTCAGATGGGTTTGGGCACAATTATTCTGCCTACGGTCTTAGGGCTAGCGCGGCTAAGACTACGGGGGAGAGACTGAGATCCTGAGACCGTCGAAGCCCACTCCATGCCAGAAAGGGTAGCGGAATTATTTGATTTGGCAAGGCCTAGAGCCAGAACATTTAATATTTCTAGCCAGCCTGAGAAACGGTAAGACTACAGCCGAGAGGCGGCGGTTTTGGGCGGCGAGGCGTGGGGGGCAGGGGCAGGGCCATAAAGACAGGTTTCAACCACTTCAAAGTAGCGAAGGACTGCCTGCTCAGGGGTAAACTTTTGCTGCATATAGCTGCGGCCCCGATCGCCCATCTGTTTCACCATGCCCGGGTTAGCCATCAGGGTGTGAATAAAGTCGGCCAGCCCCCTGCTATCGCCATTGCTAAAGGCACAGCCAAACCCGCCTTCGGACAGGAGCGATCGCAGATAAGAGTGAGACTCACAGATAGCCGCCACCGGGCGGCCGGCAGCCAGACTGCTGTAGAGCTTGCTGGGAGCCACCAGCCCCTCAACTCCGGGCACCAAACTGACCAGGCTCAGATCACAGGCCGTGAGGGAATAGGGTAGGTCGCCCTTTGATTGATAGGGCAAGAACAGGCAGTTCGTCAACCCCGCCGCCCGGGCCTGGTCGGCACAGGGTTGTCGTTTAGCGCCGCCACCCACAAACACAAACTTAACGGGCGCGTGGCGCAGAACCTGGGCCGCCGCCATAATGGTATCCAGGTCGTGACAGCGACCCATGTTCCCGGAGTAGAGCACTGTGAATACCTGAGTCAGCCCGTGCTGGTGGGCAAACCAGTTATCGCCTTTAGGGCGGGGGTAGATCAGGCGGGGGTCAGCCCAGTTGTGAATGACCGATATCTTGTCGCCGATCTCAGGACAGTGATCGACGATGCGCTGCTTCATGGTGCGGCTGAGCACCACGATTGCCTCGGCGTGGCGCCAGGTCAGGCAGTTAAGCCCGTGCCACAAACGCGCCAGACTGTGGGTGTTGGGGACAACGCGAAGCGCCACCGCCACCTCAGGGTAAAGATCGTAGACGACGCACAGGTAGGGCTGCTTAAACAGGCAGTGCAGCAGATAGGCCAGCACCGGCAGATAGGGGGGCTCGGTGGTGACGAGCACCAGATCGCCCCGCCGGGCCGGGTGTAGCAGTTTAACTAGCGATCGCAGGCAGTACAAGAGGCCGCCCACGGCTCGCCCCCGAATGCGCTGGGGCCAAAGGCGAGAGGTGCGCGTGCGCCGTACCATCACCCCGTTGACCGTCTCTTGCTGAGGAGCCAGGGAACGGTCGTAGGCATAGCCGGGCTGGCCAGCAAACACCTGTACCTTTAAGCCCTGGTGACTCAAGCCCTGGGCCAACTCAGCCATGAGCTGCCCAGTAGGCGCATAATCAGGGGGAAAAAACTGGGTCAGAATCGACACTTGTGGAGACACGCCCGGATTGAAATGCATCGTTTTCATCAGCCTTCACTTGCATGCAGAAAAGTGGCACCAAATAGTTTCTTTTAGCCTCCGGCTGAGTCTTAATAAGCACTACAAGTTCTGCCTTACGGGCAGCCTTTATACATCTGCCTATCGGATGATATATGAACTAGCTAGAGCAAAATTTAAAACGCAAATTCGCAGAAACAAGAAATAGCTTTTCAGGCAAAAAAGTTACAGAAAGCGCGTTGCTCCTGACCCAAGACTAGTGATTTAGCTTATGGCGAGAATGTCCCGCCGCGAGTCAAACAACGTTACCCCAAAGAAGATTTGTAGCCAAATAGACAGTATGAGACTCGATCGCAAACTTCAACATTTCTTGACATCATTCTCTCCTGGTTTAGAGAATATGCAGAAGGATACCGTACTTTACCAGACGTTGGCGCTAATTATATTGCATTTTATACAAATCAACCGGATCAAGTTAGATTGCTCCGAGTTGAGTCTATCAATGAAATATTTCTCAAAGAAAATCTGTTTCAGGAATTACAAAGCAGGGCCGTAAATGTATCAATGAATTCAGTCTGGTCAGATTAACCATGAACAGAATTTCTTTATAAAGAATGGGAACAACGATAAATCAAAAACGTCCGCGCTTCGCCTTAGGGCCTGACGTAATTCAGTTAATAAAGATTGACATTCTAAAGCCTGAAAACTAAGTTAAAGCTAGCCCCAGCAGCGTACAATCGCATCACCATTCTCAATGGCAACTAGGCGAATGAGCGAGGCCTGCAAAGCAGGCTTAAACTGCGCAGCTTGCTGCTTCAAGTTGCACTATTTGAAAAGTGCTCAAATTAAAAAGCGCTTAGAGACAGTTGCCAAGCGCTTTGATCTAAATCAGGCTAAATCAGGTGCAATTTTCGACAGCGATTTAGTCGGATGCTGTTTGGGTGTCAACGGCGGCTCTCAACTGCTGGAGCGATCGCCCCAAAACCACAAAATCCTCGAACTCGCCCAGGGTCACCAAAGCGGCTGGATCGGTCTCATCTAAAATGCGGTTGTAGGCTTGAATGGCGGCTTCAAGCTGGGTGGCATCGACGACTGTCTCCTGAGGCTGAGATTGAGCAGGCAGCAGGCCGCTAACGGCATTGAACAGCTCTACCAGATCAACGTAGTCTACGCCGACCAGGGCCATCTCGGTAAACGTAGCCACCTGGCTAGGGGTAAGGCCAGCCGCAAAGGAAGCCGCTAAAAACCCGGCAGCGTTGGCGATTTGGTCGAGGGTGCCGCGCAGGGGCATGACCATCGGCGTGCCGCCCACAGGCGTAAAGACAGCGGAGGTCACCAGGACGGGGGACGGATTGGCCTGGGCCAGGGCTGTCCCCTGGCTGGCCACCAGTATCTCTGACAGCGCGCCTGTGACAGCGACTGGGGCAGCGATGGTGAGCGTTCCCTGGCTGCTGACGAGGGTTACGCTCTCGCCATTGACGATCGCACTGACGATAGCGGCAGCAACCTCATCTATAGTCTGCGCATCTTCATTGCCCTCACCCGTAGGCCCCGCTGCACTGAGACTGCCGAGGTTGATCTCAAGTAAGGTCGTGATGATTGCGTACAGCGAAGGGTTGGTGCTTTGCAACCCCAGCAAGATCTGGCTGGCTACAGTATCAATGCTCTGCTGCGCCGCAAGAGTTAGCGTCACTTCACCAGTTAAAGGGTCGACGGTAGCGTTGGGCGAGTTCGAACCAATCAGCTCTTCGCTGCCTAGCGACGATGCGCCAATCGTCAAAATTGACGATCCTCCCACCGTCGCTCCGCTGCCCTGGCCCGTGGGTACAGAACCCGTATGCCCTGGGACTGCGATCGCGAGGCTAGTGCCTACTAGAGTTAGCAGCAGCGAGAGTTGTCGCCGTAGTCGGCCCGCCAGTTGTTCCACGGTTGTTCTCCTAAATCGGGTGAGTTGTACGGGTTGGGGTCTAGTTGAAGCTTGAGCGGCAGGATCAATACTGGCTACCGCCTAAAATCGGGGGCCAAAATTAAAGCCGTAGCCAATGCTGAGCACTGCGACGGAACCGGCGCGGGTATTGTTGCCGACGTCACCGTAGAGCAGGTTCAGGGTCAGCGGTATGGTAGGCTCAGGCACGATGGACGCCCCGACATTTACACCCACCCCACTCCAGGCCGTATTGATTGAGAACTGGGGATGCACCTGAAGCCCAACCCCGGCAATTACGCCGACATCGCTGTTGTCTCCAGAAAAATAACCGCTCCCCGCGCCCAGGGTAGCCGTAATCGGCATCCGGTTGACCGGGTTTTCCGGCTGTAGCAAATGCGCCGCCGTCACAACGCCGTACACGCTAGCGCTCGTACCCGCTGTATCAGCCCCGTAGGAGACAAAGTTGTTGACCCCCACGGCAGCGGCCACTTGAGTGTTGTCGCTGCCGTAGACCTGGCGGTGCACTTTGGCATCAAAACCGCCATTCTCACCAAATCGACGAATGCTCTGCAGGTTGTAGGCCAGTTCTACCCCCACGGCCTGCCGCGCATCGCCCAGCCCAAACCCCATCGAGAGGCTGCCGTCGGCCTCGGCCCGCAGGCGATCGGCCCCAGAGAGCGAAGCGCTGAAGAAGATATCGCCCCAGTCGGCCCCAAAGGCGGAAGGAATGCCCGCATTGGGCGAGGGCGGAAAGCTCCGGGCCGGTTCGGCGGCGGTGGTTAGCGGTTCAATCCGCAGATCGTCGCGCACCTGGTCTGCCTCGGTTGTGGAGGGGGTGGCCTGGGCGGTGGTGACTGTCGAGGGCGACGCCGCTAAACGAGGGACAACGGCCGCCTCGGCTAAGGGCACATCTACAGATTCTGGCGACAGATCAGCGGCTCGTCCCGATGACATCACCGGCTGTGGATTCGGCAGCGCCAGGGCGACGTTGGGGGTTGGCCCCGGCGATGAGGGGAGCTGCGCAGCGCTGGCAACCGGAGCTGGGTCAGCCGCCGCTACGCGCTGCGCTGCGGTCGAGCTACGGCGGGCCGATCGCGAGGGTAGCGGCGGCAGCTGCGGCCCCCGCTGCAGCGTTTCGGGCCGAGACACCTGGCGCAGGGGAGCGGCCGGGGCGGCGGTGGCGTCGGTAGCGGTGAGCGGGTCTTCAATACCGTAGGCCGATCGCAGGTTGTGCAGCAGCGTCTGTACCGTAGCGGCTCGCGATCGCAGGGTAGCTACATCTGGGGCAGGCCGTCGGCTCGACGGACGGGCCGTTGGGGCTGGAGTAGCGGCTGGCGAGGGGGCAGGAGCGATCGCAATTGCGTCAGATTGCCCATCCTCGTCATTCACCCGATTAGCCGATACTGCTGCTGGCGCTATTTCAGGGAGCTGAGCCGCCCGGGCCACGGGTTTAGCCGCCGCAGGCTTGGGCGCGACCGCAGCCAATGGCTCGGCGGGGGTAGGAGTTGCGAAGGCTTCAGGCGCAGCAGGCTCCCGGGTTGTTGCTGCTACAGCCTCAGGAGGACTGGCGATCGCCCCTATCGCGCTTTGGGAAACCGCACTCTGGGGATCCACACTCTGGGGAACCGCATCTTGGGGAATTGCAGCTTCTTCGACCTGCGATCGGTCGGTTGACGGCTCAGTCGCCCCACTTTCCAAAGGCTCTGGAGAAAGGGCTGGTTCAGCTACCGAGGCGATTGTGGCAGGTGCGGGGACTGGCAGGGCTGCGGCAACCTCTGGGGCTGCGAGGTCTGCCTGGGCGCTGCTCTCCGGCTCAGCAAGGTCCACAGCCGTCGGCTCAGGTTCAAGGCTGGGCGCAGGAGTAGATTCTGCTGCTGCCGCCGCTGCCGCCGCTATGGGTGAATCGCTTTCAGGGGTCCAGGTGGGTTGAGCCGCACCCTGCTCCTCGGTCTGAGGCGCCGTCGTCTGGGTCGAAGGCTCAGGAACAACTACCGGGCGTGGATCTTCTGCCAGAGTTGCGCCCAGGGTTGGGTCGGGCACGGCAACCGGCAGACCGGAATTGGCTTCGGCTCCTTGAGGCAGCAGCCCCAGACCAGCCAGCCCCAACAGTCCGCCGGTAATCAGGGGTTTTGTTTTGCGCTTCATTGTCTATGCTCCTCACATCCCGTGTTCTCGCTGCACCCGCCGGCTAGAGGTTTTCCTCCAGCCCGACTGCCACCTGAGGACGACCATAGTAGCCGTAGTAATAGTCGTAGCCACTCTGCCGACTCTGGGGAACGCCATTAATGACCAGCCCCAGCAGCGGCGCCTGGGCGGTATTGCCCAGATCGGCTAGCACCCGCTGAATTTCCGATCGCTCTGAACGATGCAGCCGCACCACCAGCAGCAATCCATCGGCATGAGCCGCCGTAAGTTTAGCGTCGATCATGCCGGACAGAGGCGGTGTGTCAAAAATAATTAGGTCGTAGTGGCGGCGATACTGCTCTGTCAGCTGCTGCATCTTGCGCGACGACAGCAGCCGACCGGGGGCGGGGGGGCGAGCTCCCGCCGTCAGCAGGTGCAGGTTGGGGTTGCCTGGCAGCTGCAGCACCAGATCGTTGGGGTCATCAATGGCCTGAGTAATCAGGTCACTCAGCCCCTGGCGGTTGGGCTGACCAAAGATCAGGTGCTGGCTGGGCTTGCGCAGATCGCCGTCAATCAGCAGCACCCGGCGACCCATATTAGCCGCCGCGATCGCCAGGTGGGCACAGATAGTCGACTTCCCCTCCCCCGGCACCGAGGAGGTCAGCGCCACCACCTGCACCGGCACATCAGAGCTGAGCATGCGCAGGTTAGCTTCGAGGGAGTAAAACGCTTCGGCAAAGCTAAAGGAGGTGTAGAGCTTTTCGGGGCTCTGGCTCTGGGTCAGCACATCGGCCATAGTGACGGCCAGATTGGGCTCAATCAGCAGCGGTTGCTTTTGCAGGGCCGGGGCATTGGGGATCGTCGTCAGATTAGGCAGCTGGGTGGTTTTGATTAGCTCATCGGTGCTGTGGAAGGCCTGATCCATGCGATCGCGCAGCAGCGCCGCTACCCCGCCCAGCATCAGCCCTATCACCGTGCTGAGCAGCAGCTTGCGGGGCAAATTGGTCGTCTGGGTAATGCTCGACTCGCTGAGGGGAGAGATAATTTCCCAGGGAGACGCCTGCCGAGCCATCTGCAGCCGCAGCTCCTGGCGGCTGGCCAGCAGCTGATTCAGGCTGCTTTCGGCCACCGTCAGCTCCCGGTCAATCTGCTGAAACGATCGCGACAGGTCGGCCAGCCGCTGAATTTCAGCCTGCAGCTGCTGCACCACCTGACCAATCGCCTGATCCTGGGTTTGTAGCACCTGCATCTGGTTGGCGGTATTCACCAGCTGCTGCATCAACCCCTGGCTCACCGAGCCTTTGTAGCCCAGGCTATTGGCCTCCACGGCTTCTCCCACCAGCCGCTGGGCCTCGGCTTCGAGCAGGGGCAGCAGCTGCTGGCGCTGGTCTTCCAGAGCTTCGATCATGGGCGTATCGGTCTGAAACCGAGCCGACTCAGCGGCGATCGTTTGCTCTAGCTCGCGCAGATCGCCCAGCAGCGCCTGGTAGGTGGGCGACTCGTTCAGGTTGGCCACTCGAATTGCCGTGTCGGGGTCAAAGCCCACCTGGTCACGCAGGCTGTCGTACAGGGGCTCCATGGCCGTCAGGTCAACCCGCAGCTGCTCCTGGTCGGCCAGCATCTGGTTGAGGCGCTGGGTCACGCTTTCGCTGGTCGCGTTGACGTCGACAATGTCGTAGCGCTTCTGAAACTCGCTCAGGTCGCTTTCAATCGCCTCAACTTCCTGCCATTTCTCCTGCAGCTGCTCGTCTAAAAACGTCAGGCCCCGGCGCAGATCGCCCTGGCGGTCCTGCACGCTGTAGTCGACAAAGCCTTCGACCACCTGGTTGAGCACAAACGAAACTACCGCCGGGTCGGCGCCGTTGTAGGTGACGCGCAGCACCTTTGATTCCCCTTCTTGAACAATCGACAGGCGGCTGAGCAGCGCGTTGTAGGTGATATTGGGGTAGCGGCGTTGAATATCGGCCAGAATAGGCTCGATTACCGCCGGTCCTCGCAGCACCCGAATCTGGCTGTCATAGTCGAGCGCCCCTCGGTTGCCCTGAGCCCCAACCACCTCCTCCAGCCCTACCGGGGGCGCGTTGGTGACAGGCTCAACCAATAGGTTGACGCTGCCGCTGTAGGCCGGGGGTTGGCTCAGGTGCCAGAGGGTTAACCCCCCAAAGGACAGGGCGGCGACTCCCAAAAAGACTCCGGCTCGGCGCTTGAACACCCCAAGCAGTCGTTTGAGGTCAACGTCATCGCCCTTCTCGACGAGAGAGGGGGGCGCCATCATGGGCACAAACTCGGGCCTGCCAGAGCCGTGACCATTGCCATGGCCGTTGCTATGACCGTTGGTTTCGCGGGGCGTGGAGGAGGGGGGAAAAGGCATAGGGTAAATCTGGGAATGGCTCCCAAGAATTTGTAAACTTATAGCTCAAAATTCAAAGCCTGACCTGCTCAGGGTCTATTTGGGGTAAGACTTAACGCGATCTTTCTATTCTGGGCTGACTTTTTGGCTTGGATGCAGCCGCCGTCGTTGGCGGCAGGCGGCCCAGGGGCAAAAACCTTAACTAAAATCCCAGAATGCGCAGAACGGTAGTTACCGAGGTGAAGGGGCGCAGCAGCAGGCCCAGGGTATCGCCAGTGGCCGCCGCAATGTTGCGATCGACAATCACCACATCGTTGGGGCGCAGAATGGGGTTGGTCGTGTCGTTGGCGGCGGCGGCCAGGTTGACCTCCACCGTGCGCTGGTCCACGCTGCCGTCGGGGTTGAGCCGCACCAGCTGCACGGTTGAGGTCTGGGCGCGGCTGCGCTCAAAGCCGCCAGCGGCCAGAATGGCCTGGTTGAGCGTGGCGTTGGCCGGTAGGGTGACGCCGCCCGGGCTGGCCACCTCGCCCACCACCTGCACCGGCATCTCGTCGGGGGAAAAATTGGCGCTCGAGACGGCCACCGACTCCTCGGGCGAAATGGCAACAGCCTTTGGAATGACAATGGTGTCACCATCGCGCAGGCGGATGTCCTGGCTGATGTCGCCCGTGCGAATGAGGTCCCACAGGCTGGTGGTAATCACCGCCTCGCCCTCCAGCTGCTGTCTCCGCACCTGAATGTCTTTGATGTTGGCCTGCTGGGTAATGCCCCCCGCCTCCTGAATCACCTGGGTCAGGGTGGGCCACTGGCGACCAGCACTGGAGCCGCCACCGCCGCTGGTTTCGGCCTCCAGGTCAATGGTGTAGGTGCCGGGGCGGTTGACCTCACCCGCCACCACCACTCGCACCGGACGGGCCGACAGCAGCGTCACGGTGAGCTGGGGCGGGCGAGTCAGCAGGGGAGCGTAGCTGGCGGTTAAAGCTGCCTGAGCTTCGGCCAGGGTGAGGCCCTGAACCTCTACCGTACCGGCCATGGGGAGTGCCAGCGTGCCGTCGACCAGCACCTCGTGGACACCATTTTCGGGGCCGCTAAATTCAGGAATATTAAAGATGTCGATGCGGATGCGATCGCCCGGCCCCAGCACATAGGCCTCAGGAAAACTGGCTTCAGGCTCTGGAGCGAGAATATTGGGCAACCGTGGCTCCGGAGTCACGGTTGCGTCGGTTTCATTCGTCAGGGGTAGGGGTTGGCTTTGGGCAAGCCCTGGGCCACGCCCCAAAGTCAGCGTTACCAGAGTTCCCAAGCCCCAACTCAGCAGACAAAGGCGGTTCATCATTAGGCTTCCTTAGGCTGTCCGGACAACCCCGTAAAACGTTACACACAAAACGTCACAACAGCACCGCGATGGCCCATCTTGGTCGACTAGCCTGGTTTTAGCCTCCGTATTTTGTAAAGGTTTACCTTTGTTCAGGAAAAAGTGGCTGGGGCCAGATTGCGGTGACCAAGTGCGGTAACAGGTCGCAGTACCGAGGCTAATACGGGTCATCGACGCATAGCCGTAGCGACTGTTCCTGAGGTTCTACCAAATCTAGCCGCAAAGGGCATGAAGATCAGATAAAGCAGCGCTACCCCCGCAGCTTCTCAGACCACACCCGCGTGGGCAGCCCCCACACGTAGATAAAACCTTCGGCAGCGCGGTGGTCAAACTGGTCGTCGGAGCTGTAGGTAGCCAGCGCTTCGCTGTACAGGGCCAGGTCAGACTGGCGCCCGACCACGCGGCAGTTGCCCTTAAACAGCTTCACCCGCACGGTGCCGCTGACCCGCTCCTGGGTCTGCTGAATGAAGGCATCCAGCGCTAGCTTCAGGGGGCTGTACCAGAGACCGTTGTAGACCAGGCGGCTGTAGGTTTCTTCGATGCCGCGCTTGTACTGGGTGACGTCGGCGGTCAGGGTGAGGCTCTCTAGATCCCGGTGGGCGTCGATTAGCACCAGCAGGGCGGGGGCCTCGTAGATTTCGCGCGACTTGATGCCCACCAGGCGGTTTTCGATCATGTCGATGCGGCCTACGCCGTGGCGACCGGCGATCGCATTCAGCTGCGTAATCAGCTCCACCGGACCCACCGCCTGGCCATTGAGGTGAGTAGGCAACCCCTTAGTAAAGCCAATCTCGACGTACTCTGGTTGGTCGGGGGTATTCTCGATCGCCTCCGTCATCAAAAACACTTCTTCCAGCGGCTCGGTCATGGGGTCTTCGAGCGGCCCGGCCTCAATGCTGCGGCCCAGCAGGTTGCGATCGATGGAATACGGGCTGGATTTTTTCACCGGAAACTCAAGGCCCGTTTTTTCGCCGTAGGCAATGGTTTCTTCGCGGCCCATGCCCCACTCGCGGGCGGGGGCGAGCACCTTGAGGTTGGGGTTGAGGGCCGCGATCGCCACATCAAAGCGCACCTGGTCGTTGCCCTTGCCGGTGCAGCCGTGGGCTACCGCATCGGCCCCGTAGCGATCGGCGGCCTCGACTAGGGCTTTGGCGATTAGCGGGCGGGCCAGGGCGGTGGAGAGGGGATAGCGGTTTTCGTACAGGGCGTTGGCCTGAATGGCCGGAAAGGCGTAGTCGGTAATAAATTCTTCGGTCAGGTCAGCGACGAGGGATTCTTTTACCCCGGCATTCAGCGCCTTGAGGCGAATCGGCTCTAGCTCGTCGCCCTGGCCCAGGTCTGCCGCCAGGGTAATCACCTCTTTGACACCCCACTCATTCATTAAATAGGGAATACACACGGTGGTATCCACGCCACCGGAATAGGCTAGAACAACTTTCTCTGCGCGACCCATGGGCAACTTCCTGCTTTCCGCTAAGGGGATAGTCAACAGTCGTCCCGGCAGGACGACCCGCCAAACTTACCACAGCTCAACTTCTCTATAGGTATAGTGAGGCTCTGGCAATCTGGCCATGGCTATCTTATATGGAGTTGCCCGCCCTGCACTACGGCGTTTTAGCAAGATCTGATGACATGCGGCGCGGGGGTTATGACAGCAGCGATCGCTGAAATGTTTTAACAGCCTCAACATGATTGGTCATATTGATGCAGCGCAGCAGCAGCGCCAGATCAATGCCGCTGACCTCTTCGCTGGTGGCAACTTTTTCATACCTCAGAGAATCGTTTGCGCCCCGCAGGTGGTAGACCTCTAAAACCCCGTCTTCCCAAAACCAGATCTCTTTAATTCTTAGTCGCCGGTAAGTCTCTAGCTTATTGATGCCGCCGGTAGAAAACACCACTTCAATTGCCAAATCGGGGCGATCGCGACCGGGGGCAAGCTTGTACGACTCGTCGGCCTCGCGTTTGACGGCCCCGCCTTCGCTTTCGAGAGTCATGGAGCCGGTGGGGGTAAAGTCAAACCCAGCCATCAGCAGGTAAAGCTCTAGCAGGGCGGCAATGCGCTTTTTGACGGTTTTGTGGGGTTCCCCTGGCCTGCGTCGAATCTCCAAAACTCCATCCAAAAATGAGAGCCGATAGCCCGGATGGTCTAACAGTTGCTCAACCGCTTTGAACTCGCGCCAGGTGAGCCCTTCAAATAACAAAGGGGCTGCTTGGTCGGGGGTGGCGATCGCCGCTGGGAGCATGGAGATCTCCGGTCTGTTGTTGGGATAGGGATACTACTACAGGTTGGCCATAGCTCTTTCAGTATTCCACAGGGGCAAGGGTACTGAGTAGAATGTTCGCGATCGCGCTCCTGCGCCCCAAACTGAGGAGACGCAGGAGCGTCTGGGGAAGTAGTGTCAAAATGTCCGTGCCACGTGGATTACGCTTCGCTAGTCCTCCTACGGGGCTACTGAGCTTGCCCATAAATATCTTCGGTTAGGATTAGCTCAGTATTTGCCCCAGCCCCACCATGCCCCACCCCAGGCTGACGCTGTTTCAAACCCTCAGCGCTTTACCTGCTCCGCAGTTTGAGCAACTGCGGTTTACCCTCAACCCGCCACCGGGAATTGTGCCCGAAGGCGTGGCCGCCCAGGGCAACCGAGTGGCGGCGCTGCTGAGTTGGGTGGAGGCGGCAACGGGCTGCGGGCTGGAGCAGCTGTATATGGTGCTGGAGCAGCTGTGTCCAGGCTGGAGAGATGAGGAAGTTGAGAGCGATGAGAAGGGTCTGCCGTGGATGGTGCCCTATGGCCGCAATCCTTATTTCACTGGGCGAGACGAGGTGCTGACGGCGCTGTACCAGCAGCTGAATGAGGGGGGGACGGCAGCAATTTCTCAAACCCAGGCAATTAGCGGGCTAGGCGGCATTGGCAAAACCCAGACGGCGGTGGAATATGCCTATCGTTATCGCGACGACTACCGCTATGTGTTGTGGGTGCGGGCCGATACGGAACTGGAGCTAACCAATAGCTATGTATCTATTGCTCAGACGCTGAATTTGCCTCTAAAGGATGCCGAAAACCAGGATGAAACCGTGCAGTACGTGCGGCTGTGGCTGAGCCGCGAAGAGGGCTGGCTGCTGATTTTCGACAACGCCGATCGCCCCGAAATCGTTCAGCCGTTTCTACCTCGCGAGTTTAAGGGCCACATTTTGGTTACCTCCCGCGCCCAGGATTTTCAAGACCTGGGCATTGTACAACCGGTAGCGATGGAGACATTGAGTGCAGAAGATGCCATAGCCTTTCTGCTGAACCGCACTGGACGCACGAACCTTGTAGGGGCAAATGACATTCACCCAATGCGAGGAATTGAGCAATCCGCAGAACTTCAAGCCACCACCGATCTCGCTGCTGAACTGGGCTACCTGCCCCTCGCTCTCGAACAGGCCGCCGCCTACATCGTTGCCAACCGGGTGCCCTTTACCGACTATCTCAAGAGCTACCGAAAACAGCGACTAAAACGACTCGAAAA
Organism: filamentous cyanobacterium CCT1; assembly: GCA_003017855.1. Taxonomy (GTDB): domain Bacteria; phylum Cyanobacteriota; class Cyanobacteriia; order Phormidesmidales; family Phormidesmidaceae; genus Nodosilinea. The sequence continues at coordinate 21,732 of PYER01000055.1, forward strand.
AGCCAAACCCAAGCTGGGCAACTACCCCGACTCCATTGCCACCACCTGGGCCTTGAACCTGAAGGAAGTGCAGAAAATCGCCCCTGCCGCTGCGGCATTACTGAACTACTGTGCCTTTCTGCATCCTAACGCGATTCCCTTTTCCCTGTTCACCCAGGGAGCGGCAGAGCTGGGTGAACCCCTAGCTACGGCCTTAGCCAATGCTGATGATGACCTACTAGAACTTTACGACCTACTGAACCCCTTGGGCAGCTATTCGCTAATTCGAGTAGGGCCAGAGAGTCAGAGCTTAAGCCTACATAGCATGGTGCAGGAGGTGATTCGCCTTGAACTGGGTGATGCAGGGTGTCAAACCTGGGTGGAACCGCTGTTGAAGGCCACAAAGGAGGTTATCCCCGCAAAAGTCGAAAATTTAGATTACCAGGATTGGCCAATTCTGGCTCTCTTAGCCAACCATGTGCAGGAGCTGGCAAACCATTACCAGCAAAGCGAAATCGCCTCTATTGAGGCTGCCGATGTATTTCATGTCACGGGTGCTTACTTGCTAGAAAGGGGGGAGTATGTTCTGGCTGACCCACTCTTACAGAAGGCAATGGAGCTACGGCGCAGTTTATTCGGTGATGAACATGAAGATATCGCAACTAGCCTAAATCAAGCTGCTATATCTCTTAAACTGCAAGGGCGCTATGGAGAGGCCGAACTCCTCTACCAGGAAGCCCTGGCAATGAGAAAACGATTATTGGGCAATGAGCATTCCGATGTTGCCCAAAGCCTCAACAATCTAGCCGTACTTTACTACAATCAAAGTCGCTATGGGAAGGCCGAGCCCCTCTACCAGGAGGCTCTGACAATGAGAAAACGGTTGTTGGGCAATGAGCATTCCAATGTTGCCCAAAGCCTCAACAATCTGGCTGGACTCTACTACAGTCAAGGTTGCTATGGGGAAGCCGAACCCCTCTACCAGGAAGCTCTAGCAATGAGAAAACGGCTGTTGGGCGAGGTGCATCCCGATATAGCCACCAGCATTAACGATCTGGCGGTGCTTTACAAAACTCAAGGGCGCTACGAGGAGGCCGAACCCCTCTACAAAAAGGCCCTTACGATGTACAAACGGCTGTTGGGCGAGGCGCATCCCTTTGTCGCTATCAGTATCAATAATCTAGCTGCGCTCTACAAAACTCAAGGGCGCTACGAGGAGGCCGAACCCCTCTTCCAAGCAGCCCTGGTGCTGCAAAAGCAGCTGTTGGGCGAGGCGCATCCCTTTACAGCCGCTGGCCTCAGCAATCTGGCTACGCTCTACAAAACTCAAGGGCGCTACGAGGAGGCCGAACTCCTCTATAAAGAGGCCCTTGCGATCTACAAACGACTGTTAGGCAAGGTGCATCCCGATATAGCCACCATCCTCAACAATCTCGCCAGTCTTTGTCTTGACCAGGGGCGCTATGGAGAGGCAGAGCTTTATTTGACTGAGGCGCTCCAGCTTTTTAGACAATTGCTAGGGGATGACCATCCAAACGTTGGCCGAGTCACTGATAATTTAGGCATCCTCTACACTACCCAGGGCCGCACCGAAGAAGCCCGATCGCTCTACCAGCAAGCCCTCGCCATCCTCGAACCCAAGCTGGGGGACCAGCACCCCTGGACGGTGCGCTGCCGCGAAAATTTAGCCAAGGTAGAGAATGGTGAGCAGTAAGGCGTTCGGCGTTGCTGAATAGCGGGATGATTCTGCAAAATTCTGAACGAGGTTTCAGATCTTTCAGGCATCGGTTCATCTCTTGAATCAGCAACGCCAGGCGTTCTTTAAATCGATACTTGGGGATGAAAGGCTATGAAAGCTTATGAGTTTGCAGGAGAGGTGATGGCCGATGGGCAGCTTAAATTGCCAAAGAGTGCCCTGGCGCAGTTAGCAGGCCATCACGCCGTTAGAGTTATTGTGCTTGTGCAGGACACACCCGAAGGCGAAGAAGACGCCGAGTGGAATGTTATGGCGGCTGAACAGTTTTTAGATGGCTACAGCGAAGCCGATGCCATCTACGACACGCTGTAGCGATGACCACCTATGAGCCGGGTGATGTAGTTTTGCTGGCGTTTCCCTTCACTGACGGCATTCGTCAAAAACAGCGTCCCGCCCTGGTTCTGCTAGATACTGGCGATCCCGATATTGTGGTGGCCAGAATTACCAGTCAACTGTACACAACAGCATTTGATATTGCTCTATCAGACCAGGCTGAAGCGGGTTTGCTGCTGCCTTCAGTGGTGCGGCTGCACAAGAAAGGGACGGTTAGCCGCTGTTTAGGACATCTTTCAGCTCAGGATTGGGCCAGGGTGAGGAGCGTTCTCAACGCGCTGTGGAGCCTGAGCCCGTAGCTATATCTAGCATCGGGGTTTTCAGGTATTGTCGGTTGGGCTTGCTGATAGAAGCGCGATCGCTTTACCAGCAAGCCCTCGCCATTCTTAAATCCAAACTGGGGCCAAGCACCCCTGGACGGTGCGCTGTCGAGAGAACCTAGCAAAGTTAGATTAGGTACCGGGTGCCTTGGCAACACCTCAAGTTAGTTTTGCCAGCCTGATAGGCACCCGGTACCTGGAAAGAGCTAGCGCTAATCCTCAAGGACTGCTCTGTGAGTATCGCGCCTCAGCAGGCTAAACACCTCGCCCTGCTCGGGAGTGATCAAAATCCCCGATCGCGGCACTGTCACCAACTGGCTCCAGGTAGCCTGGTCGGCGTAGTTCAGTACATGCAGCAGGTTAATTGTCGCTCGCACCCCCTCGGGCGAGCCAATCACCAGATGGCGCAGGCGATCGCGCCCTGGTTGGGCTTCTGGATTAGCCAGCAGCAGCGGGCTAGTCGCCTCGCCTCGACAGGCTGACGACAATAAATATGGCAAACACAACATAATCGGGCTTCCTCCGATGAAACGATGGGTAGGTAAGCCCAAAAACTTGGCCGCCCCAGACATGTGCAGTTCAGGGCGGCCAGGTATGATCAACCTTAGCCTCCGAGACTGGGTAAGACAGTCGACGGGGTTAGCTGCTGGTTGGTGTTGCAAGCACCTTCCAGCGGCGTTTGACCAAATTTTTGGGAAGCTCAGACTGCACGCACACAGCCATAGCTCAGTAACGTACTCTATTCAGACCCCTAAATCAAGTCAAAATTGCCACAGAGCGTAGCGTCCCTCGTTATTGACCCGCAACACCTTTACTGTGTCGCCGCGCAGCGTTCCATTCAGCCGCCGCCGCTTTAGAGTAAGGGCTGCATCCTTTAGTGCGACAGCGCAAACCTTTGGTGTAGCAACGCAATGCTTTAGTGTGAGGGCTGCATCCTTTAATGTGAGGGCTGCATCCTTTAGTGTGAAGCCGCAATCTTTTAAGTTGTCAATACACAACGCTTTTGTCATAGAGCAACTTCGAATAGTCAACCACTGCACCTTTATCCGCTCAATGCACAGTGCTTCTGTCATAGAGTAACTTCGAATAGTCAACCGCTGCACTCTTCTCTGCTCAATACACAATGCTTCTGTCATAGAGCGATTTCGAATAGTCACCTGCTACACCCTTACTTGTGCAGCGCACAGTGATGCTGTTTTTGGTGCAGATCCTTTCGTCATACGCTACATCACGACTGTCACACCAAAACTCGCTTCGATCCGCTGCAATATTCATCCATGTCTGGGGGCGTATGCAATCAGGCCAGTGCACAGAAGCAGTGTGGCCCGCTACAAAGCCACCAACAATACCAGCAGCATGGCACCCGCCGATTCCAACAGAGGGGTGAGCTAGACTAAAAGGCACCTAACAATCATTCTGACCTTGCCATGGCATTGTCCTTGCCCCCTGAACTCCAACAGTTTGCAGAACGCCAAATTGCCAGCGGTCGATATACTTCTCTAGACGAGGTGCTTTTGGCTGGCTTGCAGGCTTTAGTCGAGCGAGAGCAACTTTACCAAGGGCGGTTTGAGGAACTGCGCCACGACATTTTGCTAGGCGCAGCCCAGGCTGAGCAGGGCCAGCTCTTAAACGCGTCTGAAGAAATCAGCGCTATCCGTCAACGGCTGCGCCAGCGACATGCTGAGCCATGAGCCGAGTTTGCCGCATTACACCGCGGGCAAGTCAGGATATTGAAGCGATCGCAGACTACCTGGCCAACCAGACTAATCTAGCCAGTGCAGAAACCTTTCTAACTGAGATCGATCGGGTCTTGCAGCGCATCGGTCAGTTTCCCTATATTGGCCGCCAGCGCGATGAACTGTATCCCAATTTGCGTAGCCTTCCCTGTCGACAATACCTGATTTTTTATGGGTTGCTGGATAATGAGGTTGAGGTTTTCCGCGTCGTAAGTGGGTATCAAGACCTGACAGCGCTGTTTGAAACAGATCAGTAGCCTCGTGCCAGTGGCCCATTGTCGAATGGTTTAACCAGGATCAACGCCATGCCAGACGAACCCCTCTCTACCTCTCGCGCCGCTATTCTCGCTGCCCTGGAGCGATTGATCGACGTGATCGCCCAGCTGCGCCATCCCGAAACCGGCTGCCCGTGGGATTTGGCCCAAACCCCCACCAGCCTGATTCCCTACGTGATCGAAGAGGCCTACGAGGTAGTGGATGCGATTCAGGTGGGGGAGAAGGAGGCGATCGCAGAGGAACTCGGCGACCTGCTGCTCCAGGTTGTCCTCCAAGCCCAGGTGGCCAGCGACAACGGCGACTTTGACCTGGGCACCGTCGCCACGGGCATTGCCGACAAGCTGGTGCGCCGCCATCCCCACATTTTTGGCGACGCCAGCGGAGAAACCCCTGAAGAAGTCAGCCAAAACTGGGAGCGCATCAAGGCTGCAGAAAAAGGCATTCCCCACGAGCCCGACAAGCTCACCCCCAAGCTGGTTAAGTACAGCCGCACCCTGCCGCCGCTGATGGCCGCCAGCAAAATTTCCGTCAAAGCCGCCAAAGCCGGGTTCGAGTGGGACGATGTTGACGGCGTGTGGGACAAGTTTCACGAAGAGCTGGACGAGTTTCGCGCCGCCCTGGCCCATGAACCCAAGGAGAACCAGCAGGCAGAGCTGGGCGATTTGTTGTTTACCCTAGTGAATCTGGCTCGCTGGTACGATCTTGACCCCTCGGAGGCGCTGCAAAGCACCAACCGTAGGTTTATTCAGCGCTTTGAGCTGGTTGAGGCCGTGGCCGAAAAGCCCCTCGGCGAGTACGGCATTGAGGAGCTAGAGGCGCTGTGGCAGAAGGCGAAGGCGCGGCTGGCGCAGCCTGGGAATTGAAGCTTCGAGTTACTGGTGGGCAGTGCCCACCCTACAGTAGCGAGGCAGAACCGTCATTCCTGAGATCCAGTCGAGAGCAGCTACTCTAGCGTGGATTCCCGCCTGCGCAGGAAGGATAGTCTTCAACGTCTGTTCTTGTGAATAATTCGGGCTAGCGCAGAGGGGCTACACCACGATTTCGTTGGGGGCCGATCGCTTGGTTTCGTAGTAGCGACAGGCAAAGTAGCCAACGCTGTAGATCAGCGACGCGTCGGTGGCGATGCCCAGCACCGCGCCCAAACCCGGAATAATTTCGGCCACGCTCAGCCCCGACTTGACCATGCCAGCGGTGGTCGACGACAGCAGCCAGATCGCCAGCACTTCGCCCCGGCGATCGTTGTCGGTGGGCGAATAGCCGTAGATGGTGGCAATGCGGTAGATCATATTGGCCTGGAGGGCGGCGACCGCGCCAATGTCGACCAGGGTGAGGGCAAAGGCCACGGGCGGCACAAAGTTGGTGGCCAAACCCACTCCGGCAGCCTTGAGGGCGGTTTCGGCCATCACTCGCTGGGCCAGGGTGCGCTTGTCTTCGAGGGGATACTCCGATCGCAGCTCATCCACCTGCGATCGCACCTCAGTCACATTCACCTGGCCCAGCGCCGCCAGCAGCACCCGCATCCCCGGTATGGCCGTGGCGTACCGAATAAACGGTAGGTCAGCAATGGGGCCAACCACGCTACCAACGGTGGCCGTCATCGGTTCTAAAAAGGGCTGAAGCCTCGACAGCACAGCGTTGCCGGTGGTGGCCGTGACGTTGTCGAGCACGGTGACAATGGCCTGCATGACCTGGGTGACCGCCTGAAAGGTTTCACGGGTCGGGTCGTTGGTTTGCGGGGGACGGGGTGGGGTCTGGGTCATGGGGTTAGCCTTTGCATCGCGTGGAATTTCATCCTGAAAACGTTCAAACAGTTGAACGCTCGTCTGACATTAGCCTCTGCATCGAGTGGACTTCTATATTCCTCTGATACTTCATTTACCAACGCGAAGGCATCCATCCCCGGCTAGGTCAGCCGGTAATCAAAAGTTCATTGATCTTACCCCGGCACCCAGAGCGGGAGTTAATCGCCCGCGCCGCCAGCATGGGATGAATGGCAAACCCCTGGTACAGCTCACGAATGAACTCACAGTCGGAGTTAGACAGCATCACCCGCTGACCCTGATTCGCCAGGGTGCGAAAGACCTGCGCCAGCCGCTCCTGGTCGGCCCCAGTAAAGCCGTAGCGGCTGTAGCTCGTAAAGCTGCTGGTGGGGCTAATCGGGTGGTAGGGCGGATCAAAGTAGACAAAATCGCGGGAGGTTAGCGATCGCGACCGCAGCGATTCAAACGGAAAGGTTTGAATATCGGCAATTTGCAGTGCCGCCGAGGCCGCCCGCAGCAGCGTCGGGTCGCAGATGGCCGGGTTTTTGTACTTGCCAACCGGCACATTGAAGTGACCCTGGGAATTTTCGCGGTAGAGGCCGTTATAGCAAGTTTTGTTGAGGTAAATGAGCCGGGCGGCGCGCTCGACGGGCGGTGCTGGGAGACATCAACCCCGAGCTGGTGAATGTTTACTGCTGCGTGCGCGACCAGGTCGAGACCCTGATTCGCCACCTGTGGGATCACCAACGTCGCCACAGCCCCGACTATTACTATGAGGTGCGCCAGCGGCAGCAGCTGCGATCG
>PYER01000056.1 GCA_003017855.1 filamentous cyanobacterium CCT1
GGGGCTGGGGCTGCCGGGGCGTATTGGCCTGGCGGGTCTGGTGACGGGGTTGGTAGGGGTGTTTGTGCCGGTGGCGGCGGTCGACAACACCGGCCTACAGGAGTTTTTTGTCACCGGGTCGGCGGGCTGGCAGCTGGTTGCGATCGCCTTTGTGGTCAAGTTTTTGCTCACCCTGCTGGCCTACGGTTCGGGGGCAGCGGGGGGCATTTTTGCGCCATCGCTGGTGCTGGGGGCGGCGCTGGGCTGCCTGGTCAACTTTTTGGCCCAGGGGTTCTATACCGGCTTTGGAGCCTGGCCTCTACCCGAGGCCTTAGCCAGCCCCACCACCTATGCCCTGACCGGTATGGGGGCCTTTTTTAGCGCGGTGACGGGGGTGCCCATCACCGCCATTGTGATCGTCTTTGAGATGACGGCCAACTTTAACCTGGTGCTGCCCCTGATGATTGGCTCGGGGATCGCCTACCTGGTGAGCGATCGCGCCAACAACGGCTCTATTTATAACCGCCTGCTGGCCTTGCAGGGCATTCACCTGGAGCCGGTACCTCAGGCCAACAACCCCTGGGGACACCTCAAGGCCGCCGACCTGATGCAGCGGCGGGTTGAAACCCTCTCGAGCCAGATGACCCTGCCCGAGGTGGTGCAGGCGTTTTCGCGATCGCACCACCGGGGCTTTCCGGTGCTGGACGAGGGACGGCTGGTGGGCATTGTCACCCAGAGCGACCTCAGCGAAACCACTACCCAGGGGCTCGACCAGTACCTCACCCTGGCCGACATTATGACTCCTCACCCGGTGACGGTCGCGCCCGACGCCACTCTGCCCCGGGTGCTGCACCTGCTCAACCGGCTCAAGCTCAGCCGCCTGCCCGTCACCGAGGGCAACAAGCTGGTGGGCATCATCACCCGCGCCGATATTATTCGCGCCGAGTCTGACCAGGTCAGCGGCGAGCTAGCCGAGCTTGGCCCTCAGGCTGAACCCTCCTACGTAGTGCTGCAGCAGCGCGCCCCCGCCACCGGTCAGGGCAGACTGCTGGTACCCCTGGCTGACCCTCGCACCGCGCCCGATTTGATTAAGATTGCGGCGGCGATCGCCCACGGCCTGCACTACGAGCTAGAGTGCGTCCACGTAGTATCGGTGCCCCGCAGCGTTGCCCCCGCCGAGGCCAAAGTGGACCTGCACGGCGTCGAGCCCCTGCGCCAGCTGGCCATGTCCTACGCTGCCAACAGTGGTCTATCGGTGCATTTTCAGGTGCGGGCCGCCCACGAAATTGGCCGCACCCTGCTGGAGGTGATCAAGAATCGCCATATTGACCTGGTGCTGATGGGCTGGCACCACCCCACCCTCACTCCCGGCCGCGTGATCAGCGGCGTGGTTGATACCCTCATTCGCCAGGCCCCCTGCCAGGTGGTGGTGGTGCGTCCCGGCCGCAACCTCACCTTCGATCGCTGGCTCATACCCACCGCAGGCGGCCCCAATGCCCAGAGTGCTCAAAAGCTGCTGCCGGGCCTGCTCACCCTCGGCCACGCCCCCGAAATTCAGCTCTGCACCATCTGCCATCCGGAAAAGGGGGAGTGCCTTACCCTTCAGCACCTGACTGAGATGGCCGACGGGCTAGAAGAAACCCTGCGCCGCCCGGTCTACACCCAGGTGCTCACCCACCCCTCGGTCTCTGAAGCAGTTGTGGATATGGCTAAGCTGTGTCATACCGACGCTATTTTGCTGGGGGCCTCGCGGGAAAACCTGCTCAGTCAAGTGATTAAGGGCAACGTGCCTTTAGAAATTGCGCAGAATACCGATATCACTATTATCTTGCTGCGCCAAGTGGAAGAAGCTGCCGATTGAACTTGATTCAGTGCCCGAGCACGTAAACGTTTAGAGTTCCCTATCAGCGAAATTACGCAATAAAGCTGATAGTGAGATAGACAACGATGAAGCTTGAGTAAACTACGCAGGGATAGGGAGCTATACTTCAATTTAGCCCATCTATACTGGTGTGCAAGATACAAAACATCTACAGTGTGGGCAATCCGTGCTGATTGAGGCGTTTTGTAGAAAACATCTACCGAGTTTGTGGGCTTCTTCATGATTGTAAAGCTTGACTGTATTTAGGTGTCATCTAGGGTAGGCAAGCTTTTAAAGACTCTACTTATGGAGAACAACACAATATTTGATGGCAGGTGCACTACCAACTGTCCTGATAGGAGCAATTTTTTGTTCTTAGCCCTAACTAGGGTTGGTATTCATCCATTTACACGAGGTAGATTGAGATTATGAGTTTAAGAGCTTTTGGCCTAGGCCTAAGTGCGGCTGCCGCCTTCTCGGCAGTTGCTGTTCTAGAAGCACCCGTCCAGGCCGCTACAATTGAGGGCAAGACCCTTGACTTTAGCGGCAGAGCAAAGCTGTCTGATGTCGCTGTTGGCAATGTTGCCACCTTAGACTTCGCACTGATTCCCGGTGGGTTTGGGCCTGGTGCTGGTACCGCATTCAACCTAAGCGCGGTTTCGGCTTTTGGTACGCCTGGTAGCACCTTTTCTATCGCTGATTTGGCGCTAGTGAGGACTACCGCTACCACCTGGGCGCTCAGCGGTGCCCCTGTCAGCTGGCTTAGCGGGCTGGCGGATGGCATCGGGTTCACTCTCGAGACCTTTGACCTCACCCAGAACCCAACTGGTACCTTTGAGGCCATCATCGCCGGGTTCTTCACCCCCTCCAGCCTCAGTGGGGATGGTAGCTTGACGTCTCAGGGGCGCTTTACGTTTGTCAACGGATCGTCTTTCTCGGCGGATGTCACCGCTATTCCCACCCCGGCACTACTGCCTGGGCTGGTGGGTCTAGGTGTTGCGGCTTTCCGCAAGCGCAACGAGCAAGACACCTCTGATCAAGAGGCGTAATGGCCAACAGCCTAGGCTGTAAAGGTTAACATCTGACGACTAAGCCTCCGGTTTCGCCGGGGGCTTTTTTAGTTATGGCGGTGTTCATGCCGATCAAGTACAAAGCCAACCAGCGAACAAGATGCTTAGCTCCTTGCCTGTACTGGGTCATCCTGCATACCGCTATAGGTCAGTCCTCGACAGCGGCAAAGATTACTCGGCATAGCAGTCCTGCAAGAATTGTGAGAATTCGGGCGTTGCGAATTTGAGGCATGAATTTAGGTAGGGCATAGGCGCAGCCGGGCCAAAGACTTTACGGACATCTGCCCCGACGAGATGCGCTGTATGTATGGTTTATGCCTAGTTTTAGCAACCCTGCACCATTTAGATGGGCCGCATTAAGCAAAGGGCAGGCGTAGAGATACTACGCCTGCCCTTGTGAGAGGAATCGCTGCTGATCGTTAGTTGCCGCTGTGGGTGTATTACCGCGCCATTGCTCGGCAATGCCTTCAAATTACGGGCAAGCGATGCTTACCCTACGCAGACTAGGCCGCTTCTTGGTCTTCAGCATTGCCCCGGCGCTTACGCAGGGCGGCAACACCGAGGCCGACGAGACCAGGCAGCAGGGCTGGAGTCGGGATCGGGGTGCCGGTGCCGGTGCCGCTATCAGACCCTAGATCAAGAGTGCTGACAATACTCTGGTAGCGAACAGCAAAGTTGCTTAAGGTAAATTCCTCGACAGGGTCAATGAAACTGAGGATGGCTGTAAAAGAAATTGGGTTGCCTGGAGTAGCTCCAAACCCGGCACCACCTCGACAGTTAGACCCACTACCAAAACAGACATCAAGGGAACCAACACCATTGGGAAGTGAACTAGGATTAGAATTGCCTGGGTTAGCTGGATTATTGGCTCTAAAAGCATTGGCAAAGTCACCCGATACTGAAGCACCAGACAGGGCAGGGCTGACGTTAAACCCTAGAGCCGAAACCCTAGCGGAAGATACATCTCCACTAGGAGTGCTGAACAGATCAAATATAAAGGTGGCGCTGTTGGCAGTAAATGCAGTCAGCTGCACGTTGGCCTTAGAGGCTAGTCCAGGAACAGCTTCTCCCTCAACATTCCCATCAAACTCAACAGTGAACAGCTCAGGAAGAGGATCACCGAGCGTGAAAGTGATAGATTTTGCAACATTATCGATGGAGTAAGCAGAAGCTGGCAATGCTTGTAGTAAGCTTGCAACAGCCGCAACAGAGAGAACTGCTGCTCCTTTGGTTAGCTGTGTCTTCATGTTTTTCCTAAAAAGAATCTAGAACAGAATTGCAATGTGTAGGTCCCTGATTCTTTGCGTTCTAAGTCTTGGCTTTGAATACCAAAGCAGAAGATGCATTAAGCCTTAGGTGGTAGCGTTCAGTAGATGTTCGTAATTACACTCCATAGTTATACCAGACTAACTAGTTCTGTGTCAGTGAATCTGCTCAACTTATCGGAGTGTTCATTTTTTTCCTCATTTCCCTAAGAAACATTGGTCCTGTTTTGATAAAAATTGAATTCCTCAAGACTGTTTGGTGGGCAAAACCATTTAGCTGTGTAGGATTCTACACATGTAAAATCCTACACAGCTAAGCGCGGTATATGTAGTGCTGAGATTTAGTTCTTTATGGTTTGCTTAGAGGCTGACTGACCAAACACTGCGATCGCGCCATAGTAGTAGGCGGTAAACATGATGGTTGAAAAGATCTGCCCTCCCCAGCCGCCGTGCCAAAACTCAAAGGAGTCTTCGCCCCAGTAGACGGCGGCAAAGGTCATAAGCATGATGCGGGGAATATTGAGGATGAGGGCGATCGCAATGCCTATTGCTGCCGCTAGGATAATGCGCGATAAGGTTTGCTTGGCCAGCAATCCCCACAATACGCTAGTACCTGCTAGCACAAAGGCCATATCGTAACCGCTACAGCCAGGGGCTACTTCTACAGAACCCGTCGGCAAATTTATGAAGCGATCCTGAGCTTCGACGGTTTGGCCCAAACTCCTTAAAAATATGCTGCTCACCCAGGCCATACCATTTTCCAATTGATATGGACCAGTTATGGCTAAAATAACTTGACTTGAGAGCCAAATCCAATCGGGATAAAAACCTGCTAGAACAAATAAACAGGCCAACGGAAATTGACCAAACACTGCTGGGGTAAACGAACTCCAGGCAATACCAATTAAAATTAGCATCCACAAAAATGCCTGAAGCGAGATGGAACCGCCGTTAAAGGGAAGCCATAAGGATGCCGCTAAAATTAGGGTATGACCAATAATGCGGTCGTCCCCAAGCACAGCGATGCTAGTCAACTCTTTTCGATGAGTCCAAAACTGATGAAATCCTAAATATAAGAACCCCAGGTTCAGGACTACCTGCGATTGTCCTTTCCAAATATCGCCAATAAAGAAACTAATGTAGGTATGCCAGTAAAACAAACCCGCCACTAGCCCCAGGGAGACAATGCAACCATGGTGAGTTGTCAAACTCCATTGCAAGGCTTGCTGAAATTGCTTTTGACTAACTAGTTTGGCCATACCAAAAGTGATGTCCTAGCCAGGAATAGGGGTAAGCGGGCGAGGGTGGGATTGGTAAACTCCAGGGCGATGACGCACCTGACAAAAGACCTGGTCTTATACTCTAAACTCGGGCACGGGTACCAAAACGGCCTATTGCAATCAGGGCAAGGCCGGTGATGAGCAGATTACTGAAGCTACTGGCTCCAACCTTAAGCACGTTGGTCTTAGCGCTACGCTTGGCGGTATCTACCTGGTCAGTCAGAATTTGGGAGGCCTGCTGCAAAATTTCGGGGGTTAGGTCGGGTGATACCTGCTGAGGGTTAGCCTGCGCAGTGGCAATCTGCTCGCGCACCTCCGCCTCCTGGCTGGCAATGCGGTTTACGGTTAGATCTTGCAGTTTGAGGCTATCGCGCACCATAAAAAGGCCCGACAAGCTAAACATAACCCCAATAGCCAAACACAACAAGGCAACTTGTTTGCGTAGGCGGCGGTTATCTAGAATGCCGTATAGCGTCAGTGATAAGCCCAACAGCAGCACAATGCTGCGATCGCCCACCTGCTGCATTAGTCCCACGCGCCATTGAATATCAAGTGGGTTGGGAGGAAGCGCCAAGATCAAAACATCTACTAAAAATCCGAACAAACAGGCCAACCCTACGATCAGACACAGGGACTGGCCAGGGGTAGCCTCATAGGACGGCGATGAGGATTTGCGCAAAGAAGAAGAAGCCATAGTTATAAGGGCTAAAGGTGAACTGTAAGGTTTATTTTTTGCAGTGTTGTTTTGGGTGCTGAACCACAGACCGGAACTAACCTAAGAGTATTTACGGAGGTTTCAGGGGAAAACCGGACAAAGGCGGTAGCTTTAAAGTCTCCATATCTACAGATCGTCAACTCCTCACTGGTCAAAATGAGAAAATCCGTTATAATAAACTACTACACTGGCTTCTGTTCACAGCGAAGCCCTAGGCAAACACTTGGGCGAGTCGCTGGTGCAGCATTTGATTAGTTTTCTCCAGGGTGAATTGGGCAAGGGCGTGATGGTAGCCCGCCTGAGCAATGGCTTGGGTTTGCTCAGGCTGATGGTAGCTGTGACAGATCAATTCGCTCAGTTTTTGGGGCTGGCCAGGGGGGCATAGCCAACCGGTCTCACCGTGGGTAATTAACTCGACGGTACCGCCACCGGTTGCGGCAATGACCGGACGCTGACATAGCATAGCCTCGACAATGACACGGCCAAAGGGTTCTGGCGCAGTTGAAGTATGAACAACCAGGTCGCAGACCTGCATAAGCTTGGCAATATCAGAGCGAAAGCCCAGAAACTTGACCCGATGGCTCAGGCCCAGTTGCTCAACCTGGCAGTGCAGAGTGTTTACATAGTCTTGCTCACCAAACAGCGCATCGCCCACCAACAGCGCTACGACGGATTCTGAGCAGTGGGCTAGGGCTTCAATTAGAATGTGCTGCCCCTTCCAAGGGGCGAGGCGGCTAAAGTGGCCGACCACGAACCGACTGCCCAATTCCAAATCTGTCCGTAGGTCCGTCTCCGATATTGTTTGATAAACCTGGGGCTGAAAACCGTTGTAAACGACGCTGACCTTTTTAGCGTTGCCTCCTGCTTCCACAAAGGCGGCGGCAGTTGCCTTAGAGTTGGCAATCACATGAGCTGCACACCAGTTGGCTGCGGTAATCAGCAGGGTGCGGTTAGCAGCGCTAAAGTGCTCTGGCGAGACAATGTCGCGCAGGTGATGCACGAGGGGCTTACCGCAGAGCCGACTGGCTAATGCACCTAAAATCAGCGCTTTTGATGTATTGGTGTAAATTAAGTCATACTTGCGCCCGAGACGGGTAATGGTTGCTATCAGAGGTAGTATCTGGCCAGCGCTGCCGATACTATCGGCCCAGCCGCTATCTTTATTGACCTGAATGGTGGCTTGAGTGAGTACCTGGTAAGGAATTTGCCGCGAGGCTAGCGCCTGGGCAAATGCCCCATCTTGAAAGATACCGACCAGGCAGTCTGGGGTAAAGGCGCTGGCGACATCTAGCAGAGATAGCTCAGCTCCCCCCAATTTGCCACTCTGATCGAGAAAAAGAATTTTCACAGGCTAGCTCTCCATTGCCAGTTGGTAGACGGCTTTGATGCGCTTAGCAATCACTGGCCAGGTGTAGTTAGCCTCTACATACCTCTGGCAGGCTGCCGTATCGGGCAACTGCCGCTGTCCCGATAGCGCTTCGTTGATCCCTTGGGCCAAATATTCTGGACGGGTGCCCTCAAAGAGTAAATCGGGGCAGAAGGGGGTGAGAATTTCGGGAATGCTGTCTACAGGGGTGCCCATGACCGGGGTACCGTTAGCCAGAGACTCAATTACAATTAGGCCAAAGCCTTCCAGAGAGACCGTAGGGACTACCGACAGCGTAGCGGCCCGGTAGGCCAGAGCTAGGTCCTCATCGGAGACAAACCCCAGTATTCGAACGTGATGGTTTAGGTCTAGCTCTTTAATTTGCTGCTCAAGCTCAGACTTGAGGGAGCCTTTACCAGCAATCAACAGCAGCACATCGGGGTTCTGGCGACGGACCTCAGCCATAGCTGCAATCAGGTTTTCAAGGCCCATACGACGGGCCAACCGCCGCACTGCCAGCAGAATAGGTCGATCGCTTGGCCAACCTAGTCGCGTTCTGGCCTCGCTGGCGCTTACCGATAGGTCAAAGCGGGTAGTGTCAACGCCGGGGGGGATAATGTGAATGTGATTGTAAGGAACACCATATTCTCGATGTAGGGTCTGACGAAAGGCATCGGAAAGTACAATGAACTGCTGCACCTGACGATAGGTGGTCCGCTCCAGCAGCCACTTAGCCCGCGTCCCCCAGCTGCCGTTGCCCTCTACTTTTCCCTCTAGCGCCCATGGTCCTTGAAAGTGCATCGCCACAGGATAGCGTCGCAGCTGGTCGAGGAGCGGAAAGGTGTAAAGGCCAAAATGGGACACCACCAGCGAAAAATCTTCGGTAGCAGTGAGCTGGGTGAAGTGATTTCTCGCCTGCCGCCAGCGTGTCATCAATGGATCGGCAGCCGATGCAAATGCCTGAATTTGTCCCTGAGTCATTTGGGCAACTTGGGGACCTCCTGCCACCAGCCCCCGGATGTGTATGTCGGCCTTAGGCAGGTATCGAACGCAGTCGTAGTAGACGCGGTTGAGCCCTCCTGCTTGCTCGGGGAACCAACCCATGCCAATTTGAAGGGTTTTCATAGGACGTCATTAATAGAAGTTTAGAAAAATATCGGATTGAATAACGGGTACTGCCCACCCTACGGGCGTTGATGCAGAAACTCCTCGTAGACAGCCTGGGTTTCGGCGTAAACCCTTTGGGCACTGAGCCAATCAATATTCTTTCCAGCCTGCTCTCGCCAAAACCGGAGGGTTTCCTGATTACTCAGGAGCTTCATCAACGCTTCTGCCAGGGCCATAGGGTTTTTGGTTGGCACCAGCAAACCAGCTTGCCCCTGATCTAAGGCTTCGGGAATACCATCGACTTGGCTAGCAACAATCGCGCAGCCAGCCTCTCTTGCTTCTGAAAGCACCAAGCCAAAAGGTTCTCGGTGAGAAGCCAGGACAAAAACATCGGCAGACCGCAAATAGCTCAAGGGATTGGGCTGGAATCCTTCAAAATGAATGCGATTAGCTACGGTCGTTTTCTTGGACTGGGTTTCAAATTCAGCCCGATGAGGGCCATCGCCAATCAGGTAAAGGTGGGCAGTAGGTATGTGAGGAGCAACTTGTTCAAAAGCCGCAATTAAGTCAGCAATGCCTTTTCTAGGGTACATGCCCGCTACAGTTGCGATCGCGGGACGGCATAGCTGTTGATCCTGCGATTGTGCTTCAGCAGAGCAACGAGGACTTCCAAGAGTGCCGTTGCGCACTACCTTCAGCTTTGCTGCTGGTATTCCTCGCCGCTCCATTGCCTCAGCTACAGCCTGACTCACAGCAATTACCCCATCGGCTAGGCCCATCCAGGTGGCGCTACGTTGAAACTCGTTATGCACTGTGGAAATGATTGTGTACGTGCGACTATATCGCAGCACTCTGGCAAGAATTGCTCCGGTCATCATGTGGGCGTGGACGATATCAGGTTGAAAATCCCCTAGCAAACGACGATACTTTTGTGCAGCTAGAAGTAGATGCTTGGGCCGCCGAGTTTGATCTAAGGAAAAGTGGCTAACGCCATAGCGCTCTAAAAGCGCCTGATACCCCCCCCCTACTGAAGCCACTCCCACCTGATGGCCTGCCTGAGCCTGCAAGCAGGCCAGATCAATGGCGACGTTGACAATGCCATTACCAGTTTCTCGAATATGATTCAAAATATGAAGAATTTTCATAAGAAATTGTGCATAAGTAATTGAGCCTCGGAATGAAGATCACTGCCTTTTCTTGAGATAAGCAGGGGGCTGTCAAACCTATTTACCCCTGCGCTAAAAGTTGCTTTACAGCGGTGGCGGCCTGTGTTTGTAGTACTGATGGGCCGCAGCAGTAAACCCTAAAAAGCCCCACAGCATCATGCCTGAGACCCCTAACATGGTGCTGGCGATAATCAGCTGTAGCACAATGGAAACGCTGATTGCCCTGGAAACACTTACAAAGGGATCAAAGCGGCTCTCGGTATGCATTAAGGCCGCCATAAACAGGAGTAGTATGCCGATTAAGTAGGGTAAAGTGCCCATCCAACCCAGGGTCCAAAGCAGCTCAATTACTCCGCTGTCGACGACATTCTCTCGTGTAATGGCTCCCAATCCGTTCCCTAAGCCCTGCAACAATGCTGAATTAAAATTTTCGTCATAAATTTCGGTTCTGGCGTTAAAACTGCGGTCGTTACCTAAGTTTGTCAGTGATTGTAGTCGTGGTCCAATTACCCCCGCAAAGGGCTGCACCTGAGAGAGGGGAATCACACACACCATCATGATGGTGGCGGCTACAATCAGCCGCATCTGTAGGTTCGACTTCAGCGACGACATGTGAATGATGACGGCCACAAACCAACCGCCCCAGACCGACCGTACTGATGACAGCAAAAACCCCAAATAACCTGCCCCCGCTACAACTGGTTTCAATGGCGAAGGGTTAGCAAACAGCAACATCAGCCCGGCCATTAAAACTGAGGCATAAGGACCAGTTGAGTGCAGGGTGCCAAATACTCTCATGCCCCTGGGGGTGGGCGACCCCATACTTTTAATGCCGGAACTGGTAAGCCAGTAGCGATCCCACTCGGGGGCTACCATATACTGGTAGACGCCGTAGGCTCCCATCACCAAAACCCCCCACAGAAAAACCCTCAGGAGGTTTTGGCGATAGTTAGGGTAATCGCGCCAATTAATGTATATATGAAAGCCAAATAGAACTGGCGGCAGCCAGTCGATCAGGGCCCGCACTACAGGAAACACGGGGTGTTGAACCAGACCCAGAAAAAAGCCATAGCATACCCCCACAATACCCAGCACAAAAGGCATACCGCCCCGGCTACAGGAAGTGGGCAGGTGCTTGAATACAGTAATAGCGCAGAGCGACGTTACCAGCACTGGGGTAATTAGCATTACCCGTTGCTCATCCCACCCGGCTTGTAGGTCAACTACCCGGGCTAGCCAAGCAATTAGAAACCACAGCCACCAGGTAAACCCCATATACAGAATGGGATACCGCTGATACAGATAAGCCCCTACCAGAAGCGCTCCAACCGGGAAGGTATAACGCAAGATGCCTCCAGCTCCAGCCAGCAGGCAAAGTGCTGTAAATATCACTAAAGCTAAAATCGGTGCCCAGGCTTGAGTTGGTTGTAAATCCAGGCCCCATTTTGCACGGGGTTTTGAGGTAGATGTATCTGACAGCATAGGTTAGTGTTTACCTTCAAGCTTGACTCGCGCTTTTGATATCGCTAGGGGCACGCAGCTTATTTAACCAACCTTTGGCAATCCCCTTGAGAGCCAGGTCAGCCTCGCGCTGCCAGCGGAAGAAGGGCCCAAGCCCTAGACGAATCGCCGCGATGCACAACCGCAGGCCAAAGGAGTCGCCCAACCCTTTGAGCAACTCAACCAGCTGAGCCTGCTCGGCCTGGGTAAAGTAGGGCGAAAAGCAGGAAGGCGCATGGCGGCGGGCCAACCACCGACGATGGTTTTGAATGGGGCGAATGCTCCAGCCTCGCCGCTCAAAGGCTGGAATCAAGCTTTCCTCGTAAATGCGAGTGAGCCCTTCTAGTTGAATTGCCTTCCGACGAGGGCGAACCCCTTTAGAATCCGTCCATACTCGGTAAGAGGAAAGTATTTCTGAGCAATACACATTACCGTATCCAGCATCGGCTAGCCTGACGGATAAATCGTAGTCTTCGGTATATTCCGGTCGGCCTTTGTAGTAATTGAGTTCTCGCAGCACCTCTGCCCTAAACATGCAGATGTTAGCGGCCACCCGATAATTCGTCATTGAGGCCCTCAGAGCGGTTTCTGCATCTTGAAATTCTTCAGTTCTAAACACTCGGCGTACCGCCCGATCGCGATCGTGCTCGTCAATTTCCTGCACGGCAGAGTGGGCATAACCAGCATTGGGATAGCGCTGCATTAGCGCTATAAGAGTTTCCACATAATGGGGCCGCAGCAGATCGTCAGAGTCGAGCCGCACAATAAAGTCGGTTTGGGGCTGACTCAACAGCCACGTATTGTTGCCCACAATACCCATGTTTTGAGGCTGTCGGTGGTAGCGAATTTGGGGGTACTGCTGGCATAGTTTCTCCATCACTTGAGGAGTGTCATCGGTGCTGGCATCGTCAGCGACCCATACCTGCACATCAGGGTAGGTTTGTTGACAGGCACTGATGACAGATTTTGCCAAGTATTGAGACTGGTTATAGGTAGGAATACAAATAGCGACAGATGAATAATCAGTCATGGTTTTTTCACCTAATTCACGGGTTCAGTCGGTTGGTCAGACGTTAAATTTTTTGCTCTAAAGGACGGGACTCAGGCAATTTATGAACAGAATTCATCCGCTTTTCTTGATAAACGGTTTGATAAATTTCTTCGTACTGTTTAGCCATGTGTAGCCAGCTATGAGCTTCAGCTGTACGACGACCATTCATGCCAATTTGAGCCGCAGAATCAGGATACTTGGTTAGATAACTGAGTGCTGTAATCATTCCATCTAGGTCATCGCTGTGCTCTAGCAAAAAGCCATTGATCCCCGACCGAATTAATACAGAGCTGCCGACCGAAGGGGCCGTAATAACCGGAACTCCGCTTGCCAGCGCCTCTAAAACCGAAAGCGAGAACGGATCGTAATGAGAAGGGAAAGCAAAGGCATCGGCGCACCGCAATAGATTAGATACATCATTACGATGACCTAAAAAGTGGACCCGATTGTGAATATTTAGTTCCTGGGCAATGTTGGGATAAGCACTGCCGACAGTTGATCCGGCAACTACCAGATGTACAGAACAGTCTAGTTGAGTCAGGGCATTAAGGGTGAGGTCAAGATTCTTCCGGTTAGTCCGAATTCCTCCTGCAAAAAAAACAACAAATTGATCTGAGGCCAAATTCAGTTCTTTTCTGAGAAGGTTTTCAGCATTTTTTTCTAAAGGGTGGAACTCCTGAGTGTCTACACCATTCAATACTGTAACAATTTTATCTGGAATAATTTGGGCGTCTTGAACTAAACTGCTTTTGACAAAGTCCGAAACAGCTACTACTACTGATGCAGCCTGATAAGCTTTTCTTTCCCATTCAGCATTTAGTTGGGTGTAAAACCACTGGTAGGCGGCATACATGCGCCCAAAATTTTTGGCCGCAAAGGTTCTGGATGGGTGATAGGCCGATCGCAACCAGTTGGAGTGCACAAAGTGGCTGGTATTAATATCTGCCGGGTAATATGTCAGAGAACCATTGAGGTGCACAATATCCAGATCTGGGGCCAACGTGGTCAGGAGCTGGCACGATCGCAAGGCGAAATATTGATTGCGCAACAATGCCGTAGGCAGCCATCGGGGAGGGGGAATTCTTAAACAGCTAACGTTTTCTAACCCATCGAGGGCGGGGTCAATCACCATTGCTATAAGCGATACCTGGTGTCCTGCCCTGGCCAGATACAGGGCCAATTCGTAGTTCACGCGCCCCTGACCGTCACTACGCAGCAGTTTAGGTGTCACGATGCAAACCTTCATGGGGTACCTCAAGCTACTTTACGGGTATGGGTTATCCATGTCCGGCAACCTTGCCAGCGTCCTTGCAAAACTGCCAAGCTTCTTTGCAGACCTTGCCACCCTTCCCTTGGCAAGAGATAAAGCATTTGAACTAGCCCAGGCTTACGTTGGGTGCCTATCAAGACCGACCAACCCAAGTAAATCGCTCGCCGCAGAGGTCTCAGATAATCCATCAAAATCAACGTTTCGTTGTAAGCGGCATGGAGAGTAGCGTCATAGCAGAAGGCGTCTCGGTTGTCTTTATCGAACCGCTGAGCCGGATAGTGATTTACAGCGATGGCCGGGTCGTAGATGAGCTTCCAGCCTCGCCGTTTAATAGCCAGACTAAAACCCAGGTCGTTGTGCACCTGAGCCCCGCTGCCCTGAAGCCTGGGGTCAAACCGAGTGGAGCCAATGGCGGTGCGGCGATAGCTCATATTCGCCCCTTTCAGCACTTCAACATCTTGGGCCTGGGTAGTACCCAGGTGATGATTGCCGACAATGCCGCCAAACCAGCGAATTCGCCCAATAGGTCGGGTCGCTACTTGCTCAGCGGTAGGGCCGTGGAGAGTATCGCCTACGTAGACCCAGTCGCGCCCACCTACACCACCTACCTGAGTATCGGATAAGAAGTGGGCTTCGATGCGCTGCAACCAGTCGGAGTGGGGGGCAGCGTCGTCGTCAGTAATGGCAATAACGTCTCCGCTAGCGGCTTCAAGGCCAGCATTGAGAGCGGCTACCTGGCCTGGTCGTTCTACTATTTGAGTGCGAATGGTCAGTGGTGCGAAGGGGGTTTGTTGCAAAAAAGCCCAAGTCTCGGGATCTTGCTCAGGGGAGCGCAGCACAATCAGTACATCGTCGGGAAGACGTTGTTGCCGCTTTTGTGCCTCCAGACAACGTCGCAGATCCTGCGGGCGGCGGTAAGTGGGAATGAGGACAGTAATTTTCATAGATCAGGGGGCTAAGACTTTCCTCTGACTCATGTTTCAAGCGTAGGCACAGTAATCAGTAAGGAAATTCGGGCAGTGAGCGTAATTTACACACACTTGATGTAGCCGATTGCCCCAAACAAAATCTTTAAGGATTTGTGGAAGCCTTTTAGAACCGGGTTAATCGCTAAAAGCGTTTAATTGGATACCCTTTTGGAGCGAAGGAGATACCCACAGCGGAGGGAGCGATCGCACTATAACAGGTTCTGCTAAAGCAGGCCAACCAGCTCACAATGCCCATGAACTTAAGCCCGTCTTCAATCAAAATTTGTGCCCGGGGAATGCCAGATATGAGATCTGCTGCCATCGAACCGGCAAAAAAGAGCAGCGCCATTCCGAAAAACGCAGGTTCGCAAGTTAAGAGCAACCTTCTAAATTTCAGGATGTAGAGCAGCATCAGCCCAAAATAGACGGCGTAAAAAAATCTATCAAAAACCCTTGGCCCCCACTGCTTTAGCCAAGGCGACTCGGGACTTAGCAACAGGAACGCATAACTTTCGTGCAGCATAAACAAGTCATCGAGCATGAGCAGGGTTGTCAGTAGTCCCGTAGCTCCCAAATAGGTTGTCCATGGCTGCCGGAGATCGAAACGCGATCTGGCCAAAAACGCACTAAACAGGGTTATGGCTGCGGTAGATGTCCACAGCACAACGCCTAGATTAGAAAGCATGCCCATAAAGGGAGAAACCCTCAGGCTGGCCGCCGGGTCTGCTGCAAACTCTCGGCTGGTCAGTCCCATGCGTTGGGTGAATGCCCAGGCCAACATGAACCCTAAGAAACTCATGCCATACAGCTTGGCCATGACTATGAGTGAGTCATGAAATGACGCGACAATATTGCCGACAAAATTTTGCCAGAACCGAGAGCGATTGATATTGAAAGGCATATCAAAAGGTTAAGGGGATTTTAACCTTTAATTCGCCATTAATTAACCTTGTCCGGACGTTTTGGCAAGATTGCCCTGATAGTACCTGTTCATCGCTAGAAGGGCGACGGCTGGAGATGCCGGGGCGCAGCAGAGTAGGATTGAGTCGATTACTTATCAGAGGTTCTTGACTAGGAGGTAATCGTCAAGCCGGTTGAAAATAGCGTCATCAATAGTGGTGTCAAATTTGCGGGCAAAAAATTTGCCGGAGTGAATTAAGGTTGCGAAGTCGTTGTTCTGCATAACGGCTGGGTAGGGGGGGCGCCAGGCAATGTAGCGGAGGTTGTCGTTACACAGATTGAGGTCGGGATTGTTGACTAGGATGGTCTGAAAGAATGATTCATCGGGCACCATCGTGTGGCGGTAATAATCGACAATGTCTGAACGGGCACTGACAAAGTGGTGAATATACTGGATACAGCTCCGATTAAGAATGTGCCACTGAGACCCGGCATAGCACCGAAAGGTATCTGAAAAGGGAGTAGTACGCCGCCGTAGGGCAATCTTGGCTCCAAAACGGCCGCCTTTCAACCGTAACCAAGGATTCCAGTTGATGGGACGGTAAAGCTTGCGAAATAGCCACTTGCACTGGGCGGGCACTGGGTAGTAGCGAAACCAGTAACGCTCAAGGCTGAGGCGATAATCCCAGTTCCACTGGCTTTCAGGGGGCGAGTCAGCCGGAAAGTACTCAATAAATCCGTCATATGACGTCTGGCTTAAAAGTTGCTCAAGCTTAGCCGGAGGTTGAATAGGGTAGTCTTGCCCCGAGAGCAGTATCAGCCAATCAAACTCAACAGCCTTTTCGGATAGCCAGGCCAGGCACCGCAGCTCTAGCTCGACTACTGACCAGCCACCCCACTGCACTTTGAGGGGTGTGGGGTAAATCATTACCCGACGATCGCCACTAAATGTGTCAGGCAGGAGAGGGGTCTTTGAGCCATCGTGATGTACTAACACTTGGGCGTCGGTAGAACTGTGCAGCAAGACCCTGGCCAGCCGTGCTACCTGTGCTGGGTTCGTGTGAGAAGCAATTAAATACAAAATTTTAGGCATCGTGCTATAGCCGCACGGGCTTAGACCCGGCTGAGTAGGGGAGACGGCATAAAGCTCAGCACCAAGGCAGCAGCGGTGCGGAGACTCAAATTTTGTTGCAGTGCCTGCCAGAAATAGGGGCGAGCCTGGCGAGCTTTGCCGTCGCGCAACAGGCCAATACCCAGGGTGGTTTTGCCGAACGCCAGCTGCCGCCTAAAATAGGGCCACAATTCCTGCAGCTGAGGATCGGCTAAATAGCGCTCATAGCAGTACACCCGCGAAAACCCAGAGTTGACTTTGGTAGAGTTGTTTTTCCGGTTGGTGAGGGCGGTAATATTTTGGTTATGCAGCCGGTACTGGGTAAGGTATTCGGGACAGTAGTAGGCTCCGTGCCCTTGGCGGCAGACCAAATAACCCAAAAAGTAGTCCCAGTGGCGGCCCATGCCCTGAGCCCCTGCAGTGCTCAGCTCATCCCAATCAACGGCAGCTTTGCGAATGACTGCCGCCGCTGCACAAGAGACCGCTCGATCAACAAGGGCCAGTTTCCAAAATGGCTGGTAGGTTCCCTCAGGCAGCCGATCCCGCTGCCAGCGCTGGCTGTTTTGCTGGGTCGCTATTGAGTCTACCTGGCCATCGGCGTCAATGATGGCGTGGTCGCAAAACGCTACCGATAGGTTTGGATTCGCCTCTAGTGGTGGCACCAGTTTGGCTAGAAAGTCGGGAGTCCAGCGGTCGTCGTCGTTGAGGCTAGCTACATACTTACCCTTTGCAGCTTTGAAGCCATTGGTAATGTTGAGGGTAATACCAAGATTTTTGGTATTTTGCAAAAACCGAATGCGAGGATCGTTGAAGGATTCGACCAATTCTTTAGGGCTGTTAGGGCTGCAATCGTCGGTAACGACAAGTTCGATATTGGCATAGGTTTGGCCCAGGGCGCTGGCGATCGCATCTCGCAGGTAGTCACTTCGGTTATAAGTTGGAATTACAACGCTGACCAGGGGAGTTAAAGAAGGACTGGTGTCTAGCATAGCTGGTTTGGTTAGGGTTGATGGGTAGTAAGCAAGCTGTGGAAATCAAAGCAACAGGCGACATGGACGAGGACTGCTTTTCTGACGTGTCGCGATCGCACGTTCATAGCTAGCTTCCTGAAGCTGGCCAATGCGATCGCTACTGTATTCAATCAGCACTTGCTGGCGAGCCTGGCACCCCAACTGCTGGCGTAGCTCCGGGTTATGCAGCAGTTCAAGAATGGCGGCGGCGATCGTATCTGGTCGTTCTGGCGGTACCAGTCGCCCTACCTCACCGCTGGTAATAATTTCGGCCATTCCCCCGGCCCGGCTGCCGATTACCCCTCGTCCGGCTGCCATCGCCTCCAGGCAGACCAGGCCAAAGCTTTCCCATCGGCTGGGAAAGATGCAAATATCGGTATCGGCCAGGTAGTTTGGAATGTTTGCCGCTGGTACCTGGCCGGTAAACTCTACGGCCTCTATATAGGGAGCCAGTCTGTGGGTTAAAAACTGCTGCATGTCCTGGCTGGGCGATGGCGATAGGCCATTGCGCCCGATGAAGCGAAATCTTGCTCCGGGCACCTGTGCTAAAACCGCTGGAATGGCTTCGGCCAGGTCAGTGACTCCTTTCTTGATATCTAAGCGCCCAATGAAGGTAATTCGTTTAGTTGACGTTTTAACAGGAATTTCCAGCAGGCTGGGGTTGGGTGTAAATGGCAG
Source organism: filamentous cyanobacterium CCT1 (assembly GCA_003017855.1). Classification (GTDB taxonomy): domain Bacteria; phylum Cyanobacteriota; class Cyanobacteriia; order Phormidesmidales; family Phormidesmidaceae; genus Nodosilinea. Next base: position 18,298 of record PYER01000056.1, read on the forward strand.
CGGAAATTGATGAACTTTTTCGGGGTCAAGGCCCCATCGCTGCATCAGGTCTTTGCCCAATGCCCAGGAAGGAGCGGCGACTTCATCGGCTTCGAGGGTGTGGATGCGCTCCAGGTCTCGGAGGGGGTGAATGCCGCGTTTGAGGGCGCCAAGGCGAGTGCGCACCTGGCCTAAAACGTTGGGTCGGCCTTCGTAGACGGCAATCAGTTCGCGGGGAGTGTGGAGTTTGACCACCAGGGGCAGGGTGGGTACAGCCTGGGCGATCGCAGCGGCATCGGCCCCATACTCTGGCCCCTCCATAACGTCAAACCTGACGGTGCGGTGGCGTTCTAAGAACATGGGCACCACGGCTCGGATAAAGTCGATTTTTTGTTTGACCTGAATGCGGTGGATGGTTACGCTGGCTTCAATGTCAGTGCTGGTGCGACTGCGGCTGCCGGCAAATACCTCGACCTGGTGACCTCGCTGGACTAGCATAGTCGCTGCCTGTTGGGCATAGGTGGCAATGCCACCGTAGGCCGTGTCAGGGGGGTATTCAAAGCTGATTAGAGCGATTTTCATGGGCCAAAGCTAACTGCAGCGCAAGTTGTTCTTTAACCTAAACTCAAACCAATGCCGATAATCGCTGAATTTCGTGCTGCAGGATCTCGTCGAGTTGCACGGCTCGCAGAGATAAGGCGTGATCTTTTAGAGTGCGGGCCTGTCCGGCCTGGGCAATCTCATCTCGTTTTTGGGGGTGGGCCAATACCCATTTCACTTTTTCAACGCACTCATCCGGAGAGTTATAGGTCAGCACCTCATAGTCGGGTTCGAAGAGGGTATGCAGATTAGTCTTATAGTCGGTAACTAGGCAGGTGCCTACGCCGGTAGCCTCAAACAATCGCATGTTGGAAGCCGAGTTGGCTGATAAATCAATGTGGCTGTTAAATGTTGCCTTGGAGTCGCGCAAGGTCTGAAACATCGGTATGCCAAATCGGGGTGGCTGCATAAAGGGCTTAATGCGAGGGTTAATGGCGCGGCGGGGTGCGGTTTTGAGGGTCGCCACACTCTTAAAGAGGGGTAGAGAATCGAGCCAGGGGGCAGACATACCGGCGGCTTTTAGCCACTGGGCCACATGTAACAGCTGCCCTTTGGTCAATCGTCGGGCGTTGGTTTTGAGGCCATCCTTCTCATAAAAAGCCAGGGTGAAAATTTCGGCTTGAATATCGGCTACCAGTTTTTCTAAGGTGGCATCGCGGGCCACATGGAATTGACTATTGCGGTTGATGTTGCCGATAAACGAAAAATCAATAGACGGAGGACGAGATGTGTCTATGCGATCGAGAATGCGTGGATCAAAGGAATGGTTGAGGTGAAAGGTGCGGTGCCCTTGCTGGCTGAGAATATCGACGATCTCGGGTACACAGGAGAGGGTGAAGTCGTAGGCTTTGAACAACCCGTCGTTGGGCCAGGGGCCGCCGCACCAGCCCATTACCAGGCGAATGGAGGGGCAGCTTTGGCGTATATGCTGTATCCACTCTGGTGAGAATTGGAACATGTCGGCCACGAAGAGTATCTCGGGCTGAAACTCTAAAATTTGGCCTTTGAGGATGTCATACTTCCAGCTAGCTTCGTTGTAGACGAAGTTGCGCTCGGCGGCCCAGGTCTTTTGAACTAAATTGACGTTGGCGAGCACTTCGAGCACGTCATAGCCTAAAGGCTCGAGGGCGTCTTTCCAGGCGTGGGGAAAGCCAAACCAGTTATGGTTGATGGTAGCCTGTTGTTCGGCCCAGGTTTGGGTGGCTAGCTCTGGGTGCTCAGAGTAGAGCTGGAGCCAGTGCTGCCAAAAGGGAATGGCAATCTTAAAGAGTTTCATGGCAGCGATTGTTTGAAATGAATTTTCAGCAGTGAAGATTCAGGGATTGCATAAAAACGTGGGGAATCTACTGTCTTTGGGAACTGTAGCCCAGCTGCAAACGAAACCTTGCCCAAACTTTTGCGTAGTAAACGGCGTAAATCAGGCCAAGAACTTTAATTTTTTGGTGAAAGTTTGACAACCGTTCGTTGTTAACCTGCTGTAGCGCTGTGCGGGTCGGAGGTTTCAGATCTTGCAAGAGCTTTATCCATGAACGCAGAGGAGAGTACATGGGCTGCTGGCTGTGCAGATCGTGACCACCGCCGGTAATGCGTACCACCTTTTTATAGATCTCTTGCCAGGAGCGGCGAGCAGGATGGGCCACCCAGCTATCGTCTGCATAGGCAACGGTGTAACCCTGGTTATACACTCGGTTGCCCCACTCGGCGTCGCCGCCTGATTTCAGGTTGGTGTTGAAAGGGCCAACAGATTCAATAACGCTTTTGTAGGTAAACAGGTTGGCAGTCGCTCCAAAGTGGTCTTGCTCTATATATTTCTGTTGCTGCAAGAAGGTGATGCTGTCAAAGAGTTCTACCGCAGTGGGGTGCTTAGGGTTTTGGTAGTAAAGCTCTACTCGGCCTGCTACCAAACCGCCTTTAGGTAGGCCGATGAGTTTAGCTACGCCTTTTTCTAGCCAATCTGGGGCCGGGGTGCAGTCTGAGTCGATAAAGGCAAGGATATCTCCCTTTGCTAGGGTAGTACCGTGGTTGCGGGCAGCATAGGAACCAGGTTGAGGCTCATGGATAAAGCGGGCATGGGGAAAATTGGCTACGGCGCTCTCAATATCTTCAGTTGAACCGTTGTCTACCACTAAGACTTCATAGCGATCTGAAGGGTAAGTTTGTTGTTCGAGAGCGCTCAGACAGACTTGAAGACGTTCGCTGTCATTAAAGACAGGGATTATCACCGAAACGGAGCAATTCTCAATCTTTGCCTTCATCTTTCAGAACCTTAAGTACAGAGTCCTAAGTCATAATATCAATTACTACTGAGGCAATATTCATAGACTTGCTTAAATTGTTCTGAAACTGTTTTCCAGTCCCATGCTTTGGCTTTAGTAAAGTTTAAATTTCCCATCTTCTCCAAGAGATCGAAAGGGCTATCGATAGCCTTCTTCAAGGCAACATTTAAACCCAATTCGTCGTTAGGCTCATACAAAAAACCTCCATCTGCACCTAAAAACTCTTCCATGCACCCAATTCTTGGAGCGATGCAGGGCTTGCGAAAAGACATTGCTAAAATTGCAGCCCCTGAAGTTAGGATGTTTTTGTAGGGCAAAGCTACAACATCGCAGGCATTCATATAAATCTGTACCTCTTGGTCAGGTACATAACCTGGCTTAAATATGATGTTATCAATGCCCTTAATGGCGGACGAAATCGCTTCTACATCTCTTTCCTCAAGAATTTTCCCGGCAATGATTAATTTTGCTTTGTTTGAGCTTTCAATTGTTTTGAAAGATTCAATGAGCTGACAAATGCCTTTATAAGGGCGAATAATGCCCATGTATAAGATTATTTTTTCATCTGCTGCAATACATAAGCTTTTTCTGGCTACTTTTCTAGAGATTTCATTTGGATATAAATCAATATAATTGCCGTGAGGAATCAAGAATATTTTTTCGGGTTTTACATTAAAGGTCGCAGTAACCTTCTCTTGAGCAACATGGCAGTGAACAATGATTGCTTTGGAAAGCTTAGTTAAGATAAGACGAGCTAAAAAATCAAGGGCTGGAGAATAATTGTCTTCATGACTTTTGAGGTTGTGAACAGTCCAAACAATTTTGATCCCGCTCAATCGAATAATCGTCAATCTCAAGAAAAGAGTGAAGAATCGATATGTAGAGTTAACAGAATTTCTTGCTTTCAGATATGAGTGAATCCAGTTCAAATGTAATATCTGAATGTTTTTTTTCAAAAGGTTTTTTTTGAATTGAGTTTTGAATTCGGTCGTATCAACATTAACATTGCTTTCAACCAAATGCCGCAGCAACTTTTCCTGATAAGGATTGCTTGTATAAAGCACTGGCATACCAACGGATAAATCAGTAGCCTGACTGGCATTTAGAGTGTTTATTACTGCCTCAAGCATCTGAGCTAATCCTTAACTTTACAAAGGGGAGTGACAAAAGTTATCCTTGCAATCATTTAAGACTGTGGCTTCGGCAGGCCATCTAATATGGTAAGTTTGAATTAGCTTTTGAGATAGTTCTGCTTTATTTGATATGAGTTTTGGTAAGGTCAGGCCAAGCCTCTTTAACGTTAAATTGAAGTAATGCATGGGGTAGTTGTAAGTGGCCTGGCTCAAAAGCCTGAGTTTGCCATATAAAGTTTTCTCAGAATAAGCTTGCTTATAAAGTGCTGTCCTATAAGCATTAGATAAAAGGGATAAAAGTAAACGCTCCTCAAGTCTGGTTTTTTTAGAAAAGAGAAATTGGTTGTCTCGGCAAATCTCGAGATTGGCCTTTGCAATATCGAAAACTCGGCTAATGCTCTCTAAAGAGCGAGGTGATTGAGTAGCCTGCCCCTCATATTTACGCCAAGCGGTAAGAGTTTCCGGAATAAATAAAGTATCCGTATGCATGGTTAGCCGCATTGTCCAGTCGTAGTCTCCGGCTGAGCCGAACTGGGTAGAGAATGGTCCAACTTTTGAGATCAGGCTACGCCGCAGTACCAGAGAGGTCATGGTGCGATAGATGGTGCGATAGACAAAATGCATCAGAAACTCAAATAACGCCTGGCGACGGTGGGGGTAGTCGCTGGCACTGAGATAGATGGGCATTTCGGCGGCGATAATCTCTTTATAGGTGCGAGTAATTTGGTCATGCTCGTTGATGTAATCGAATTTGAAGTGGCAGGCGTCGATGTCGGGGTATCGCTCAAGGGCGCTGGTGGTTTTACTAATGAGCTGGGGGTAGCAGAGGTCGTCGCTGGTGAGGAAATAGAAATATTCGGTGGTGACTTGCTCGAGGCAGTAGTTCCAATCGGCGTACATGCCCTGGCGTTTGCCGCGCAATAGTGTGAAGCGGGGGTCATTGGCAAACTGCTGCATGTATTCCCAACTGCCGTCGGTAGAATAGCCGTCGACAAAGACGCAGCGCCAGGTATCGCTGTCTTGGGCTAGCATACTTTCGATGCAGGCGGGCAAGAAGTCGATTTTGTTGAGGTTTGGTATGCAGAATGTAAAGTTGGGCGTATTCATAGCAAACCAGCTTTGGAAAACAGCACTTAAGAAATAAATGCTTTAGATAAATCAAATTGGGTTGATTGGTGGGTACTACCTTTTAGGGCTAACGTCGAGATTAGGACTTCATAAACCTTCTCAGCATAGACCTCAATACAAAATTGTTCTCGCGCCAATTTCCAACCGGCTAGGGCAAGCTCTCTACCCCATTGTGGTTGCTCGATTAGTTGTTCCATGGCAGCAGATAGTTCGATTGCGTCACCATAGTAAAGCAGCCCCGTTTTGCCGTGAGTGATAATTTCAGATGTGCCAGCATTGTCATAACCAATCACAGGTTTACAGGCAGCCATGGCTTCAACAGTCACTCTACCCATACCTTCGTTTTTTGAGCACATCAGTACTGCATCTGACGCTAAATAGGCCTTAAATGGATCTTCTATTCTCCCCCAAAACTCAACACAGTGATTTAAGCATAATTGGTTGACGAGTTGTTTTATTGGTTGATCTTCTCCATCACCAACAATAAGTAATTTAGAATGTTTGAATTTTTTTTGTAGTAGCGATATTGCACGTACAGCAGTCTCATGACCTTTGCTACGGTTAATTTTGCCAATTAAGCAAAACGTAAATGGCTTTGGCTTTTGAGGAGTAGTCTGATTTTCAAACTGTTGGCGCAAATAATCAAATTCGGATTGTCGAGCAATACCGTTATATATAATGTGGTAGTCTCTGGATTTAGGCTGGGAAAAATGGGAGTAAATCGCTTTAGAGATCGCAATTTTAGCGTTAGACCGATTAATGATTTTCTTTGCAAGGGCATTGCCCCAGTCAAATTTCAGGCCGTAGTCGAGATCGACAAATTCTCTAAGATGCCAGATATGCGGAAGCTTTGCTTTATAAGCCGCTAATGCACCAATAGGTAAAACAGAACTATTAGTATAAAGGATATCAGCTTTCCAGCCTCTTATTTTTTCGACAATAGGTTCGAGTATTTTTAGATTTTGCTTAATTCTTTTCAAGGAACCAATTTGGTGGTCGAGCTGGTTTTTAACTTGCGTTAAAAAGTTGGAAGATGAATCAGGTTTTTCAATCCAACGGACCATAGGAAAAATTGCATAACTAATGTTTCTCTCTTGAAGAGCACGTGTTATATCTCCTTCTTTAGGAGCAATTACATAAGGAATAACAGGATAATCTTTTAATCCATCGATAAGGTTGAGTAGAGACCGATTTGCACCATAAAGTAGAGTGTAGTGAGTGAAGAATACAACTCTAATAACTTGAGAATCTCCTAATTTTTCTTCATGCCTCTTCATTCAGAAATCCCTACCGTTTTTGTCAACAAAACTAGAAAGCAGAAACATATGATGAATCCTGAAAGAGGTCTCTAATCAACTTTTATTATCTCCAGACCTATTTCTTTTGATAATAAAAGATGCAATAACTGAGCAAATTTTATTAGAATCAAAATAAAAATACTATCTTCTGAATAATTGTTTATCCAATTAAAAGTTTTAGAAGAAAAATTTGCTTTTCCCATCTTAAGGCCTTTCAATTTCCCGAGAATTTTGCGGTCGCCATATTTAAAGACGGAGCCACAATTAGGAGAATTATAGTCTTGAAATTTTTTTGACCAATCTCTGCGTGCAGCAATTGGATCTTCATCAATTTCTTTGTAGGGGAACCGAAAGATTGCGCTGATGATGAGCAAATTATTCATGCCCGTGAAAATTGTTTCACGATAGCTTCTCTTGATTTCGATATTTTTTAGTGTTCTAATCTGAGACCCATCAAAAAAAGTTACACTTACGACAAAGTCATAAATGGTTAGATTATGTTCTTGTCCTCGACCTGCATTCATAGCTAGTGCACCGCCAATAGTGGCTGGGACAGATGCAAGATAGTAAAAAGAGTCTAATGAGTTTTCATAACAATATTTAAGTAAATTTATAACTAGAACTGAGGAAGAAACTTCCACCTCTTCTGCATTTATAGGATTTATTCGCTTTGCTAAATTGTTTTTTAAAATCAAGGTTCTAATCTTTTTGCGGCTAAAAAAGGTGTTTGAGCCGTTTCCGAGTATGTAGAAGTTTGCTTTGTTTTTGTTAGCCCATTGATAGCAGGAGATAAATTCCTCAACAGTTGAAAATTCAGCATAGTTTTCAAATTTATGGCGAGTTCTATAGAAGGAAAGTTTGTTGCTTTCAAGTCTTCTAATTTCCATGGCTAAGACTCTCCAATAAAAATTTCTTTGACGTTAGTCGCTTCTCCTCAACTCGCTCAAATACTAATTTGTAATCAATACTGCTAAAATCAATGTCATTCTTACAAGTCGAAGAATGAATCCGATCATTTAAGTCTAGATCAGTTAGCAAGTCGGTTAGCTTTGCTTTCTTTTGCTCAGCAGAGAACACTGTGAAAGGCTTCTTAAATAGAATTGAAAAAATAGTTCCATGGAAAAAACTAGTGAATATATAATTAGCTTTAGAAAAGCAGCTTAACCATTCTTCCGGACTGACTCCTAAAAGGTTGGCATCTGCTATTCCATTAGCATACCCTATAGATACAATAGGAAGGTTTAATTTGGTAGAGACCTTTTTAACTGAAGCGGTTAAAGGTTCTGGAATTTTGCCATAAATTAGGACGCATTCCTTGGATTTAGGTTTGTTGGCAATTTGTTCAAAATCAATCAAGAAAGTAGGATCTAAAACTTTTTCTGCATTGGCTTTACACTCACTTTGAATTAGGTTTAAACTGTTTGAGTCTCTGACTGAAATTCGATCGAAATCAGAAATAAAATCTGTAATTGCTTCTTTTTGATCCGCCAAACTGATAGTGCTTCCAAAGCTTGCGGCGTAGCTTATTTTTCTTGTTTTAGAGCTTAAAAAATCTAGAAAATATGAAGTATCATACCCTCGAAATGAATTAATGTTCCAAACTTCATCACTACCTACAAAAACTGCATCATAATTAAAATGGGCTTTTTTAAGGCTGTGTGAATCCGAGTAGACGCACTTGCCAACTTTCATGCGTTTTTTCACAAACCAACGCATCTTTAGATCCTTTAAGAGATTGCCAGTAATTTCTCTTTTTCGAGCTCTAAAATATAATGTATCGTTATAAACTTTAACGGCCTTTTCTGGTTGGTAATTGATAAATTCTACATCGTGGCCTTGGTCTTGAATGAATCTTGAAAGAGCATAGGCTTGCAGGGTTGCACCATAATTAGTCGTATGGTGAAAAGTCAGAATTCCTATATTCATTTTTTTGTCCATAATGTCTAGAGATAGGTTTTCTGATATTTTTTAAGTGTTTATTTCCAAGTGCGGGGTTGATAGAATAAAGAACGCCCCATTGCTGTTTCACTAGTTACTTTGAAAATGAAAGATTCAACATAGTCATAGGTATAGATTGAGTCTTTCCTAATGAAGACCTGCATAATATATGATCCAGGTGTTAGCCCAAGATAGGGCATGTGTACTTGAAATTCATGTTTGCCAACTTGAATCCGCAGTGGAATTTTATCGTTGAAGCTACTGAGAATAAGTAAAATATCTCCTTCACCTGCAACCTCCTTGATGACCAAAATGAGCCCAGCATTTTCTACTTGGAGATCAGCTTTATACTCAACACAAAATGTTGCTGGTTCTCCAGTTGTGGGGGAATCACATGCTTTGCCGTTTTGATCTTTGAAGTAAAGGCGGCTAATATCTACGCCGAGATTTTCTTTATTTGGTTTCTTTGGTACTATGAATTCTCCGTTTTGGTTGACTAGTTCAGCCGAATAAAGATCCTCTTCATAGCTTTTAACTACTCTTTCTGTATCGCCTGATGTGATGAGTTTGCCTTTAGATAGATAAACAGAGGTTTCACATAAGTTGAAGATAGACTGCGCGTTGTGGCTAACTAGAACAAAAGAGAGACCTTTTTCGCGGAGCTGGTGAAGTCTTCTATTACACTTAGCTCTGAATCTCATGTCGCCCACAGCTAGAACTTCATCTACCAAGAGAATCTCTGGCTCAGTATGAATAGCACAAGCAAAACCCAGTCTTGCCTGCATCCCAGAACTATAACTTCTCACTGGCGAGTCGATCGCCTCCGGTATTTCCGCAAAAGCCACCACATCATCAAAGCGGTCGTCAATTTCTTCTTTGGTCAATCCCAAAATCGACATATTCGCGTAAATATTCTCCCGCCCCGTCAGCACTGGGTTAAACCCAGCCCCCAGGGCAATTAGCGGCGCTACCCGCCCCTTCACCTGCACCGTGCCAACATCCGGCTTAATCAACCCCGCAATAATCCGCAGCAGCGTCGACTTACCGCTGCCATTTTTGCCCACCAGGCCCAGAGCCTCGCCCCGGTGCAGTTCAAAACTCACATCTTGCAGCGCCCAAAATTCCTTTTTGCGTAGCCTGTCGTTTTTATCGCCCCGCAGCCCCAGCACCTCGCTGCCAATATCCTGCATGCCATAAAACAGCGCAGACTTAAAATCGCGACAAAACTTTTTTGATACCCCCTGCACCGAGAGCACCACATCAGAATCTTTAGGTGCAGTCATCGCTTGTATGTTGTCAACTACTACAGTCATTACGAGCTAAACCTCTCAATTGCATAGGGCATCGCCAGCCGATACACCACCCAGGTCAACGGCAAACAAGCAAACACAACCGCGCTTATTAGCCAAAACCCCTGGGGTTCAGAAACCGTACCAACAGTGATCAGCTCTCGCGTGGTCACCAGCAGCGGCGTCACCGGGTTCACCCGCACCAAAAAACCAAACAAACCCTCACTATTTGGCGGTGGGTACACCACCGGCTGTCTCTTATACACATCT
>PYER01000370.1 GCA_003017855.1 filamentous cyanobacterium CCT1
CCGAAGGGGAACCCGTCGAACGCTCGGCCCAGCGGGTGCTGAACTGGCAGGGCACCCTGCCCGCTGACGGCGAATACACCCTGCAGCTGCGGCCGGTGCAGGGGCTAGAGCAGAGCGACTATGAGCTAGAGGTCAGCATCAGCGCTCTACCCGAACCAGGCCCGACCGTCGAACCGCAGCCCGAGCCCAGCGTCGAGCCGCCCGTGGTTGTGCCCGACCCCGAGCCTGAGCCCAACCCCCAGCCCAATCCCAACGTGACCCAGCAGCGGGTGCAAATTCCGCCGGGGCAAACCAGTGTGCAGGTTTCGGGGCAGGTCAACGAAGATCGCACTCGCCGTTACGTTATCAACGTTCAGGAGGGTCAGGTTCTGGCCCTAGATCTGCCCACCGTCAGCGGCCCGGTTACCCTCGACGTGCGCTTCCCCAACGGCGAGCTAATTCCTGATGCATCGCGAGTGCTGTCGTGGCAGGGGCAGCTGCCGACCAGCGGCGACTACCTGGTGGATGTTTCATCGCCGCGCCCCTCCAACTATGTGCTGCGGGTGTCGGCAAACTAGTGATGAAAGGCAGAAGTAAGAAGGCAGAAGGCAGAATGGAAACTCTAGCTTTTGCGAGAGCTACCGCGTTAGTGACTAGGTGAGTTATTTCCGCCTCAAAGTAAGTAGGCAAGCGCAATTAAATATAAGTCGATGTAGGTTGGGTTGAGGCACGAAACCCAACGCCCGCATGGGTTACGCTATCGCTAACCCATCCTACATTTGAATTGGCCAACCCACTTACTAGTGCGTGGCTGAGGACTCCCGCTTGACCTTGAACCCGACACCTTGAACCCCAAACCAGTTACCTCACGCAGGTTGCAATAACCCCTATGACTTCTCTCAATGCATTGCTGGTGGCGGGTACCGACACCGAAGTGGGCAAAACTGTGTTGACCAGCGCCCTGCTGGCCTACTGGCAGCGACACCGGCCCGCCCAGGCTCCGGCGGTGCTGAAGCCGTTTCAGTCGGGAGTGGGCGATCGCGAGCTGTACCAGCGCCTGTTTTTTCCTCAAATCAGCCTGGAGGCTATCACCCCGCAGTACTTTGAGGCTCCCCTGGCCCCGCCGCTGGCCGCCGCCCTGGAGGGTCGCAGCGTCGATCTCACCCTGGCCTGGTGCGCCCTGGAGGCCAGCACCCGCCAGTACCCCTGGGGGTTGGTAGAGGGGCGGGGGGGGCTGGGGTCGCCCGTGACCTATGAGCTGACCGTGGCCGATGTGGCGGCGGCCTGGCACCTGCCCGTGGTGCTGGTGGTGCCGGTTAAGCTGGGTGCGATCGCCCAGGCCGTAGCCAACGTGGCCCTGGCTCGCCAGAGCGGCGTAGACCTGCGCGGCATTGTGCTCAACTGCCCCAGGCCCCTGACGGCACAAGAGATTGACCAATGGGCACCGGCTAGCTTGATCATGAATTTAGCCCAAACTCCGGTGCTGGGCACCCTGCCCTACCTGCCCAATCCCGAATCTACTGAGGCTCTGGCAGCGGCGGCGGCAGCCCTAGAGATTGAGGCTTTGACTCCGGCCCTCGGCCTCACCCCTGCAAAAAGCCGCTGAGGGTGCCCCAGCGGCTAGTTCTAATTTTGGAGTTGGTTACCGTCTAGACCTGCGATCGCCAATATCCGCAAGCCTCAAAAGGCGCGAACGATTTCTCTAATATTCCTGGGCTGCATTGGGACGGGCACTATCGTCGTTTGGGGGACAACCCCAACTCGATCTTCGGGAAAGCAGTCGCGGCTTCCCTGAGGACAATCGCTGACGCTTTCGGCACTCACCATTTCGACTTGAACAAACACTGCGCTGCTAACGTCAGAGGGAGGCAGAGCAGGAGAAATGTAAAAAAACATAACTAATCCTTGAGACACCCTGATTTGACCATATCTGCACAAAAATCCTGCGATCGCCGAGATTTTATCCTAAACAGGCGTTAACCGAACGTCACCGAGTGCAAATCTGCTCTAACCATATAAGAAAAAACTTCATAATCCAACCGATTTTGGTGAATTTTCCTAGGCTTACGTCATGTTTTATAAATGGTTCTACATACAGCATGTTATTGCGGCAGTGAGGCCAGCTATCCGCTCCAGTTAAAATCTCTGGGCAATGTATTAGGGGCAATGACAGCACGGTATCTGGTCTTAGCAGCATGGCTTTTGGGTTTAACGGTTTTGGGTTTAAGGGCACTGTCACTCAACGGCATGGGCAAAGGCAGGGGTGGCGCGGGTGGCGTTGGCCCGTGGTTATGCTGCTAACTGCTTTCATGACGGTGCAACTGTCGCCCTACCTGGCACTGGCTACAACCGATTGGGTAGCTGCTCCAGGGGAGGCGCTGGGGACCGCTCCAGGGACTCCGTCCGCCAGCCCTAACTGGCTCGCTCAGCTTGAACAGTTGCCTGACGGAGCCGTGGCGCTGCCAAACTTTGACCCGGCGGTGAATGGGTTTCAGTTTACAAACCAGGAGCTGATTCAGGCCATCGATCGCAGCCGCAATGCCCAGGCCTGGGAGGAGGTGCTGACCGAGCAGCTGCAGCAGCTGTTTGGCACCCAGGTCTGCGTGGGCGAATCGGCCACCTGTGTGCTCACCGCTGCCGCTCAAAACTGGCTGACAACCCAGCTAGACCGCATGGATCAGGGCCTCTCGGAAGGGATGGCGGCGGCGGTGCTCGACCTGTGGCAGCCGGCCCAGCCGCGCATTCCCTGGTGGCAGCGGTTGGTCAATGCTTTGTTGGGGCGCACGGTATTTGGCCTGGCCCGCACGCTGTTTGATCTGCAAACCTTTATCGCCAACCTGTTTCTGATGCAGGGGGTGAACGAGGTGTTTCAGCCCACTCAGACCGTGCGCGAGACCTTTACCCCCACCCAGATTTTGCTGTCGATCGCGCGGGTGTTTCTAACCGGTTCGGGCGACCCGTTTACGATGGGGGTCTACCGCCTGCTCGACGGGGCATTGAGCGAGGGCCATGCCCTCACCCCCTACCGGGTCGAAAATCATGGTGACGGCAAATACTGGGTCTACGTCTACGACAGCAACTACCCGGCCGGTCGTCCCGGCAGCCCCGCCGACCTCCACGTCGAGTTTGATACCCAGGCCGATACCTGGACCTACCAGCCCACCGCCAGCAGTCTAGCCTTCGAGGGCGATGCCCAGAGCAAAACGCTTGATCTAACCCAGCGCTCGTGGCGGCAGCCTCCGGTGGAGGCCGAGCTGGCGATGATTGGCCCGTTCACCTGTCCCTTTTGTGGCCCCACCGCTGATGTCGATGCGGCAGTCGCACCTGCACCCACCGTAGACATCACCCTGGTAGGCGAAGGGGTGCTCACGGTAGCCCCCTATAATGGCCCACAGGTTGCTGGAGAGGCAAAGCCAGAGGCTCTCAGCAGCCTCGATACCGTTGCCCTGGTGCCCTTTAAAGGTGGCCTCAACCGCGAGGTACCGGCCAGCTATCGCCTGCCCACCGACATTTTAGGGCAGCCTCTTGAAGTCACCCTGACCGGGGCCGCCGTCCCCACGGCTCCGCCCCAACCGGCTACGCTACAGCTGACCGGGCCGGGGTATACTGCCACGGTAGAAGACCTGGCGCTGAGCCCTGACCAGAGCCTGACTCTGTTTTTGGTGGCCAATCCCACGGGTCCAGAAATTACGTTCGTCGCCAGTCGGGCTACCGAGATCCCTCGCCTAACGGTTAGTCTGACCGATGAAACCCACGCCTACCAGTTCGACTCGTCAACAACCGAGACCGGGTTCTCGCTCACCGATCGCCAGGTGTCAAAAAGCTCAGGGTTTAGCCTTAGCGGCGTCAGGCTGGCGGCTGGTCAGCGCGTTGCCCTGGCCACCAACGATGAACTCAAGCGTCTCTACTTTGCCGATGACAGTTTAGCCCCCAGTCAGTACAGCCTCACCGTGAAAAATCGTATCGTGATCAAAGACCGCATTCAGCTGGGCGATCGCCAGCCCGACTTCGTCAACTACACCCTCACCTACGACGAAGATATGCGGGCCAGCGGGGTACAGGTCGAGGGCGATCGCCAGGCCTTCTTTGACTACAACCCTGCCTTTGTCGACCCAGCAGAGCGTCCCCGCCAGGAACTGCTCGACGTCTTTGAGCAGCGCGATTTCCCGATCACTATTGCCTACGAACCGCTGGCGGCCAGCTTAAATCAGCCCAGCCCAAACCCGCTCAGCCCGCTGCGGCTATCGCCCTCTGGGGCCGCGCCCGTGGAGGAGCGGGTGTTCCAGGGCGCGTTGAGAAAGACCGGCTGATACCAGATCCGCATCGCCTATCCCTGACCCCAAACAGGCAACTGCGTAGGGGCATTGGCGCAGCCAAGCCAAAGGCTTTACGGTGTTTGCCCAGCCCAACCGGAGATAGCCAAGCCAGATTCAGCACCATACCTGTGTTCAGCAATCCCCTATGGACCAGGGCTACTTACCATCCCTCCATCAGTCAAACTCGACGGGGGAATCGGGGTGCTCCCAAAAGTCGAAAAAGCGCTGGATTTGGCTGAGGCCGTTGCGGCCTGGCGACAGCGGTGGAATGGCGTCGGGGCCAAAAAAGTCGATCGCGGTGGTTTCGTAGCTGGAGGTGGGCTCGCCTCCGA
>PYER01000057.1 GCA_003017855.1 filamentous cyanobacterium CCT1
ATATTGCTGTTGGGGCTACCGGCGCGGGCGGAAATTTTCTTCCGCTACGGTCTGGTGGAGCGATCGGTGAGCACGAGTTCGCTAGAAACGCTGGTTGAATCGGGGCAGCTAACCGATGATTTGGCATTTTATGTCGACTTGGCCGATCTCACCGAGGCCGAGGTTGAGCAGCTGCGCCAGAACCTCGATCGCCCCCTGGAGGTCGACGGGGTGCTGCTGTCGCGCTTTCTCTACAGCAACCTGGGCGAAGAACTGCTGGAGCAGGTGGGGGCCATTCTGCAAACTCGGGCGGGCGGCAACGGCAAGCTGGCCCTGCGAGCGGCGCTGATTCAGGCGGCTACTTCCCCGGAGGGGCTGTCGGCCATCAACGTGGTGCGATCGCTGCCCACTGACATGCTGGTCAATGTCAAAGATGCCCTGGCGGTCGCCGCCGCCGTAGAGGGCATCGTCGCCGCCACCACTGATTCCATTGGCCAGCTGGCGGGGCTGACGACCCAGGCAGCGGGACAAGAGCCGGCCATCGACTACGCTAATTTGGCCGATCTCACCGCACCTGGCCCGGCCCAGGTGCAGATTCAGCGCTTTGACCTGACCGATACCCAGCGCCAGCGTCAGCTCTATGTAGATGTGGTACGTCCTCGGCAGTGGCGTGGTCAGGCTCCGGTGATGGTGTTTTCCCACGGGCTGTCTTCTAGCCCAGAGGCGCGGCACCAGTGGGCTAGCCACCTGGCTTCCCACGGCATTGTGGTGGTGCTGCCGCAGCACCCCGGCAGCGATACTCAGCAGGTATCCGAGTTTCAGATGGGCCTGAGCGCCAACGTGTTTGAGCTACAAGAATTTATCGATCGCCCCCTCGACATTACCTTTGTGCTCGACGAGCTGGAGCGGCTCAACCCCACTGAGTTTGACGGTCGCCTCAACCTGGAGCAGGTGGGGGTGGGAGGCCACTCGCTGGGGGGCTACACGGCGCTGGCCGTCGCCGGGGCCGAACTCAATTTTGACCATCTGCAGGAGGTGTGCAGCCGCAGTTTTATCTACCTCAATACGTCGCTGCTGCTGCAGTGTCAGGCGCTAGAGCTGCCCCGGCAGCCCTACGACTTTCGCGACCCGCGCATCAACTCAGTGCTGCTGGTCAACCCGGTCAACAGCAGCGTTTTTGGTCCCGAGGGGTTGGCGGCGGTCCAGGTGCCGGTGATGGTGATTGCGGGCAGCCACGACCCGGCAACTCCGGCGGTGTTTGAGCAGTTTCGCACCTTTCCCTGGTACACCACCGAGAGCCGATCGCTGGCGCTAATCGAAGGGCAGGCCCATGTAGATTTCTCGGCCCTCGACGCCGGGCTGTCAAACTTTCTGACCTCCCTGCCGGGGCTAACCCTGGCGGCCCCAGAGGTGATTGACCGTTACCTGAACGCCCTCAGCCTGGCCTTTGTGGGGCGCTACGTGGCCCGTCGCCCCGAGTACAGCCTCTACCTGCGATCGGGCTACGCCGAATACCTCAGCCAGGACGAGCCCTTTGATTTGTTTATGGTGAATGCGGGCATTGAGGTTGACCAGGAGCTGCTGGAACCTTTGGAGACTCAGCTTGAAGAGCTAGTTTTACCCAGCGGCCAACCGCCAACTCCAGCTATCGAGCAGCCGGTAGAGTAGCCGAGGCAGGGCGATCGCAGCCAATTCCAGCTATCAACCGCTCACCCTAGGGATTCACTACAGCCACCCACAACCCATCGTCATGCTGATGCTGACCCACCATGACGCCCTGCACCCCCACCCGAGAACGCTCCAGGGTGCGAGGTGGGTGGGCTGGGTTGGCGGGTTTGAGTGTGACCTGGTTGTCGCCTTCGCTGTAATAAACGCGCTTGAGAGTAGCCCCTTCGCCTGCAATCCAAATCACGCCAGTTCGACCGTGGGGGATGTCCCTGATATCCTCGGTAGGGCGCATCACGACGATGTCGCCATCGAGAATTCCAGCCTCTACCATGCTGTCGCCACTGACGGTCAGGGCGTAGTCACCCTCAATGTAGCGGTTTCCGTCCAGGCGCACCTGCTCAAAGAACCTTTCAGGATGCTCGGTGAGGTAGCCCGCCTGAACGACCCCCTTCAGGGGCAGCTCGCTGTAGAGCAGTCGAAGCGCTCTGGCCACGCCCTGCTGCCTGACAATGAACCCCTTCTGCTGCAATCTGTCCAGCAAATCCTGGACAAAGGAGCTAGACGATTCTTGCAGGGCCATCTTCATCTCTCGAATCGATGGAGGGTAACCGTTCAAATGAATCAACTGCCTCAGGCAATCGTACAGGCGGCGTTCAGAGGGTAGGAGAACCATGATTTTGATTAATACATTTGTATTAATTTACCACTCGGTAGTGGATGTATCAATAGGTTCATCTGTACGGAGAATGAATGGTGGTCCAATCTAAAAAGCCCGGCTGAGACAACTCAACCGGGTCTAGGAACTTGGATTGCGAAATTTACTGTTTCAGTGCCTTGAGGGCTTTACTACCGAGGTCAAAAGCGGTATTGAGCGAGGTAATATTCTCGCTGACGCCGCCCAGCAGCGTGCTCAGGTTTTCTTCGTCGGCCTGGGCGGCGTTGGTAGCCAGATTGGTGAGGGCAGCGGCGATCGCCTTAAAGTTGTCCTCATTCTGGCTGAGCTGGGTGCGCACGTCGCCTTTCACCCGCTGGAGCAGATCTTCAACCGAGGCCTGGAGCTGGCTGTCAAAGGCCTCGGTGTCGGTAGCCAGGTCGTTGAAGGCAACTGCCAGGTCAGCGAGAGCAGTTTCTGACTGGTTAATGCTGGTGAGAATGGAGGCGCGATCGCTTGCTTTTACATCGGGGTCAGCCGCTTCCTCCAGATCTTCGGCCAGGCCGTTGACCAGCTTTTGCGCTTTCTTCAGGGAACTACCGTAGGTATCCTGCGACTCTTTGGCGTAGTCTTTGAGCACCGACGACAGGTAGCTCTCGCTGGCCGAGGCGAAGGTCTCGTCGAGCTTGAGGGCCTGGGCCTCGCCGCCCGCCAGCAGCGTAACCACGAGCAGTGCCGCCAGGCAGCCGCTCACCAGGCGACTGAGAACGTTGAATTGGGGAAGCATACAGTCTCCAGAGGGGTAGGTACAAGCGCTAAACCGGGGCTAAATCTCGGCGACAGCGCGCTCGATCAGGCGGCGGGCCAGGGTTTGGGTGCCGGTATGCTCGTAGTACTTCACCGACATGTCGAGAAATGCGCCTAGGTAGTCGAGCTTGCTCTTAGAGCCTTCGATAAAGCCGCCCAGGTTGTCGACCAAGCCGCTCTGGGTGATGTTGTGATCGCTGACAAAGCGATCCATCCAGCCCTTCGTCGACTCAAAGCTCTCGGTGATGAAGGAGAGTTTGGCCTTATCGTTACCGCCCGGAATTTCGGCCTTGACGCCCTTAAAGGTCTGGTTGTCGTCGAGATCGCTTGCCCCCATGCCCTTGATGGCGCTGAGCGCCTTGCTCGAAAAGTCGGCCCCCAGGGGAATGATGCCGTCAAAGCTGACCAGAGCCGCCATACGAATCAACGACTCGCTGCTGTAATCGCCCAGGGCGGCGAGAAAGTCGCCCAGGCTGTCGCCGGGGATGCCGCTAATTTTGCAGAAGGCCACTACTTCGGTCACCAGCTTGACGGCCAGGTCGATGGTCTGGGCTTTTTCGGGCTTAGGAGACAGGTTTTTGAGAAAGCCCAAAAAGGTATCCTGGCCAATGCGGTTGGCCAGCGCCGCCGCCCCTAGCAGCCCCGATGCCGAATCAACGGTTTCGTAGAGCCAGAGGGCGCTCTGGTAGCCCTGCTTTTTGTCGTTGAAAAGGGCGATCGCGCGTTCGCCGATTGCCTGCACCATGGCCTCGTCAGTTTCACCGGTCACGGTTTTGATCGTGTTGTCAAAGCCCACCAGGTTGTTCCACTGGCCGGGTACAAAGGTGTCGAGGGTTTTTAGTGCCCGCACGGTCAGGCCCCCAGTGGGGAGCTTGTCCACAATCTCGTAGATTTTTTTACTCACAATTTACTCCTTATTTCTGCCCTGGGTTCTGCGGTTGACGTCATCGCGGTTCATCTGCTGACTCGCTAAGAGGCAGGCTGCAGGCTGGGAGAAAGGCGCGGCAGCTGCACCCTGGGCAGTTTAAAGCCGTCCTTGGGCTGGGCTGGGGCAGCCGGTGTAGCAGCGGTGGGTGCTTCGGGCAGGGCTACGGTCGGTTTGGGCACGGGGTTAATCGCCCCCTTAAGCTGAGCTAACCCCTTAAGGTCAAACTTCTGTAGCCAGGCCACCCGGTCTTCTTTAGTAAAGGCAGGGTCGCGGGAGAGCACCTTGACCTGGTAGCGGTCATTCACCAGTACCCCGGTAGCGGTGGTGCCCTGGTCTACAGCCGGAAACCCGCTGACGGATTGGGTAGCGGTGCCGTACTTCTCGGCCGAGCCAGGAATGCCGGTGGTGTCGCTGATGGTGAGCATGGCCAGGGTCTTGCCGTCCTGTTCGAGCTTGTACTCGGCAAAACCTTTTTTCTCCTGGTAGGGAATTACCTTGTAGCCGCCCTGATCGCCGGGAAAAAAGGCGTTGAAGGTGCCGCCCTTCTCGGCTTTTTTATCAACCGCCGCTGGAGATCCAAAACCAGTGGTGTCTTTTTGCACCTGGTCGTACTTCGAGGGGGCTGACGAACAGGCGGTAACCAGCAGCACCAGACAGACCATCAAAGGCGCTAGCCGCCGCAACCAGTGGGTAAAACTCATAACACTCTCCTTCACAGGCAAATATGACACAGACCAGGGGATTTTCCCAGTCCACATTCAGACAATAGTCTCGACCGTGGCACAGAAACATAAAGCTCCCGTAAGCCAAAATTATCTTTTACGGAAGACTAATCGAGCAAATTCAGGCTGTAACTGCTGATGCTGGGGCCCATCAGCAGCGAATTGAGGACAGCCCCCAGCACCATTAAATCCCCAGGGCCGCTTTGAACTTGGCCAGGGCGGCGGCTTCCGATGCGCTGACCTTGTTGCTGCCCGTACCGAACAGACCTTCTCCAGCGGCTTCGGCTACGGCGGTACCACAGTCGTAGATGAACTGCTTGTACTCAGCCACTTCGGCATCGCTGGCTTTGCCCGCAACTACGGCCAGGGCAGCATTGATATCGGCGATCGCGTGGTCAATCATGGCCCCAGACTTGACATCCTCGGGCTTGATGTCGGGTTTGTCGAGCTTGATATCGCCGCTCTTCATGGCCGCCTCTGAAAAAGCCGCCTGAATCACCGAGTTGGTGGGATATTTCTCGGCCGCCCCAGCGATCTGCTTGGACATGGCGGCGGCCTCGATCGCCGTAGACACGATGCCCATATCGACCATGGCCACCGATAGCCCGGTCATCATCGGGGCCTTGACTAGGGTTTGCAGCTCTGAGGGAGTGTAGTTGCTCATGGCTTACCTCAAGGAAACGAAAGGATGTGCGTCGACTCCTTAGCAGTCTAAAGGTTAGGCCATAACGCTAAGAAATCCATAAGAGCTGACCACAGGCGCTCAAAGGAGTCAAGTCCCCCCAGGGGGGCTTGTTTACAACGCTAATCCTCTGTAGGGTCTAAATAATTTTTGGCCAGGGCTTGTTCTGTCAGCCCTCAGCATCAGCCCTCAGATTGAGGATCGCTATGACTCAGCCCAGCAGTCCACCCCCAAACCCGGATCCGCACCAGCACCGGATGTTAGGCCGAATGTTGCCGACCCTGCTCAAGGTCGGCGCCGGCCTGGGGGGGCTGGCCCTGGTCGGCGGGGCGGCGGTGCTGGTCTGGGGCGACGATCTGTTTAACGATCGCCTGATTCCCTGGGTCGAGACTGCCCTAGAAGAAAGCCTCGATCGCCCCTTTGAGCTGGGCGATTTTGAACGTCTGACCTGGAATGGCGTGCGCCTAGGGCCGTCGAGGCTGCCCCCTACCGAGGCGGTGGCATCGGGGGCAACGGCGGAGGCGGTTGATGTGAGCTTTAGCTGGCCCGACCTGCTGTTTAGCCGCACCCTGCGCTACAGCCTGACCTTTATCGAACCCGATATTGCCCTGGTGCAGGCGGCAGATGGCCGCTGGGTTGACCTCACCCTGCCCGACCCGGAAGAAGACACAACCCGCGGCCCAGTTGAGCTACAGCTGGCAGAGATTCGGGCTCGGGACGGTCGCGCCTCTGTGTTTAGAGATTTGCCTCCGGCTGAGGCGGTAGTCGAGGCCAAGGCCATTTTGATCACCGACCTGAACGCCAGCGCTGAGTTTATCAGCCCCCCTGAGCAAGACCTGCAGGAGATTTTATTTGAGGCCAGTGGCCGCATTGACGACGGCGAGTTTGCGGTCGATGGGGAATGGCTGCTGCAGGAGCGAGCCTACAATATCGCCCTGCGGTCCAACGACCTGCCCACCGAGGGGTTTAACCTGTTTCTGCCGCCGTCGGTCGGCATTGTCGGCGGCACCCTGGACAGCAACCTGACGCTGGAGCTGCGATCGCAAACCGAAAGCTTCCTCACCGAGGCCCGAGGCACCGCCCGCCTGCGCGATGGCGAGGTACTGGTGGCCCAGCTGCCCACCCCGATTACCGACATCGACACGACGCTGCGATTTCGGGGCGAACAGGTGGTGGTTGACAATGCCGAGCTGCAGTTGGGGAATGAGATTCCCCTGACCGCCGCTGGCACGCTCGACCTGGACGAGGGCTATGACCTGGCGGTTGAGATTCCGGAGCTGGCGATCGCCACCCTGACCGACCTGCTAGAGGTTGAGCTACCCATCGAAGCCGCAGGGGATTTTGGCTTTGACGGCACCCTGACCGGCGACATTGACCAGCCCCGCCTGGCCGGACAGCTGCAAAACCAGGGCCTGGTGCAGCTCGACGAGGTCACTCTCGAGACCCTGACCGCCAGCTTTGCCGCCACGCCCCAGCAGATCGACCTGCAAACTCTGCGGGTGGTTCCAGCCGAGGGAGGCTTTATTACCGGAACGGGCCAGGTCGACTTAGACACCGAAGGCAGCCCCGCCTTTGACGTTGACCTGGAGGTCGACCTGTCGGGAGATGCCCTGGCTAACCGGTACGGCCTGTCGCTACCAAACCAGGCGGTACTGGGTGCAGTCCTGGCCGAGGGAAATATTCAAGGCACATTCGAAAACCCGCTGGCGACGCTCCAGTTTCGGCTGCCCGAGGCCACCTACCCCGGCCGCGGCGAGTTGACCTACCGCGACAACACCCTGGTGGTCGACAACGCCCGGTTCCAGGTTGAGCAGGGCATCGTGGACGCGATCGCCACCGTTCTGCTGGACCAGGGCACCTGGACGGCCCAGATCGATACCGCTGATGTGCCGGTGAATCGGTTCACCGAACGGGTGCAGGGGCTGCTAACCGCCGACCTGACCGCCGCTGGCAGTTTGGACAATCTGTCCTTACAAGATCTCCAGGCCAGCGGCACCGCCCAGATTGCCGATGCCCAGCTCACCACCGCCCCCGGTGCCCCCTCTCTGCTGGAACCGGGAGACTGGACGACGGCCTTTCGCTGGGCGGGCAACGGCATTCAGGTGGAGCGGTTTTCGGCCCCTGGGGTGACGGCCAGCGGGTTTGTGGCGACCAGTTTGGGAGCGGCCAACCCGATTGGCCCCGTCAATCTGGATGTGCAGGTGAATCGCTACCGGCTCAGCCGCCTGGCCCAGCTTGCGCCTGCGGGGGTGCGCGATCGCCTCGATCCGTCCGGTATTGTCAGCTTTGACGGCCAGGTCACGGGTCCCCTGCGCAACCTGCGGCTGATCGGCAATGCCCAGGTCAACGATCTGGCCCTCGATACCGTTGCCTTTGAGTCTCAGCTGTCGGGGCCGGTGAATATTGCCCTGGCCGAGGGCGGCGCGATCGCACTGCGGGGTGGGCGCGATCGCATTCTCGCCACCCTAGATGAGGACTTGCTGCCCAGCCAGTTTGACATTCGCCTGGGCGACACCGTTGCCGTAGGCCGGGTGGTCAACCAGCAGCTCATCGCCACCGTCGAAAACGTCCCCATTGATGCCTTTGGCATAGCTCCGGTGGCCAGTCTTGGCCCCCTGGGCGGCACCCTCGACGGTACCATCACCGCCGACCTGAGCGATTTAGACAACCTCTCGGTGCAGGGCACCGCCAGTATTCTCAACCCCACCCTCGATACCCTGGTGGCCGAGAGCCTGGACGCCGAGTTTACCTACGCAAACGGTCGCATCGAACTGACCAACGCCAATTTGCTCTTCGAGGACAGCCGCTACCTGATCAGCGGGTGGCTGGATGATCTGGGCACCCCCACTCCCGAGTACTACGCCCAGATCGACATCGTGTCGGGCAATTTTCAAGACCTGCTGGCCACCCTCAACTGGGAAACCTTTGCTGACATTGGCCTGCCCCGCGAGGCGGCGACCGGGTTTGGGGCCGAGGTGCTTGACCTGAATGCCGCCAGTTTGCCCCCCGCGCCCTTTCTGGAGCAGCTGGAGGCCTTTGCCCTATTTCTGTCCCGCTACGAAGAACAGAATGGCGACACCGAGCTGGCCCTTCCCGCCCTGGCCGACCTGCGGGGCAATTTCAGCGGCACCGTCACCCTGCAGGGCGATGGGTTCGCGGCCGACGCCCTCCAGGCCGAGGCCGATATTCAGGGCCAAAACTGGACCTGGGGCAATCTGATCACCTGCGACTCGGCGGTAATAGAGTCAGGCACAGAGGAGTCGAGTGCCGTTGTCGAAACGATTGAGTTCGGCCAACCCCTCGACACGGCTGGCCCTAGCGACCTGTGCAACCGCTTTACCCTGGCGGCCAGCTACGACCAGGGCAGCTTCGACATCGACCCGCTGCTGTTTGAAGCCGACGACACGCGCATTAGCTTTGTGGGCAACGGCAGCACGGACAATCTCAACGGTGAGCTGGAGGCGAGCGGGGTGCCGGTAGAGCTGGCAGAGCTATTTGTGGATATCCCAGTGGAGGCCGATGGCGATTTGGCGCTGGTGGCTACCCTTGACGGCAGCTTGGAAAACCCGAGCGTAGTCGGAGAACTGGCGGTGACCGACCCCAGCCTGAATGAGCAACCCCTGGAGTCGGTAGCCTTCGACTTTGCCTACAACAACGCCCGATTGAGCTTTGACGGGGCGGCGGTGGTGGTTGCCCCAGCCGAAGTCACCGTTGAGGGAGAGATTCCCTACGCCCTGCCATTTATGGCTGTCGAACCCGCTAGCGAGCAAATTAGCGTGCTGGTGAATTTAGAAGACGAGGGCCTGGAGCTGTTGAATTTGGTGACCGACGAGCGGCTGGGCTGGCAGGGGGGGCAGGGCCGCGTTAGCCTGCAAATTGGTGGCACTCTGGACGACCCAGCGGTGGCGGGACAGGCCGAATTTCAAGATGGTGTTCTGGTCAGTACCGCGCTGTCGCAGCCGGTGACTGACTTGACCGGCAGCCTTCGCTTCAACCTTGAGCAGGTGCTGGTTGAGCAGCTCCAGGCTAACTACGGCGGCGGCGAGATTGTGGTGACAGGGCGTTTGCCGGTTGGGGCACCGACCACCGCCTTGGCAGCGACGAAGCAAGCGCCTGCGGAGGGGTTGGCCATTGCCTTGAACCAGGTCGAGGTTGACTATGAAGGCTTTGTGGAAGCGGAGCTAGACGGTGATGTCTTGGTGGGCGGCTCTCTATTTAACCCGATTGTTACCGGCGCGGTGCAGGTGGGCGATGGCGTGCTGAGAGCCAACGACCTGCTGGGGCGGTTTGAATCTGTAGTAGAGGCCGATCTAGAGGTGCCGGAAGACGATGCAGCAGATCCTCTGGTGGCAGAGCCGCTGCCTGAGTATGTGGAGGATTACCGGGCTGAGATCGACGGGTTTGACCTGCCGGAGGTGGATGAGGTCAGTCTGGATGGTCCCCTGAGTCGAGTCAGGCTGAGCGGCCTGAACCTGAACTTGAGCAACGATCTGGTGATTGTGGGACAGCCTTTTTACTACATCACCGCTTCAGGCAGCGTTGAGGTCAACGGTACACTGACAGATCTGCGGCCCAGCGGGGTGCTGACCCTCGATCGCGGCTGGATCAACCTTTTCTCGACCCAGTTTCGCCTGGTGCGGGATGCCGAAAATACCGCTACGTTTTTCCCAGAAGACGGACTTGATCCGTTTTTAGACGTGCAGATGCGAGCCAGGGTACAGGATACCGAAGTGGCCCAAATCACTGAGGTAAACCCGTTTAACAGCGCCGAAATTACTGCCCCCTCAGGTATTACCACCTTTGGCGAAGTGGAATTTGTCTCGGTCTTTGCCACCGCCTATGGCTACGTCAGCGACCTGCAGGATAGCGCCACCCCCGGTCAGGCGGGCGAGCTTTTGACGCTGACCAGTCGCCCCTCCCGCAGCCAGGAAGAACTACTCGCCCTGCTGGGCAGCAGCGTGGTCACCAACGTCTATGGCGCTTCGCTGACGCAACTAGCCGGTTTTGTGGGGGCGGGGTCGATCGCCACCTTTGGCGATCGCATTGCCGATGCCGTTGGTCTGCGAACGTTCAGCATTTTCCCTACCACCGACACCGCCACCGAGAGCACCGTGGGCATTGGCATTGGGGTCGAGGCCTCCTTTGACCTGGGCGAAAACGCCAGCGTGGATGTGCTGGAGATTCTCAGCAACAGCAAACCGCCTCAGTATGGGTTGTCGTACCAGCTAACTAACCAGATTCGGGCCAGAGGCACCACCAACTTCGCCGGAGACAACATTTTCTCGATTGAGTATGAGTCACGGTTTTAGTCGGTGGGCGCGATCGCGCGATCGAGATGGAGCGCCGACTAGCGCCGCCACTCGACGGCATAACGATCGCCCTGTTGAGCCAAAAATGTCTCTAACTGCTGCAGGGTCAGCGGTTCAGGCAAAGGGTACTTTCCTGGCAGCCGCTTTAGGTCGAGATAGTGGCGAATGATCGAAGCATTGTCGCGCGGAAAGCGGCGCTCATTCACCCCCAAAAATTGGCCCCGACGCCGAGCCAGAGCGAGAATCTCCGATCGCCACTCCTCGATAGAGGCAATGCCCAGGGAGTTGAGCCCGTTGGAAAACAGGGTGAGAAAAATATCGTCGTAGGGTCGGGTAGCTTCGAGATCGCGCCGCAGCAAATCGAGGGAGGTTTGGTCGTTAAATATTGTCCAGTAGGGCACCAGACCCAGGCGCAAGCTCCACCAGGGCTGCAGGTAGGTAAACGACTCCACCAGCAGGCGATCGCTGGGCACACCCCGCTGGTCGTACCACCAGCGATGCAGATCGGCCACCAGGGGGCTGAGGGCCTGCGGGTCGTCAAACACAATTCGCTGGACATTCAGGCCGTGCTCTTCGGCAAAGGCCATCACATCGTCGCGCAGGGCGGGTTCAAAGCCCCACTCGGCCTCAGGCCAGTAGCCATCGGTGGGCGGGCCGTGCCACTGCCGATAGTCTGACCCCTGCCGCCGCAAAAAATCCGCTACCCTAGGGCTGCCCTCGACATATTCCTCACGGTCGATGCCGCCCTTGCCGCCGACCTGAAAAAAATGGCGATCGCTGACCTGGGTGCCCGGCCAGCGGTAGTTGCACTCCACCAAAAACAGGGTGCCCCCCGGCATCAGGTTTTGCTGTAAAAACTGCCGGTAGGCTGCCCCTAGCCGCCTGCGCTTGAGTCGAAAGTAGGCCACCCGTCCCACCTTGAAGCGGTCCTGGTTGGGGTCGTGCATCTGGTAAACGGCCAAGTCTGGGTTCGCCTCTAGGAGCTGCTGCACCCGGTCTCTGGCCCAGGCCATCACCTGCTTAGGGTCGTCTTTATCGCTGGTATGGCGAGCACAGACCAGTAGGGTTTGGGGCAGCCAGGGAATGCCTAGAGCCGCACACAGATGAGTGGCCGCCCCGTTCGATGAGCCAATCATGGCCGCCGGGTACCGCCGCTGAGGATAGCGGTTGACAACCCAGGCCGCCAGGGTCTCGGCCCGCACTCGATCGAGCACCCGTGGCGCGGAGGCATCGAGCCAGCCAAACGCAGTGATAATCGACGATCGCCATTGATTGGGCAGACAGCTGAGAGCATCGGCCAGCAGCGCCGTCAGCTGAGGCACGGGGCCACCAGCAACCAGATCTTTACCGGCAAGATACTGCGCGATCGCCTCCAGCTCCTTGGTGGCCGAGTCTAGCCCAATCACGTACTGGGGCTGCATTCCGTGGGCAGCCAGCAGCCTATTGACGACCCGGTAGGGAGAAAGAGGCACGAGTTAGCTCAGCGTAGGAGAAAATCTCTGCCCCATTCAACCGCAGCCGGTGTGGTGCCTCCATCTAGCTACGGGCAGAAGGGTTGGCAGGTCCCGAATTCTCTCTGTGGATGGATAAATGTCTCGCGCCATCAGGCGACGCCTCTGCCCCAGTCACCGACTAGTCTGTCACCAAGCAACTGTCGAGAATCGGCGGCGGCGAGGATGCAAGGCAAGGACTAAGCGCATGCAGACTGCACTCAAACAACTCTGGCTGGGACTGAAATTTGTGCTGCAGGCCCTGTGGTTTTTGCGGTACTCTCCCTACGCAATCTGGTATTCGTGGCAGCGCGATCGGCGCGATCGCCCCTACCAGTCGTCCACCGCTGCTGCACCAGTCCACGTCGACAAGGGCATTCAAGCTACCCCTACCGATCGCGGTGCCCAAATCGAATTTGAGCAGGCCAGCCTGGAACTAGCGTTTCTAACCCCAGATTTTGTTCGCGTGACCTGGCAGCCGGGCCGTCTCCCGATTCCCTATGCTCTGGCCGATCGCGACTGGTCACCCGTCGCCGTTGAGCTGGAGGAGCAGTCCGACGGCTGGGTCCTCTCCAGCTCGGCCTTGACGATCGCGGTGGGTTGGGACGGGGGAATTGCGATCGCCGATCATACCGGCCAGATTCGCCAGGAATGCCCGCCCCAGCGCCTGGGAGAAGGTTGGCAGCACACCGCCCGTCTGCACGATGAAGAATGCCTGTACGGGCTGGGCGAACGGGCCGCCGCCTTTAACCTGCGCGCCCCAGTCACCCCAGAGCGCTCCAAAACCTACCAGTTCTGGAACTACGACCCCGGCAACATCTACCAGCCCGGCACAGACCCGATGTACATCAGCATTCCGGTGTATATGGGCCTGCACCATGTCGGCAGCTATCTGACCTTTTACGAAAACACCTTTCGCGGCGAGCTGAAGCTTTCGAATGATGGGGCTAGCCCCCGCGCCACCGCCACCTTCGAGGCCGGGGCGCTGCGCTACTACCTGGCTGTGGGGGCACCGCCCCTGCTCATGGAGCGCTACACCCAGCTAACCGGGCGACCCCCGCTGCCCCCCCACTGGGCGCTGGGCTATCAGCAGTCGCACTGGGGCTACCGTACCGAGGCCGCGATTCGCCAGGAGGTGCAGACCTTTCAGGCCGAAGACCTGCCCCTGAGCGCCATTCACCTCGATATCGACTGCCAAGTCAACCACCGCGCCTTTACCCTCGATCCCCAGCGGTTCACCAACTTTCGGCAGTACACCACCGACCTAGCCGCGGCTGGGGTGCGGGTGATTGCCATTAACAATCCCGGCATTCAGCACAACCGCCACAGCAACCTGTTTCTGGAAGGGCAAATTCTCGACGCCTTCTGCACCTACGCCAACGGCGACCTGGTGGTGGCACCCGTCTGGCCGGGGCGATCGGTGTTTCCCGACTTTACCGACCCGGTGGTGCGCGACTGGTGGAGCCGTCAGTTTGCCTACCTGCTACAGGTGGGAGTGGCTGGGTTTTGGCACGACATGAATGAACCCTCCGCCTTTGCGGCCTGGGGTGACCCTACCTTGCCCCTATCCACCCAGCACTGCCTGGAGGGGCGCGACGGCGACCACCGCGAAGCCCACAACGTCTACGGCATGCTCGAAACCCGCGCCGCCTTTGACACTCTGCGGCGGCATCGGCCCGATAGTCGCCCCTTTGTGGTAACGCGATCGGGCTGGGCTGGCTTGCAGCGCTACGCCTGGACCTGGACGGGCGATATTGTCTCGACCTGGCAGGCGCTGCGCCAAACTCTGGCCACCATTCTGGGCCTGGGCCTGTCGGGGGTGGCCTTTTGCGGCTCTGATATTGGCGGCTTTTTGGGCAACCCTGGGGGAGAGCTATACCTGCGCTGGTTTCAAATGGCGACCTTTATGGTGTTTTACCGCACCCACAGCGCCATTAGCGTAGGGCACCGCGCCCCCTGGACCTACGGCGAGCCCTACCTGAGCATTATGCGCCGCTTTCTGCGCCTGCGCGAACAGCTGATGCCCTACCTCTATACCCTGGCCTGGGAAGCGAGCGAGCGCGGCTATCCCCCGGTACGAGCGCTGTTCTGGCTCGATCCCAAAAATGAAGCGCTGTGGAACCGGGAAGACTCCTTTTTCCTGGGGGATGCGCTGCTGGTGTGCCCGGTGCTGGCCCAGGGGCTGCGATCGCGCCCTTGTGACTTACCCCCTGGCGACTGGTACAGCTTTTGGGACGACACTTACTGGACGGGCGGGCAAACCGTTGAGCTGCCCGCCCCGCTGGAGCAGATTCCATTACTAGTCAGAGCTGGCAGCATTTTACCTATGACTGAGGGAGAAGACCTCACCCTGCACCTTTATACCTCGGCGTCGGGTTCCCAGGGGGAAAGCCAGTACCAGCTCTACAGCGATGCGGGCGAAGGCTACGGCGACTCACGCCTGGACCACTGGCATCTGAGCCAGCAGGGGCAAACCCTAACGCTCACCTGGCGATCGCAGGGAGACTACCCCTTTCCCTACCAGCGGGTAAACCTGCACCTACACGGGCCAGCGCTGGAGCAGGCCTGGGTGAACGAGCAGGCGGTGGCGGTAGAGGGACAGGCGCTGCCTGGCGCTGCCTTTGAGGGAGCCACCTTTGAGCAAGTCTGCCTCCAGGTCAAAGCAGCCTAACCAGGCATCCCGTAGGGGCAAACGGCGTTTGCCCTCAGCCAATCGGGCGTACGCTCCAGGGTTTAGCATCAATTCCCCATGTACGACTCGCCCGTCAGCGCCAGCAAAAACAGCAGCCCCATCCACAGCAGCAGAATGCTGTAGAACACCAGCGCCAGGCTTTGCAGCAGCAGTTTGACCAACACCGGGCGCTGATTCTGCCTGCGGCGCATGGTCTGAACCAGATCAAGGGCCGCAGCAATCACCAGAATCAGGGTGGCGATCGCCGCTACAATCCAGCTGCTGTAGAGCACCGGCAGCGACTTGGCACCCAGCAGCGCGATCGCGGCGGCTACCCCCAGCAGCCCCGCCCCAATCAGCTCTACGTTCAGAATCCCCGCGTTAGATTGGGGGAGACGGCTTTGTCTAAAGGCGTTTCGGGCCGTTAGGGCAGCCTGCGCACCGGGCAGAGCCAGCAGCGCCACGGCTCGAAGCGGGTGCGCCCAGGGGGCCTGCACCAGCCAAAAAGCCACGACCATCGCGCCCACTAGCGTCAGCCCTGATAGCAGCTGAGTTTTACCAAAACGGGGGTTACGCAAGGTGCTTTCCCTGGTTGGCGGAGGTCGTTGCGGTTGCAGGTTTCTGCGGGGACAGTCAGTATCGGTTTTGTAAGAACGCTGACGCGCCTGCTGGTATCCCAGTATGGAGCTTTTTGGCCATCAAGTTAATGGTCCCAGCGATTGAGTCAACGCAAACCGAGGCTTAATGGCTCCACAGGGAGGCCTCGCTCTCGGGGTCAAAGAGGTGGGCTTTTTCAGGGGCGATCGCCAGCCAGACCTCGTCGCCAATGCGCACCGCCTCGTCCGGAGCCACTTTGGCCAGCAGCGTCAGCGCCTTGGTCTGCACCGTCAGGTAGGTTTCGCTGCCCAGGGCTTCGAGGTGGGTAATCTGGCCGCAAATGTTTTTGGGCGCGGGCAGGGCCAGACTCAGGTGCTCGGGCCGAACCCCCAGCAGCACCTCGCGGTGGTCGTAGGGCAGCAGACGATCGTCCCAACCGCTGGGCAGCGACAGGCGAAACTCGGGGTGCACCAGCAAAAACGGAGCCTGCACCTGCACCGGAATGAAATTCATCGGTGGCGAGCCAATAAAACCAGCCACAAACCGATTGGCCGGGCGATTGTACAGCTCCAGCGGCGTGGCCACCTGCTGAATCTGGCCCTGGTGCATCACCGCGATCCGGTGGCCCATGGTCATCGCCTCCACCTGGTCGTGGGTGACGTAGATGGTGGTAATGCCCAGCTGCCGCTGCAGGTTTACAATCTGGGCGCGGGTTTCCATCCGCAGTTTGGCATCCAGGTTGGAGAGTGGTTCATCCATCAAAAACACCTGGGGGTTGCGGGCCATCGCCCGACCCAGGGCCACCCGCTGCTTCTGCCCACCCGAAAGCTGGCGGGGATAGCGACTCAAGAATCCGTCAATTTGCAGCATTTTGGCCACCGATCGCACCCGCTCGTCGATCAGTCGCTCGGCCTCAGAGACGTAGCGCAGGCCAGGGGGCAGGCGGCGAGTCACCGAAACTAGGGGCTTTTCCCACCAGCGGCTCTCGGTCAGCAAACGCTCTAGCTCCTGGTTGGCGGGCGACTCGCTCAGGGGGGTAGGCTTTCCCCCCAGTTCTGGCAGAGATTTGCTCAGGTCGGCCCCCATGCGGCGCAGGCCAAAGGCCAGGTTGTCGTAGACGCTCAGGTGGGGGTAGAGAGCGTAGCTCTGGAACACCATGGCGGTGTCGCGCTGTTTGGGGGGAAGGTCGTTGACCTTGCGATCGCCCACCAAGATGCTGCCGCCGGTAATCTCCTCCAGCCCCGAGATCAGCCGCAGCAGGGTGCTTTTGCCGCAGCCCGATGGACCGACCAGCACCATAAACTCACCGTCCTCAATGGCGAGGTTGATGCGCTTGAGCACCGCACCGGGATCGCTGTCGGTAGCCAGCGCCGCCTCGTCGGCAGACTGCCGCGATTTGGGAAAGGTTTTGTAAACGTTTTCAATTGCGACGTGGGCCACGGGAAGGTAGAAAGTAGTGGGGTATTGAGTGAGCTGCGCTAGGTCAACAATTCTCTTGGAGCATCATAGATCGTGGGGCCAGGAGTTCATTCAAAACTGGGCAAGTGTAGTAGCGAGTTTTTTTCAGGCGGATTTCAGATTAGCGCTGCAAACCTCAAATTTAAGCGTAATTGTCACAGATAAGGCGTTTAAATTGAGATACCGAGAGAATTGTCGTCGAAACCAAGCGCTGAGCATCTGAGAAATCGCGATCGCCAGTAATTAAGAACTCAGCACTGGCAGACAAAGCACAAGCCAAAAATTTGGCATCTTTTTGGTCCCTTGGGAAGTTGAACGTCAGATCCACCGTGAAAGTAGACGTCAGGGAATTAATCAATCGGAGCCAGAGCCGCTGGATCGAGTCAGGAATACCCAACCGCGGACGAGCGAGCACGTTTCTGTACTCAGCCAAAATCTCCTCCGAAACAATCCAGGCAAAGTCATCCTGCTCAAGCACAAATAAGATAACGGTTTCGGGGTTGCGATCGCGCAAAACAGCTGAGACCAAAACGTTTGTGTCAATGACAACCTTCACTGCCCCGCCCGATAGGCCGCAATTTCAGCCGCAATTTCAGCTTCGGTAATGAGCTGGGCTTGGGGCAAGAACTGAGTCTCTTTGAACAATGCTTTGACCGCTTGAATTTGCTCGGCCTGACTCGACGGGAGAACTATCACCTTTACCTTTGCCCCTTCCACTAGTTCAGCTTGGTGGGCCGCTGGTACTTTGATGACGTCGTTTTTAACGCTGGCTTCAAACTCGAAGGTTGCCATGGGTTGACCTCTTTGCTAGTCCTCGTTGGCCGAATCTCCATTCTCGATCGCGCCTATTTGAACCACCTGAGCAATGGTTTCGCCTTTGTTGGGTTTGACGATGCGATCGCTCTCCCCGGTTCGTCCCTGGCGCGGCACCGAGTCTACAGGAATAACGGCGGTGCGATCAGCGCTGGTAAACAGCGTCACCGATTCCTTCGGCACCGCCGGCAGCAGCGCCACCAGGCTGTCACTCTTAAGGCTGAACTGGAACGACTGAGTGCCAATGTCGCCGCGCTTCGCCACCCGCATCCCCTCAATCGGCAGACGCTTGGCGTAGCCCGCCGCCGATACCAGCAGCAGGCAGTCTTTGCTCGACTGCACCCGCACGCAGCCCGCCAGCGTCTCGGTCTTACCCATGCGAATGCCCTGCGGCCCCTGGGCGGCGCGGCCCATCACCTGCAGGTTGTCGTCGTCAATCGGGAAGCGCAGCAGTCGCCCGCCCGTAGTGCCCAGCACCAGGTCATCCCCTAGCTCAGCCAGCGTGACGTGGGCCAGCTCATCGCCGTCTTTGACTTTCATGGCCGTCAGCCCGCGCCCGGTGAGGTTGGTAAATTCCTGTAGGGGAGCGCGCTTGATTTTGCCCTTGCGGGTGACCAAAATCAGGTCGTGCTCTAGCAAGTCTTCGCGGATAACAAACTGGGCCACGATCGCATCGGCATCGGGCGGCACCGACCCCGGCAGCAGGTTCACCAGCGGCGCACCTTTGCCCTGGCGCGGGTTGTTGGGGATGGCATCGACGGCAACCGTGAACGCGCGACCATCGCGGGTCAGGGTCAACACCTCCTGGGTGGTGAGGGCAGACTCGACCTGCACCACCGGGTCGTCGTCGAGGTCGTGGAGTTTAGGGTTGGTATCGACCTCCAGCCGAGCCTGCCGCCGCTGGTAAGATTTTTGCGAAAACCGCCGCACGTAGCCCTTTTGAGTGAACTCCACCACGACATCTTCTTCGACGGTTTCGGCGATGATCTCTTCGACCTGCTGCGATTCTTCGGCCCGCTCGGCCTCGGTTTGAATGCGGGTGCGGCGGGGGTCGTTGAACTTCTTTTTCAGCGCTTTGAGTTCTTTTTTCAGTGCCTTGAGCAGCTCGCGGCGATCGCTCAGCAGCCGCTGCAGTTCATCTCGCCGCTGGCGCAGTTCATCGGCTTCGGTGGCGAGGCCCTGGCGCTCCATGCCGGTCAGCTTGCGCAGGGGCATGGCCAAAATCGCGTCCGACTGGCGCTCGCTGAGGTCAAACCGCTGCTGAAAGGTCTGCTTGGCCGTGGTGCCATCCGGGGCGTTGCGCAGAATGTCGATGATGGCGTCGAGGTTGTTGAGGGCGGTGAGCAGCCCCTCGGTGATGTGCAGCTTGGCCTCGGTTTTTTCGAGCTGGTGCTGGTAGTGGCGGGTAAGGGTGGTTTCGCGAAAGTTCAGAAAAGCCTGCATCACGTCGCGCAGGGGCAGCTGGCGGGGCTGGCCGTCGTCGAGGGCCAGCATGATTACGCCAAAGTTGCTCTGCAGCGGGGTGGTGCGGTAGAGGTCCTGCAGCACCCGCTGGGCCGGGGTGTCACGCTTGAGTTCAATCACGACCCGCATGCCGTCGCGATCGCTCTCATCGCGAATATCCGCGATCCCCTCCAGCCGTCCGGCATTGACGAGTTGAGCAATTTTCTCAATCCAGCCGGCCTTGTTCACCTGGTAGGGCAGCTCGGTCACAATAATGGCGTTGCGCCGCTGCCGCCCCTTACCGGGGTGAACCTCCTCAAACTGGCAAATGCCGCGCACCGGAATGCTGCCCCGCCCGGTGCGGTAGGCCTCTAAAATGCCCTCGGTGCTTATGATCTCGCCGCCAGTGGGGAAGTCGGGGCCGGGGATGAGGCGAAACAGCTCGTCGTCGGTGATAGTCGGGCGATCGATCATCGCCACCAGCCCGTCGATCACCTCGCCCAGGTTGTGGGGGGGAATGTTGGTCGCCATGCCCACGGCAATGCCCGAAGACCCGTTCAGCAACAGGTTGGGCAGCTGGGTGGGCAGCACCACCGGCTCCTGCTGAGAGCTGTCGAAGTTGTCGCTAAAGTCGACCAGGGCCTCGCTGATATCGCTGAGCAAGGCCTCGTTGCTGATCGGTGCCAGGCGAGTCTCGGTGTAGCGCATGGCCGCCGGGGGGTCGTTGTCCACCGAGCCAAAGTTGCCGTGGCCATCGAGCAGCGGGTAGCGGCTAGAAAAGGTCTGCACCATCCGCACCAGCGCCTCGTACACCGCCTGATCGCCGTGGGGATGGTACTTGCCCAGCACGTCGCCGACCACGCGGGCGCACTTACGGTAGGGGCGATCGGGGGTCAGCCCCAGCTCGTGCATGGCGTAGAGAATGCGGCGGTGCACGGGTTTGAGACCGTCGCGGACATCGGGCAGGGCCCGGCCCACAATCACGCTCATGGCGTATTCCAGGTACGACCGCTGCACCTCGGTGTGGAGTGAGGTGGGCACAATTTGCCCGGAGGCAAGGATGTCGAGTTGATCGGCCATGGGCGGGGTTCCTGGATGAGACGAAATTCGGCGGTTTAGACCGGGCGGTAGTTGAGTTTAGCCATAGCGACGGCTCAAAACAACATTTTTAGCGGCAATTTATGGTTCAAATATCGAGCAAATTTAGCTGACCTTGATAGATTGGCTTTAACAATGCTGTAACTTATAGGCAAGCCTACCGGTATGGCGAGCATCTGGGTCTGGTTAGGCTGTTGTGCTTGAGTCACAGGCTTGAAGCGTCTATTCTCAAGCATCTGTACTCAGGTGTTTGGGTCTCAAGGGCTCGGGCCTCAATGGTTAGCAGGCTGACCTTGAAGATGAGTACGGCCTGGGGCATTAGCCACTTTGCATCAACCACTTAATTTACGTTCTATTACCATACTTTTCCGATGACAGGGGTGAACACACGAGATGAAAACCGTCTTACTGGTTGAAGACGACCTGGTAAATGCCCGCGTCTTTTCTAAAATTTTGACCAAGCGCGGTGGCCTGGCCGTAAAGCATACCGAAGATGTGGAAGAGGTCATGACCATCGCCCGCAGCGGCGAGGTCGACGTGGTTTTGATGGATGTGTCGCTGGCCCACAGCATGTACCAGGGCAAGCCGATGGATGGTATCAAGATCACTCAGCTGCTGAAGGCCGACCCCGCGACGGCTGGTTTGCCCGTCATTTTGGTCACGGCCCACGCGATGGAGGGCGATCGCGAGACGTTTTTGAGCCAGAGCGGTGCCGATGGCTACATTTCGAAGCCGGTAATCGACCATCAGGAATTTGTGGACCAGATTAAGGCCACAATGGGTAGGGCTGAATAAGTACACTTGTACTGCATTTGCGCTGTTTCTGCAAGCCTCGATCGCAGTCTTGCCCCCATTACAGCATAACGAAGCCGGTTGGGTACCCTAGGGTGACGCTCACAATCTAAGGAGATTCGCTGTGTCATCCCCTTCGCAACTGGAAATGGCTAAAGGTGGCGATGCTGCTGCGATCGCCGATTTGATCAATCAGGCCCTGCGCGCTAAGGGCATTACGGTGCGCGGCGATCGCCACGGCACTTGCCTGCGCCTGTGGCTGACCGGCCAAACGCTGCCGCCCGAGACCCAAACCGTTAGCTACGTACGCCAGGGCATCGATCGGCTTCAAGTAAAGGCGATTACGAGGTTACATATCTACGGCGAGCAGGCCGATCAGCCCGCCCCCGGCTGGGGAGTAGATGTGGAGCTAGATTCGCCCCAGGCTGAGGTCAAGCCCTTAGATTTGAACCAGACTGTCGAAACCGCTGCCGAGCCCGCACCAGCG
The DNA here is from genome assembly GCA_003017855.1 of filamentous cyanobacterium CCT1. GTDB lineage: Bacteria > Cyanobacteriota > Cyanobacteriia > Phormidesmidales > Phormidesmidaceae > Nodosilinea. The sequence goes on from PYER01000057.1 coordinate 21,597, forward strand.
GTTGCACCCCCAGAACCAGCCTCTAGTGACGCCCCAGGCACCCTTGAGCAGGCCTACCTGCTTTTAGAGCTAGAGCCCGGGGCGGCTTTGAAAGATGTCGAAGGCGCTTACTTTAAGCTCAAGGCCCAGGCGCTGCGGCAGGGCGATCGCAGCCGAGTCGAGGCCCTGAAGCAGGCCTTTCATCAGCTCAAAGACTACATCGAACATCCGCCCGCCAAGCCAGCGCCAGCGCCTCAGGCCAATGCCGTTGCGGATGCAGCAACAGCCGATCTTACCCCAGTTGAGCGGGTGCAAGCACTGCTCAAGCGCCAGCGCCTCTCAGCCCAGGTCAACCTTGAGGGCAGGCAGCTAAACATTTCCTGGCTGGCGGTTCGGGTCGTCAACCCTGAAGATGCCGCTTACCAGATTCACTCCCTGCTGCTGAGCCAAAACCTGACCGCCCTGGGGCTAGGCGATGTAGAAACCCTGGTGATTTCTAGCTTGAGCCGCAATCAGTCGGTGGTTTGGCAGCAGGTTCTGCCGCTGCGGGGCAAGGCTTAGAGCCTTTTCAAAAATGGGCGGTTGAACCCAGGCGTTACAGCTATAGCCACGCAGGTCCAAGACAGCATGCTAACGCCAGCATTTCCGCGCAGGCGGGAATCCACTCTGGAGAAACTGCTCTCAGATGGATTCCCGTTGCTACGGGAATGACAAACGGCTAATACATTGTGGGGAATGTCCTCGCAATGACGGCTACGGCTATATGTCCGCGATCGCCCTATCAATCAGCCGTCCCACTTTGGCCCGTGGGAGGCGTATTCCGCCTGCTGCTGAATCAGCTTGGCCACCAGCCCCGTCCAGCCGGTCTGGTGGCTGGCCCCCAGCCCCGCCCCGTTGTCGCCGTGGAAGTATTCGTAAAACAGCACGTAGTCGCAACCGTGGGGGTCTTGCTGGAGGGGGGCAGTGCCGCCGTTGACGGGGCGATCGCCTGCCGCATCGCGCTCAAAAATGGCCATCAGCCGCTGGGATAGATCGCTGGCTACCTGCCACAGGTTCATCCACTGCCCAGAGCCGGTGGGGCACTCGACCTGGTAGTCGTCGCCCAGGTAGTGGTGAAACTTCTGCAGCGCCTCAATGATCAGGTAGTTGACCGGAAACCAGATCGGCCCCCGCCAGTTGGAGTTGCCGCCAAACAGGCCGCTGCGCGACTCGGCGGGTTCGTAGGCGACGCGGTAGTCTTGGCCATCAGCGTGGAAGCTGTAGGGGTGTTCGGCATGGTACTTCGACAGGGCGCGAATGCCGTAGGGGCTTAAAAATTCCGATTCATCGAGCAGCTTTTCGAGCAGGCGGCGCAGGCGATCGCGCGGTTCGACGTGGCCCAGGGTGGCGTAGCAGAGGGCCAGCATGCGCCGTGCTTCCTGCCCCTTGGTTTCCATACAGGCCACGTTGCGCTTGAGGGCCGGGCGGTTTTGAATAAACCACTCTACTCGCCGGGTAAAGTCGGGCAGTTTGGCCAGGGTGTCTGGGTCCAGGGTCATCACCGCGCAGAGGGGGATAAGACCCACCATCGAGCGAATTTTGAGCTGAATGCGGTCGCCGTGGGGCAGGTGCAGCACATCGTAGAAAAAGCCGTCTTCTTCGCTCCACAGGCGGGTCTGGTCGTCGCCAATGTGGTTCATGGCGTCGGCAATGTAGATGAAGTGCTCGAAGAATTTGGTGGCCATGTCTTCGTAGACCGGGTTGTCGAGGGCCAGCTCTAGCGCCATTTCCAGCATGTTGAGGCAGTACATTGCCATCCAGCTGGTGCCGTCAGACTGCTCCAGGGTACCGCCCGTAGGCAAGGGGGCGCTGCGATCAAACACACCGATGTTGTCGAGGCCCAAAAAGCCGCCCTCAAACACGTTTTTGCCGTTGGCGTCTTTGCGGTTGACCCACCAGGTAAAGTTGAGCAGCAGCTTTTGAAAGACGCGCTCCAGAAAGGGGCGATCGCCTTTGCCGGTCATTTTTTGGTCAATTTTGTATACCCGCCAGGTGGCCCAGGCGTGCACAGGCGGGTTGACATCGCCAAAGGCCCACTCGTAGGCGGGCAGCTGCCCGTTGGGGTGCATGTACCACTCCCGCGTCAGCAGGTCGAGCTGGTGCTTGGCAAACTCAGGGTCAACCAGCGCCAGCGGAATGCAGTGAAAGGCCAGGTCCCAGGCGGCAAACCAGGGATACTCCCACTTGTCGGGCATGGAGATAATGTCGCCGCTGTCGACGTGCCGCCAGTGGGTGTTGCGAGGGGAATCGCGGTCCGGCTCCGGCATGGTGGGGTCGCCCCGCAGCCACTGCTCCACCTCGTAGCGGTAGACCTGCTTGCTCCAGAGTAGGCCTGCGATCGCCTGCCGCTGAATCTGCCGCTGGTCGTCGCTAAGGTCGAAGGGCGTCAGGGCCGCGTAGAAGTCATCCGCCTCCTGCCGCCGGGCCTGCAGAATATGGTCAAACTCAGCACCGAGGGGATGCTCTACATCAGGTCGATGCGTAAGCCGCAGGCGAATGGTTCGACGTTCCCCCGGTTCCAGGTGGAGCTGGTAGTGAGGGGCGACCTTGGTACCGACCTGGTCGGGGTTGACAGCATCCTTCTGGCCATGAACCACGGCATTGTGAATGCCGTCTTTGACGTAGGGCGAGGCGTTTTTGCCACCAAACACTGCGGCGTAGTTAGTCTCGTTTTCGGTGAAGTACAGGTCAGCGGGTTCGCAGTAGAGCCAGTAGTTGCCCAGGGTGGGGTGAGTCGCTTCAACTACAACATCCCGTGTAGGGGCAAACGGTTGTTTGCCCTTACATAACCTCGGCTTCTCGCAGTCTTCACGCCAGGACCAGGTGTTGCGGAACCACAGAGTTGGCAAGAGGTGAACCGTGGCTGGCTCAGGCCCGCGATTGACGACTTCAATGGCGATCGCGATGTCTTCGGGGTCAGCCTTGGCGTATTCCACAAACACGTCAACGTAGCGGTTTTCGTCAAACACGCCGGTATGCAGCAGCTCGTACTCGGGCTGGTCGTACCCCCGCCGCTGATTTTCGGCCACCAGGTCGGCGTAGGGGTACTCGGCCTGGGGATACTTGTAGAGAAACTTGAGATAGCTGTGGGTGGGGGTGCTGTCGAGGTAGAAGTAGCACTCTTTGACGTCTTCACCATGGTTGCCCTGGTTGCCGGTGAGGCCAAACAGGCGCTCCTTGAGCACCGGGTCGCGGCCATTCCACAGGGCCAGGCCAAAGCAGAGCAGCTGTTCATCGTCGCAAATGCCGCCAAGGCCGTCCTCGCCCCAGCGGTAGGCTCGGGCATGGGATTGTTGATGGGAAAAATAGTCCCAGGCTGAGCCGGTATCGCTGTAGTCTTCGCGCACGGTGCCCCACTGGCGATCGCTCAGGTATGGCCCCCACTTTTTCCACGGCGTTTGTGCATTTTGGGCCGCCTGTAAGCGCTGGTGTTCTGGGGTCATAGAGCTACGGAAAAATCGGAACGTCGACAGACTGCGGTCTAACGCTGAGACTGGTACGAGGTTTACCCCAGCATCCTAAACCTCTTTCAGGATAGCGGCTGCCCCAGGTAGACATTGGTACAAACCAGCGCAAATCGACGCAAAGGTTGACATTCTCTCGGGTACGTCAAAAGCCTAGGAACGTTTAAGCGTTCAAACGTTCCTAGGGAAACTGTCCTCACCAGACTGGCTATAGCTATAGTTCGGCTAGAGGCCAGGAAGCGGCTCAGGCTGGCGAATAGTCGATCGCAGTTCCTCTGCAATGCCGACAGGTTAGCGGTACTCGGGGTTGGGGAAGTCAAACCGGCAGCCCGCCGCCCAGCGCGATCGCTGGTTGCCGTGGGCTGGAATGCCGCCAGCATTCTTCAGCAGGCGGGCCAGGTGCAGCAGGTTCCAGGTCATGAAGGTGGTGTTGCGGTTGGTGAAATCGTTCTCTGGCCCGCCCGAACCAGGGTCCAGGTACGACGGCCCCGGCCCCGCTTCCCCCAGCCAGGCGGCATCGGCCTGGGGCGGAATGCTAAAACCCAAGTGCTGCAGCGAGTAGAGCATGTTCATGGCGCAGTGCTTAGCCCCGTCCTCATTGCCGGTGATCAAGCAGCCGCCCACCCGCCCGTAGTAGGCGTACTGCCCCGCCTCGTTGAGCAGCCCCGAAGCCGAGTACAACCGCTCGACAACCTGGGTACACACCGATGATTTTTCGCCCAGCCAGATGGGTGTCGTGAGCACCAAAATGTGGGCCGCCATCACTTTTTCCAGAATTTGCGGCCAGGCATCGACCGCCGCCCCGTGCTCGGTCATATCGGGGTAAACGCCAAAAGCCAGGGTGTAGTCAACCGGGCGCAGCACCTCAACGGTGACGCCATTTTTCTCCATGATGGCCTTTGAAATTTGAATCAGGCCATCGGTGTGGGAGAGCTGCGGCGTGGGCTTGAGGGTGCAGTTGAGAAATAGCGCTCTGAGATCAGAAAAATCCCAGGTGCTGGAATCACAAAGTTCAATCTGTTGATCGGTAAGGGGCATAGATAGCGATCGCAAATAACGAAGTGTTGGTGTAGCCTTGCCGGAGGCAACGAACCATCACCAGTAGAGGTTCTATTGAGTTCTGCTAGCGCATCATCCAACATACAAATTTAGGTTTGACGGACCACTAGCTGGTCCGTCATTGCTCTAAACCTAACGGCAGCGCTGCTTTATTTATCGTTGTCGTAGATTTGAATGCGCCCCAGCCCCAGATACTGGCCAACGCCCTCGGCCCCGGCAGGGTACCCCGTCACCCCAAACAGGTAGACGCCACCCCACGGATTGCGCGAGGTTTTTAGGCTAACGGTGACGGTCTCGCCAGGCTGCACCGGCTCCTCAAGCACTACCAGGATGGTATTGGGGTCTTCGGGGACGCCGCCCACGCTGGCCAGGGCTAGCTCTGGGCCGCTGGCATAGGCCGTGCCCCGATGGGCGCTGCTGGCATCGAGCCTGAAGCTAATGCGCTGGGCGGCGTCGCGGGGGGTAATGGCGATCGCCTCTAGCGGCTCACCCGCATCCTCGGGCACCGCAATGACAAAGTGATAGCGACTGCTGAGGCTCGCTAGCTGATCAAAGGTGATGGCTTCGACTAGCGTGGGCGGGCGGTCAAACAACACTCGCCCATCGGCCAGACGGGCCGCCTCGACTGAGGCCGCCGTAGTCGTACCCAAGAGCCCCAGGGCCAGGGCACTAGCCTTAAAAACTCGAACCCATCTTCGCATGGCAATTTTCCTACTTTTTATGTCTCGTGAGCCCAGTAAACCAGTGATTTTCCCAAGTTAAATGAGTTTTTCATAAGTGAATTATTAGACTTCTCTGAGCTTCACAAATTACCTGCAGAAATTTGATTCGGTCCAAAGGACATTGTGATGCTCCCTCATCCAAGAAAGAATACAGAGCGAATCTTAGACGGTCAGGCATCGGAGGGATTTAGAGCCCAGCAGTTGTGCACCTTACCAAGTCAAGAACCGCCATAAAGGCGTTAAGCCTGTTTTTTGTTTGATGCACAGGGCTTAAAGTGAAATATTTATTCACAAATAATAGCCGTCTTTTTAAGTCCTTTCTCAGGCGAACAGCAGCTCAGGCTTCTATAGTGGGTGCCACTCACTCTAAGGTGTAAAACGGCAATGCAAATGATTGGTCTTGGTTTGGCCGTCGCCCTGGCCCTCGTCCATGCGGTGCTGCCCCAGGTCAATATTGCTGCGGTTATCCCCGTACGACGCTGCTTTTCGTTTGCCGGTGGGGTGTCAATCGGATTTATTTTTCTGAGCGTTTTGCCGACTCTAGGGCGCAGTCAAACTCGCCTTGATCAGGCCGCGATCGCCCTATTACAGCCCCTAGAAAATCCGATTTATCTGCTGGCGCTGCTGGGGCTAACTGTGTTTTATGGCATAGATCGGCTAGTGCTGACCGCCCCTCGATATAGCCGCACTAGCCAAGCCATGAACCGTGCCAGTCAGCTCGTTTTCTGGATTCACATCTCGGCCTACGCGATGCTCAACGCTATTTTTGGCTACATGCTGCTGGGTTTAAGCAATCACAACTTGGGGCAGTATCTTTTGTATTTTGTGGCCGTTGCGCTGCATTTTTTGATCATCGATCGCGGGCTGCGCTCCCATCACCCGATCCTCTACGATCGTCAGGGGCGCTGGCTCTTGAGCGGGGCGCTGCTGGCGGGGGCCATCGCCGGGGCCGTAGCCGAGCTGAGTGAGACTGCGATCGCCCTGCTTTGGTCGTTTCTGGCGGGCAGCACCCTTTTGAACATCCTCAAGCGAGAGCTACCCGATGCCCAAAAAAGTTGTTTTTGGTCGTTTCTGGCGGGGGCTACCCTCTACGCAGGCCTGCTGTGGCTGAGCTAGAGGGGTTGCCCGAGGGAAGATATGGTTTAGGAGTCGGCCAGGGTTTCAATCAGCAGATCGACCTGCTGCTGCTTTTCGTGCAGGTAGGTTTCACACTGCTGGAGCGCCTGCACCGCCTGCTCGAATTGGCTCAGCACCGTCGCCAGGGGCAGACTGCCCGATTCGAGGTCGGCGATGATGCCTTCGACGGTGGCGACGGTGGCTTCGTAGTTCCAGGTTTCGGCGGGGGTGGTTTTTTTGGGCATAGGAGAGAAGGTGGATGGGTAGGTGGGTGG
>PYER01000371.1 GCA_003017855.1 filamentous cyanobacterium CCT1
CCCCTACCTAAACCAACCCACCCACTCTTCTCCCTACCTTCCTCTCTCCACCACAGGTGTACCCATGAGCAAAGTTTTGATTGTTGAAGACAGCCTGACCGACAAAGAAATTTTGACGCTTTGTCTGCGCGATCGCGGCATTACCGTCCTCACCGCCAAAAGTGCCGCCGAAGCCTTTGAGCAGGTTAAAAGCCACCAGTTTGACCTGATCATTCTCGATGTCGTGCTGCCCGATCGCAGCGGGTTTGAGATCTGCCGCGAGCTCAAGGAAGACACCAGCACCATGCAGGTTCCCGTGATTATGTGCTCGACCAAAGGCACCGAAATGGATAAGTTTTGGGGCCTGAAGCAGGGGGCCGATGCCTACCTGGCCAAGCCCATCGACCAGGACGAACTGCTCAAAGCAGTGAATCAACTGGTCAAGGCCTAGGCACCCAGTCTCTCGCACTCTGCCCCAATCGAGGATTTTGAGCCATGGACGTTGACGCTGCGATCGCCGCTGCCCCCACTCCCCTTCCCAACACCGCCTCGCTGGCGGATGCCCCGCCCGAGGCGATCGCCGAAACCGCCGAAGAGCAGTTCTTGCAGGTGACGGTCAATGGCGATCTGCCCCTGCTGCTGCCGGGGGTCAACCTGGTCGAGATTATGAAGCTGACCATCGGCCAGGTGGTGCCGATGTTTGATATGGCCCCCTGGGTGATGGGCATCTACAACTGGCGGGGCGACATGCTGTGGATTGCCGACCTGGGCCATTTTTTAGGGTTTGCGCCCTGGTACCGCCAGGCTGAGGCAACGACCCGCCACACGGTAGTCGTGATCAAGCCTCCCTACGATCGCGACCAGCCTGCCCAGGAGCCGCCAGCGACCCTGGGGCTGGTCGTCAGTGCCGTCGAGGCGATGGTGGCCTACCCCGCCAGTACCATGCAGCCCCTGGAGGGAGGACTGGAGGGCGCGATCGCCGCGATCGAACCCGGTCTACAGCCCTTTCTGCAGGGCTGCTTCCCCGACGGCCAGGGCCGGCTGGTTTTAGACGGCACGGCGGTGTTAGCGGCCATGGCTCGGTCCTAACTCACTTGCAGAGGCTGTAGAGCCAGAGTCACCTGGGTTAAGCCATCGATAAAGCCTGACAACGTTCAAACGTTTGAACGCTCGTCTGATAGAAGTCCTAACCCGATTGGCTACGGCTATATCTTCGTTTTTTCCCGACATTCTTTTGCCAGCGTTTTTTAAGCCGCCAACTTAATTGAACTTCCTAAGGTTATTTGCTATGACTCAGGTTCCGTCTCTATCTAACCCCCGCAGCCAGACTTCACCCGTAGCGGCAACCGATTCGGTGGTGCAAAACTCCGGTGCCACCGCCTCAAACCGCTTTGCCAAAACCTACTTCGCTGGCCGCAGCCTGCGCCAGCAGCTGCTGTCTACGGTACTGCCCCTGAGCCTGGTGCCCCTGCTGGTCGGAGGCCTGATCACCTATGCCCTGACCCAGGGCCGCACCCGCGCCACTATCAACCAGGATCTTCAGGGGCAGGCCTTACTAGCGAGTGAAACCGTCGGCGTTAACCTGAATGAGCAAATTGCCTTTGCCCAGGTTTTTGCCCAAAATCCGCTGATTTTAGACAAAGTGCGCCGCGATCGCGCCCTCACCGCCAACCTAAATCTGCTAGAGGTGCCCGAAGAAACCCTGGAGTCGCAGTTTATTTTGCGCAAGCAGCTAGCCACCAACCCTACTTTCAATGACTACCTAGCTCAAACCGCCGCAGTCAAGCAGTTTGCCGAAATCATTGTCACCGAGGCCAACGGTCTCAACGTGGGCTACAGCAGCATTCCCTCTGACTTTGTCCAGGCGGGTGAAGACTGGTGGGAGCAGGCTAAAGTCAACGGGGTCTGGTTTGGTCAACCAGGCTACGACGCCTCAACCTTTCAGGTGGGCATCGACTTCGGCCAGGCCATTCGCGACCCCAACAGCAACGAATTTTTAGGCGCGATAAAATTCTTCATCACCGCCCTGGAGTTTGAGCAGCTCAACGAGTACCTGACCAACGCCGGTATTCAGGGCTCACAGCAGGTGCAGTTGCTCGAACCCAGTTCTAACTACGTGCTGGCTACCTTTGACGAGCAGGGCCAGGAAGCGGCCCTTACACCCAGATCTCTTAACCTGGTCGGCGGTGAGGTGGTGGGACAGCTGGCCAACGCTGTCACCGAGGCCACCCAGGCCGAGGTCGCCCCCAGCGACCTACAACAGCAGCTCAACTCAGCCTTTCCGGTCAGAAACCTGGAGGTTGGGGTAGGAATTGCCGCTGGTGGCGCCGAAAACCTGGTGGCCAGCTTCCGCTACCAGGGCAAGCAGTATTCGCTGGCGACGGTGCCGCAGCTGAACTGGGTAGCGATCGCATCGATGGATGTCGCCGAAATTCGCGCCGCTGGCCGCGACAGCCTGGTCACCCTGGGGCTGTTGGGGCTGGTGCTGGGTGGGGTAGCCGCTCTCTTGACCCGAGCCATCGCCCAGCAAATTTCATCGCCGCTGGGTGCCCTGGCCAGCAAAGCGCAGGAAGTTTCTCGAGGCAACCTCGATGCCCAGGCCGACCTGGTCGGGTCGTCTGAAGCCCAAACCCTGGCCCAGACCTTTAACGAGCTAGTGGTGCAGGTGCGCGGCTTTTTGCGCGAGCAAACCCTCAACACCCGCCGAGCCAATCTGGCCGCCGCCATTACCGGCGCCAAAATCATTGACTCCGCTGAGCTACTGCCCCTCTATGAACGCCTGGTGGCCGAGGCCCGCGACATTCTCGCCTCCGATCGGGTGGTCATCTACCAGTTCAACCCCGACTGGAGCGGCGCGGTTGTGGCCGAATCGGTAGAAGCCAGCTGGCCCAGCGCCCTGGAGCAACAGCTGGGCGATCCCTGCATTCCCGCCGAAACCCGCCAAAAGTACGAGGCCGAAGGCCTCTTGCTCGAAAACAACATCGCCACCGCCGCCTTTCACCCCGAGCACCAGGCCCTCCTGCAGCAGCTCCGGGTCAAATCGATTTTGGGGGTGCCCATCCTCGGTCAGGGCAGCCTCTACGGTCTGCTCATTACCCACCACTGCCAGGCTATGCATCCGTGGCAGGAGACCGAAATCAGCTTTATCAAACAGCTGGGGCTACAGCTGGGCCTGGTAATTGACCGGGTCAAACTGATCGAGCGCACCCGCAACCTGGCCGAAGAGCAGCGGCAAATCAAAGAAGGGCTACAGCGCAGCGCCCTGCAGCTACTAATGGATGTGGACCCCGTGAGCCAGGGCAACCTGACCGTGCGCGCCCAGGTCACCGAGGACGAAATTGGCACCCTGGCCGACTCCTACAACGCTACCATCGCCAACCTGCGCAAAATCGTGGTGCAGGTGCAGGAGGCTTCCCGTCAGGTGGCCACCACCACCGACACCAGCCAAGCCTCGGTGCGTACCCTGGCCGAGTCGGCCAATCAGCAGGCCACCGACATTCTGGCTGCGATCGATCGCGTCCAGGAAATGGCGACCTCAGTGCAGCTGGTGGCCACCAACGCCGCCAAAGCCGAAGCCGCCGTGCTCGAAGCCGAGCAAACCGTGGCCCAGGGCGACGACGCCATGAACCGCACGGTAAACGGCATCATGGCCATTCGCGAAACTGTGGCCGACACCGCCAAAAAGGTCAAGCGCCTGGGCGAATCGTCCCAGAAAATTTCCAACGTGGTGAACCTGATCAGCGGTTTTGCGGCCCAAACCAACATGCTCGCCCTCAACGCCTCCATTGAGGCCTCCCGCGCTGGAGAAGGCGGCAAAGGTTTTGCAGTAGTGGCCGAAGAAGTGCGCGAACTGGCCCGCCAGTCAGCCGAAGCCACCACCGAAATCGAAACGCTCGTCGCCAGCATTCAGGCCGAGACCAACGCCGTGGTCACCGCCATGGAGACCGGCACCGAACAGGTGGTCACCGGCACGCAGCTGGTGGATGAAACCCGCCAGAGCCTCAACCAGATCACCGCCGTCAGTCGCCAAATTAGTGCCCTCGTCGCCGCGATCGCCGACGCCACCGCCCGCTCCAAGGAACTGGCGGGCTGACTCCCACCCGCCGGCTTCTTGAGACACGTGTCTTGATGCCGGGCTGCGAGGGGACATATCCATCTTATGACCGACGCAACCGACATGGCGGGCCAGCCCGCGACGGCTTCCGATCTGCTGGCCGATGCCGCGCTGGAGATCGCCGGCACCGAGGGCTGGCGGTCGGTGACCCTGGCCGGTGCGGCGGCGCGGGCGGGCATCGATCCGCTCACCGCCCGGCGCACCCTGCGCTGCAAGGCCGGGCTGCTGGCGGCGATCTCTTCCCGGGTCGATGCCGCCATGGTGGCCGCCCTGGACGAGGATGCGACCGATCCGGCGATCCCGGTGCGCGACCGGCTGTTCGAGGCGCTGATGGCGCGGCTGGACTTCTTGGCCGCGAACCGGGCGGCCAGGTGCTCGACGCGGCGCGGGCCGTCGCCGGCGTCGTCGATCTCGCGCGGCGTGAAGCATCGCTCGAGGAAGCGGTCGCCGTGGTCGGCGAGCATCGCCGCGATGC
>PYER01000058.1 GCA_003017855.1 filamentous cyanobacterium CCT1
CGTTGCCCTGAAAATAACCGAGGGCTGAGCGGAGTCGTTCGTGAAACGTCTCCCGAAGGGAGAAAGCCCGATCCCTTCGACTCCGCTCAGGGATCGGCTTGAAGTGTTTTCATCGTTTGGAGTGACGCGCCAGCGTCATGGGACGTTGCCCTTTCATCTAGCTGGCTGAAGGTTCGCGCACCGCCTCGACCAGACGCGAGAAGTAGAACTGCGTCTTCGTCATTGCCCGCCGCTCAATGTGCCAGCCGTCGGCCTCCAGCGCCTTGATGATGTCGGCCTCTCGGTGCAGGTAGGCCCGCGTGGCCTTGCTCGGGCCGGGGAAAAACTCGCCCACCTTCTTCAGCGCACTGTAGAAAACCGTCTTGGGCGCAAAGCTCATAATCAACCGCGACTCCGCCAAAGAACTCAGGTGGCTAATCATAGCCTGCACCTTGTCCTGCGGGTAGTGAATCAGCACGTCTAGACAAATCACCGTGTGATAGCGCCCAGCTAACTCCTCCAGGTCTTTGACCTCAAAGGTGGGCAGGTTTTTGCCTTCTAGGGCCACCTCGGCTCGTTGCCGCGCCTCTTCGACCATTTTGGCGGAGATATCGCTGGCGTAGACCTGAGCCCCCGCCTGGGCCAGCGGAATGGAAAGACTGCCCACCCCACAGCCCGCATCGCAGCAGGTGAGCCCGGCCAGGTTACCGTCGGCCTCTAGCCAGCCCATCAGGGTATCGACTGTGCGCTGGTGGCCCTTGCGAATATCGAGTTGCACCTTGTTGACCTCGCCATCGCCGTAGATGCGCTGCCAGCGGTCAAACCCGGTGGCATTAAAATACTCGCGAACTACAGTCTTATCGTCGGTGGCAGTCATGGGTAGGCTTTAGGGTTTGCTAACTTCTGTAAAATTCTATGATGTTTTGCTGCGCCCAACCGCTCCGCAACGAAACTCAATCTTCCCAAACGCCCTGGAGAAATTTCCTTGAAAAATATGACCAGAACCTGTCAGTGGCATGATGGGAAAGCACGATTCAACAGCATAGAAGACCATGGCTACTCCCCCGGTTGCTCCTGCCCCTGTTGCGCCTGAAGTTGGCATTATCATGGGCAGCGACTCAGACCTGCCGACTATGACGGCTGCCATTGAGGTCTGTGCTGAGTTTGGAGTCGCCCATGAAGTGGCCATTGTGTCGGCCCATCGCACCCCAGAGCGCATGGTCACCTACGCGCAAACAGCCCGCGATCGCGGCCTTAAGGTCATCATCGCCGGGGCAGGCGGCGCGGCCCATTTGCCCGGTATGGTCGCCGCCCTCACCCCCCTGCCGGTGATTGGCGTGCCTGTGGTCAGTCGCACCATGCAGGGGCTCGACTCGCTCTACTCAATTGTGCAAATGCCCGCTGGCATTCCGGTAGCTACGGTAGCGATTGGCAACGCCAAAAACGCCGGGCTGCTGGCGGTGCAGATCCTGGCTACAAATCGCCCCACCCTGCTCGACCAGGTCGCCCAGTATCGCCGTGACCTGGAAGCATCAGTAATGGCTAAGCAGCAAAAACTCGACCACCTCGGACCCCAGCGCTATCTGCAAAATCAGGGTTAGGGGTCGCCAGCGCCCGCCAAAGTGCAATGTTCCTTTAAGAATTTTTTGGCAGAAATTTAATTTGCCGCTGATTAACCTCGTGTTTTGAGGGCAATCCGGGGAATGTAGTGCCTTCACAGGGCGCTATGTATCGCCTGATACAGATTGACGGCCTCAGAATTGATGGAATCAATTTGTTCCGTTCTATAGGCGAATTCCTCTGCCTGACAAATGTTAAAAATATCCAGGCAGATTGGCGTAGGTTTCTAAAGGTGTTTTAGCTAGCGTTAGCCACCTGCAGAGACTTGCAGCTTTTGCGCATCGGTTCGCAGAAATTATCTTTTCTGTGGGCTTTAGCTCCCATACTTGTCTGTCTCGCCGCCCTGGGGCTGAGGGTTCAGGTCTAAAAACGGTAGGCCGTGTTCACTGTCTGATTGTGTTGAAGGAACGTCTGTTGAGATGTCTAATTTAGTGTTGCGTAATCGTTCTAGGTTCAGAAAACGGTCGAAGGCCGGCTTCTGGAGCACCAGCGTGCCGCCCTTCGATAAGGCGATTCAGCGTTTGTTTGGCCGCGTGGGCGGCTGGGCTTGGGTAGCCTGCATTCCTCTGGCGCTAGTTATTTTGGCTACCTGGGGAGTTGCTGCTCAGGCGCAAGAAGAGTTGACCGCAGCGGATGTGCAAACCACCCTCGACAACATCTGGGTGATGGTTGCTGCGTTCCTAGTCATTTTCATGAATGCTGGTTTCGGCATGCTAGAAACGGGCTTCTGTCGGCAAAAGAATGCTGTCAACGTTTTGACTAAGAACCTGATTGTCTTTGCCCTGGCCACCCTAGCCTACTGGTTCATTGGCTTTTCGCTGATGTTCGGGGCTAACGGCAACGGCTGGTTAGGCTGGGGAAGCTTCTTCCTCGGTGGTGCCCCTGAGCTCTATGGTCTCGGCCCCGATGGGCTTAACCTCTCGAAAGATACGTTCTTCCTGTTCCAAGTTGCCTTCGCCGGTACCGCAGCCACCATTGTGTCGGGAGCAGTGGCCGAGCGAATCAAGTTTGTTGACTTTCTCATCTTTAGCATTCTGCTGACCGCTATTGCCTACCCCATCACCGGCCACTGGCTGTGGGGCGGCGGCTGGCTCGCCGAGCTAGGCTTCCACGACTTCGCGGGTTCTACCATTGTGCACTCGGTTGGCGGCTGGGCTGCGCTCATGGGTGCCGCGTTTCTTGGCCCCCGCATGGGTAAATACACCTCTGAGGGACAGGTTAGCGCGCTGCCGGGTCACAACCTAAGCATTGCCACTCTGGGCTGTCTGATTCTCTGGCTGGGCTGGTTTGGCTTCAACCCCGGTTCTCAGCTAGCGGCAGATTTGGCTGTACCTTACATTGCAGTGACCACTAACCTGGGTGCTGCAGCTGGCGGTGTGGCTGCTACGTTTGTCTCTTGGGCATTGAGCGGCAAGCCGGACCTATCTATGACCATCAACGGTATCCTGGCTGGTCTAGTATCGGTTACCGCTGGTTGCTTTGTCTTTGGCTATGCCGGCGCATTCTGGGCCGGTTTGATTGGCGGCATCTTAGTGGTGTTTGCGGTCGGCTTCTTCGACAGCATCAAAATTGACGACCCCGTGGGAGCGACCTCTGTGCACCTCGTGTGCGGCGTTTGGGGCACCCTAGCCGTCGGCCTGTTTGCCAACCCCAACAACTTTACCCAGGGCGGCGAAGGCATTGCTGGCCTATTCTACGGCGGCGGTCTGGCTCAGCTAGGTGTTCAAATCTTGGGCATTTTGTCGGTTGGCTTGTTCACGGTTGTGCTATCGTCCATTTTCTGGCTCATTCTCAAGTCGGTACTGGGCCTGCGGGTCAGTGCCGAGGAAGAGATGAAGGGGCTGGATATTGGCGAGCACGGCATGGAAGCCTACAGCGGCTTTCTGAAGGACACCACCGATATGACTGGTGTGATGTAGTCACCCCGACTGAGGTTGAAGATCACTTTAGTTACAGAGTCAAGCTACTAGCCGTCCTGGTTGGGTAAGTTTGCACTTTACTAAGCGCCTGAGTGTGTTACTCGGGCGCTTAGTTTTTAGTTGTTTCAACCTGGAGCGAGACCGATGTGGACCGGGCCGGATGCCGACTTTGGCAAATGGTTACAATCTGCTTTAGGGGCAGGAGGCACCTGGTAGGCTAGGTGGAAGTAACTGCTGCCGATACCAACAGGTTCCCTTTGGGTTCATTCTTGAACGCCCGTTCACCCCGAACGCTGATAGGGCACCTGATCAATCGACGGTTCCCTATCCTGAACCATGAGCAATTCCACGTCTGTAGTGGAAGAATTGCTAAGCGCAATTCCTCAGCTTAGACCCAGTCTCTATTTCAAAACTTCGCTAACCGCGTTGTCCCACGCGATGGAGGATCACGTATTAGCGGGGACGGCGAAGTTTTTGGTGATCGCCAGTTTTCAGCAGGAGCGGTTTTATCTGCAAGAGGCCAACCGCTACCTGCGAATTGCCGAACTCACCGACCAGATCTATGTGCTGTCGGCTCTGGGCACCAGTTTTGTCAGCCGCTCAGATAATTACGAGACGATCGCCTTTGAAGCTGACGATACCCTCACCCAGGAATGGCACCTGGTGGTGATTGGGGCCGACTACAGCGCCTGCTTGATCTGTCGGGAGCGATCGCCCGTACCGCCCACCGAGGGTCCACCCCTCGACCAGACCCGCCGGTTTGAAGGCATTTGGACCCAAGATCGCTACGTTGCCCAAACAGCGGCAGGGCTGCTGCTCGATCGCATTGAGGGGTATCGCCCCGATCTGGCAGCCAAAGTTGCGATCGCTCGCCAGCGCTACCTAGACCCTACCCTTGCCCCTCCCGAACGCCTGAACGGCAGCGGTGGCCCCGACCCCTTTACCCAACGGCTGGTGACCTATCTGCAGGCGGGGCAGTACAAGCTGCTCAAGGCCTACAAGGCGATCGCAGCCCAGGAGCGACGCGAGCGCCTGGTCAACTCGATTACCTCGGTCGTGCGCCAGTCGCTCAACGCCGACGAAATCTTTGCCAAAGCCGCTCAGGAGCTGGGCCAGGCGTTAGAGGTTTGCCGCTGCCTGATCTACCCCTGTAGCGCCACCGACGCCACGGTCACCATTGCCCACCAGCACCTCAACAACACCGTAGACTCGCTGCTGGGCGAAACCTGGCCCCTGGCCACTAACCCGCTGTTTGACTACGTTCAAGACACCAAAGAAACCGTCGCCATTGCCGATACCGAGGCGCGCGACTCACCCTTTCGTCAGGAGCTAGAGCCCATTCGCCCGCTGCTCGAGCGGTGGCAGATTCGCGCCTGGCTGATCGTGCCACTCACCTACCAGGGTCGCCTGGTGGGCATGATCGAACTGCACCAGTGCCAGCCTGAGCCCTACGAATGGAGCGAAGACGATACGGCCCTGGTCGATGCGATCGCCACCCAGCTCAGCGTTGCGATCATTCAGGCCGAAGCCTACACCAACCTGCAAGATCTGAACCAGCAGCTGGCCGCGCTCGATCGCACCCGGGCCAACCTGATCGCTATTACCGGCCACGAGCTGCGCACGCCGCTGTCCACCATTCAGGTCTGCCTTGAAAGCCTAGCCACCGAACCCGACATGCCCAACGAGCTGCGGCAGATTATGTTGCAGTCGGCCCTCGAAGACGCCGAGCGCATGCGCAAGCTGGTGCAGGACTTTCTCACCCTGTCGCGGCTGGAGAGCGGGCGAGTCGAGTGGAATTTGGAATCGCTCTCAATTCAAGAATGCGTTGATTTAGCCCTCAGCAGCATTCACAGCAGCCAGGACAACGCTGAAACCCCCAGCATTACCGTCAAAATTCCGAAGCAGGTGCCGCTGGTGCGAGCCGACGGCGAGTGGCTGGTCGAAGTTCTGGCCAAGCTGCTCGACAACGCGCAAAAGTTCACGCCCGCCAGCGGCAAAATTACCATTCAGGTCACCCGCTCTAGTCCAACCCACCTCCAGGTCACCGTTGCCGATACCGGGCGAGGCATCGAGCCCAGTCGATTAAACGTTGTGTTTGACCGCTTTTACCAGGAAGAAGGGGCGCTACGCCGCACCACGGGCGGCACCGGCCTGGGCCTAGCCATGTGTCGTCAAATTGTAGAGGGGCTAGGCGGCACCATCTGGGCAGAGTCGGACGGCAAAAATAAAGGCAGCCAGTTTCACTTCACAATTCCCATTGCCCAGGGCAAGCTAGACGGACGCAGCAGTCGCTCTGGCCGATCCGTCGCTAAACAGCCCGTTACCCTACCCGGCAACCCCTCCGTGCTCCTGGACGACTAGCCTCCCGCCCAGCAGCGGCAACCCCTGGCGCTAGGATGAGGACATGGCATGATATGAGCCATAGTCGGTAAGCCATAGCAAAGGATGGGCATGGGCGATCGCCAACCACCGCATCAGTCGTCGTGGGCTGCTCCCTTGACGGAGGCCTGGCAACTCCTGCGCGATCGCGCCAGCCAGCTGCGACCCACCCAGCAACTCAGCCGCTGGTTTAACGTTGACGATGACCGAGTAGCCGAAATTTTGGCGGCGGTGCGCGAACAGTTGCCCACCACCGAGGCCCTGCTGATTGGCAAACCCCAGGCGGGCAAAAGCTCGATTGTGCGCGGTCTGACCGGGGTATCGGCTGAAATTGTGGGCCAGGGGTTTAAGCCCCACACTCAGCACACCCAGCGCTACGCCTACCCCTCCGAAGACCTGCCCCTGCTGATTTTTACCGATACCGTAGGCCTAGGCGACATTGTCCAGGCTACCGATGCGATCGTGGCCGAGCTAGTCGAGGATCTCAACAGCAGCCGCAAGGCCCGCATTCTGATTTTGACCGTCAAAATCAACGACTTTGCCACCGACACACTGCGGCAGGTCGCCGCGCAGCTGCGACGGCAGTTTCCAACGGTGCCCTGCCTGTTGGCCGTGACCTCGGCCCACGAGGTCTACCCGCCCAGCCAGCCAGATCATCCCCCCTACCCACCCGACCTGGAAGCGGTACAGCGGCCCTTTAACGCTATTCAGGCCAACTTTGAAGGATTAGTAGATCGCACCGTGCTAATCGACTTCACCCTCGACGAAGATGGATTTGACCCAGTGTTTTACGGCCTTGAGGCCCTGCGCGACGCCCTGGCCGATCTGCTGCCCACAGCCGAAGCCCAGGCGTTGTACCAGCTGCTCGACGAGCAGGCCGAGGCCACCGATCAGTTGGGCAACCTGTATCGTGACGTGGGGCGGCACTATATTTCTGCCTTTGCGGTGATGGCCGCTACCCTGGCGGCGGTGCCCCTGCCCTTTGCCACCATGCCAGTGCTGACGGCCCTCCAGGTTTCAATGGTGGGGCTGCTGGGCAAGCTCTACGGCCAAACCCTCAGCCCTTCCCAAACGGGCGGGTTGATTAGCGCGATCG
This sequence comes from filamentous cyanobacterium CCT1, assembly GCA_003017855.1. Lineage (GTDB taxonomy): Bacteria > Cyanobacteriota > Cyanobacteriia > Phormidesmidales > Phormidesmidaceae > Nodosilinea. Next base: position 6,994 of record PYER01000058.1, read on the forward strand.
CAGGCGGCTTCTTGGCCCAGGCCGTCGGGCGCGAGCTAGTCAAGTTTATCCCCGGCTTTGGCAGCGTGATCGCCGCCTCCTGGGCCGCCGCCTACACCTGGGCCCTGGGCGAAGGGGCCTGCGTCTACTTCGGCGACCTAATGGGCGGCAAGAAACCCGACCCCGAAAAAATTCAGGCCGCGATGAAAGAAGCCTTTACCCTGGCCAAAAATCGCTTCAAGGACGGATCTGTAAATACTACCCCTTCAGAATCCTAAGCTCTTGCTGCTGGAGGCTAATCGGCCTGGCTGTCCTTGCACCGCTTACGCAGGGCCGCCAACCCCATGCCCATCAGGCCAGGCAGCAGCGCAGGAGTGGGAACAGGGGTCGGCTCTTGGACTTTTAGGTCAATCCTAAAGGACAGATCTCCATCTGGAATAGAGGCCAGATCTTGAGCAAACGTCAGAGGAAAAACAACCTCTAACCAGTTCCCCGACAGTACTGTAATCGTTGGCCTAATTTTAAAGTCGACCTTACCAAGAAATAAAGGGTTGGCCCCCACCAGCAACTTCTGTCCTGGACCACCGAAATTGGGCGCCATAAACCGATAAATATCGTCTCCAGAGGTGACATTGCCAAACCTGGAGTTGATGCTGAACAAAATTGAGTTGTTGTTGAGATTGATGTCCCAAATACCGCCAAACTGCTCTAGCTCTAGACCTGACCCTACCGTAACGGTTCGAGGAGCCTCAAAGATTTTCTCCTCTTGGGTATCTACCATTTTGATAGTGTTGGTTGCAGTAACCGAGCGACCCAGCGAAAAGGCCTGAGCAGAGTTCGGCCACACGATACCCAGAGTTAACGCGGCACCGACCCCAAGGCCAACGCCCATAAATCTCTCCTTCATCTGCTTCTCCAAACGGGGGCTTTAACTATTTACGAGAGGCAGATGCACAGTCCGGGTAACTCGCGAATAAACTTGCAGCGTAGATACAGTTCATGCTCCCTTCACGTTCTAACAAAAAATACTGAGGTTTAGCCAAGCCCAGGTCAGAAGGTTTACCGAGTCTTAATAGATCTGTCAGTATTGGGGGCGATCGCCTTAGGTATGAAACCAGGGCGTGAACCGAGCCGTCGTCAGGGTATCTGTTACCGACTTAGCCCAGCATTTTGGCCCCAAGACCTGTAGCCGTGTTGAGCGATACAGAGTGTTGACCCAATTCAATTCACCCTAGAGGCAGAGTGTCAGGAAACCTTGTGAGAGCTGCTTCCGCAGGCGTGGATAGCCCTAGCGTTGATTTACCCAGCCAGGCCCGACTGCTGCTTGATTTGCAGCGGGTCAATAAAATTGCCCAGCGGCTATCGGGGTGTCTTGAGATCGAGACCATTGCCCGCATTGTCACCGATGGCCTGGTGCATCAGTTTGGCTGCGCCTTTGCCCGCATTTGGGTGGTGGAGCCCGAGGCCACCATGCTGCGCCTGGTCGCGTCGTCTGGGCTATATACCCATACCAACGGCTCCTTTGCGCGGGTACCCATGGGGGCCTATAAAGTAGGCAAAATTGCGCAGAATCGGGTGCCGTTTCTCAGCAATCGCCTGGCCGAAGAGACCTGGGTCAAAGACCGAGACTGGGCGATCGCCAACAATATTCAAGGGTTTGCGGGCTACCCGCTGATGACGGGCGATCGCGTGATTGGCGTGCTGGCCACCTTCAGCCACAGCCCCATGGCGGCAGAATTTTTGGAGGTGCTGCAGGTGCTCTGCATGACCGCGACCATCGCCCTCGATGCCGCCCTTCAGGTCAACACTCAGCCTACAGGGCGCAAGACCAGTCTGACCACTCGCCTTACCCTGTCCGACCAGTTGGCTGATCTGCTGACCACCACCACCATGGCCCTAGTCGGCACTGAAATGCCTCTGCCCGATTCGGTGAGCTACCTTTTTCTGCGCCTGGGTGAGCTGCTGGACGAGTTTCACTGTGACTATGCCCGGCTGGTGTACGGGGCTACGGACGTTGGCCTGGAGGCGATCGTAGCTCTACCGGCCCAGATCAGTGTTGCCCAGACTGGTCAGGTAGCGAGTCAGCCCCAGGCGATGCTGACCCGCTGGCGATCGCGCTGCCAACAGCTCAGGTTTGTGGCCACCTGCCTGGGGGGCAGTCTGCAAACTCAGCCCGGTCCTCAGCAGCAAATGGTGCAAGTCATTTTGAAAGCACCTTACAGCAGCAGTAAATCTGGCGACAGCGTGAGCATTCAGTGCCGCGCAGCTCTGGTGCAGACGGCGCTTACCTGCCTGGCCTACCGCGCCGGGCTGACGGTGTGCGATGCCTCAGAACCCGAGACCGTGGTGATTACCGATAGCGAAACCGTAGCCAGGGCCGCCGATCGCGTGCTCTGGGTGCGAGTCAATGCCTCTAGCCCGCCCCCCGCCCAGGTTACCGCCACTGTCGACTGGACCATAGATGCCGACCAGCTGCGTCAGGTCGTGCATAACCTGCACACCGGCCAGCCGGTTGAGACTGCCGCCACCCCAGACTCCCCTCGCCCCTCGGAGCGTGAGCGCGAAATTATGGCGCTGCTGGCTCAGGGGCTACGCGATCGCGACATTGCTAACCAGCTCTACATCAGCGAAAGTACAGTAAAGTTTCACATCAACAATAGCCTTGCTAAGCTGCAAGCCAAAAATCGCTATCAGGCCGTCTACCAGGCTGCTGTGCACGGGTGGATTTAATGTCTCCGACCCGCTAAGCCCTCCCCCACCATGGGTACAGTAAGCCTACGACAACCGCTCCATCCGTCCGGTCAGGAGTCTAAACCCAATGGATGATCTGATTAGCCTGCTCGTTCAAGTCCTAATTGCGATGGCCTGCGCCTTTGCCGCCAACCTGCTCATTCCTCGACGGGTGCCCGGCAAACTCCTCGGTCTGGTGCTGATTGGCCTGGTAGGCGTACTGGTGGGTCAATGGGTCGCCGACTACCTACTGCAGCGGTACAACTTCACCCTGCCCTGGCTCACCTGGAGTTTTCAGGGCGTGCCCCTGGTGCCGTCGATTATTGGCTCCGCCATTGTGCTTTACCTGGTCACGGCATTTCTCAGCTGGGGCCGCTACGGCAACCGCTAGACCAACCTCCTAGTAATAACGTCGGCTGGTGGACCTGTGACAACCGTAGCTGAGGGAATCAGGAGCCGTTGGCCGCCTGATGCCAAGAACTAGTGCTCTGTCAGCTCTAAAAATTCGGGTATGCCGTAGCGTGGGTCAAACGAAGTGCGACCCACGAGAGCTGAAGAACCTGTGGGTCTCGTAAACTCGACACCACGCTACTAACCCTAAAATTTAGCCTTGACGCTGCACTAGCTGCTGTAGCGTTCCTCAGCCCAGGGCTCACCCCGGTGATGGTAGCCGTTGCGCTCCCAAAAACCGAGCGCGGGCTTGGCTAAAAACTCAATCCCGCTGATCCACTTGGCGCTTTTCCAGGCGTAGAGGTGGGGCACGACCAGCCGCATGGGGCCACCATGGTCTGGGGGTAGCGGCTCTCCGTCTAGAGTGTGGGCAAAAAAGTTTTCCGGTCGGGCAAAGTCATCCAGGGCAAGGTTGGTGGTGTAGCCGCCATAGCAGTGCAGCATCACGTGGGTAGCGGCGGCATCCACCTCAAGCTGTGGCATTAAGTCAGTGACGCGAATCCCCCGCCAGGTCACATCGAGCTTTGACCAGGTGGTGACACAGTGAAAGTCGGCGGTAAAGTCCGTCTGGGGTAGCGCCATCATATCGGCCCAGGTGAAGGTTTTAGGCGCAGCCAGTCCCGTTATAGTTAACGACCAGTCGGCCTGATCAACCTGGGGGGTATCGCCATAGGTGAGGACTGGAAAGCCCTTGGCCAGGTGCTGCCCTGGAGGTACGCGATCGGCCAATTCTGGACCTGGTTTTTGAAAAAACTTCCCGGCCATGGAGTACCTCGCGAGTTAGGGCAGTTCCATTGTCGCCTAACTCCGTCTGGCCGCAAATGTCCGATGGGTAGGATTTGCTTTAGATACGAGTAAAAAATTATGGCCCAGTCTAAATCGCTGCGTCACAGGTTGTCTAACGAAAACCCTAGGCGGCTAGGTCGCGAATAAGGCGCTTGAGCCAGTGGCGCGATCGCACATCCACATAGGCTTTGCAGTGCGAGCACTGACGAATGCCCCGCACCCCAATGCGAAGCAGGTGCTGATTGTGGCAGTGAGGACAGTGGTGGCGTTGAGTCATAACTATTTTCAGGAAAACCTGCACCGAAGAATTAAATTTGGCCTTCAGGGAGATCAACTTGGGGGTTGAGCCGTCTCGATACGTTTATCTTGGCGTGCTGCGCCTGCCAGTAAGAGTGCCCAAAGACAGTGTTTTAATTGTCTCCAAAGTCAGAACTATACCCTTAAAAAAAACTGCCCCCTGACCGTAGGCCAGAGGGCAGCTAATACCGGATGCACCAGCTTGTTTTGCTTTAGTCGATTTCTGACACCGCAGGAGTAGCCAGCTCAGCCACTGTCACTCGAGGGGCCACCATAATGTGGGCGTAGAGCGGCGATGATTGCCCCGCTGCCAGCACAGTTGTCTGCACCTGGCTAGCAACCGCCACCGTTTTCGCATCATAGACCTGAGTAGCCAGCTTGGGATATAAGCCAATGCCAATGATAGGCACCAGCAGACAGGCCGCTACGAAAGCTTCGCGAGGGCGAATATCAAGCATGTTGGGCACTTTGGCTAGCACCTTGCCCGCATCGCCGTAGAAGATGCGACGCAGCATAGAGAGCAGATAGATGGGCGACAGCACCACACCAACCGCAGAACCGATGATAACAACGGTCTTGAAGGCGGTGCTGTAGACGTCGCTGGTGGCCATGCCCAAGAACACCGCAATCTCGCTCACAAAGCCGCTCATGCCAGGCAGAGCCAGAGACCCCATGGAGGCAGCCGTGAAGAAAGCAAACGTGGTGGGCATTTTGCGAGCTATTCCACCCATGTCATCCATATCGAGGGTGTGCGTGCGCTCGTAGGTCACCCCAGACAAGAAGAACATGACCGCCGCAATCAGGCCGTGGGAGATCATTTGCAGCATTGCACCGCTCATACCCAGGGTGGTGAATGCGGAGCAGCCAATCAGCACAAAGCCCATGTGAGCCACCGACGAGTAGGCCATACGTCGCTTCAGGTTGTCCTGGCCAAAGGCGGTCATCGAGGCATAGATAACATTGACCACGCCCAGAATTGCCAGGAACGGCGCAAAGTAGAGATGGGCATCGGGCAACATCTCGATATTCATGCGGATGAGGCCATAGCCTGCCATTTTAAGCAGCACCCCAGCCAAAATCATCGATACCGCTGCGGGGGCCTCGCTGTGGGCGTCGGGGAGCCAGGTGTGCAGCGGAAAGATAGGCAGCTTGACGGCAAAGGCGACTAAGAAAGCCGCATAGATCAACAGCTGGAAGGGGAGAGAGTAGTCCTTTTGAGCCAGTTCGGTCAGGTTGAACGTAACGGTATCGCCATAGAAGGCCATGCCCAGAGCAGCGACCAGAATGAAGATAGAGCCGATCGCGGTGTAAAGAATAAATTTAGTGGCGGCATAGTGGCGCTTTTGCCCACCCCAAATGGAGATCAGCAGGTACACAGGCACCAGCTCAAGCTCCCACATGAGGAAGAACATAACCAGATCCTGGGCCAAAAACACCCCAACCTGAGCGCTATACATAACCAGCAGCAGGCTGAAGTAAAGGCGAGGGCGGCGAGTCACATTCCACGACGCCAGAATGGCCAGGGTTGTCACCAGACCGCTCAGAATTACCAGGGGCATGGCCAGGCCATCGGCTCCCAGCGACCAGGTAAGGCCAACCTGGGGCACCCAGTTGTATTGCTCAATCAGCTGTAAACCAGCCTGATCGAGGTCATAAAAATTTGCAAAAGTGTAGAGGATAAGAGAAAACTCGATGAAGCCAATCCCTAAGGCATACCAGCGTAGGGTGTGTCCGTTGCCGTTGGGCAGCACGGGTATGGGCAAAATTGCCAGCAGGGGCAGAATGACTAGGGTCGTCAGCCACGGAAATTGCTCGGTCAGCATGAGAATTCGCGTGAGTATTACTACAAAACAGCCAGCGCATTGGGGTTCCGGTTTTGGTGTCTGACATGAGGCGGACACACATCCCTTAGAGGAGGCGTTTGTTAAGAACGGCCTGCCTCTGCTGTTCGCGGCGGCCTACCCTAGGTGAGGAGGTCGGAGGACTTCAGCGAGCGAGTCGTTGCCCAAAGGGCGCGACGAAGGAACCGGAGTGCAAGATTGATAGAGAGATATACCTATCTTTGCGCCCGTCCTTAGTATAGGAAACTTAATAAACATTTGATACATAATTTCTGGGAGAAATCGTCAAAGATTGACATTCAAGCGCCTGGCATGAAGGCTGTGCAAGCATTTGAGGTCAGTTTCATATTTGAATTAATTAAAGCGAGCACTCACATTTATGTATGTCAATGCATCAAAATCTTAATTATTGCAACAGTCTGGCCACAAACCCAATGTTCATTGGCATGGGCTGCTGGGTTCTCCTGGGCTCAGGTCTACCCCTGCGATCGCTCCCGCCCCAAAAAGGCGCAGCCATGCGCTTCAGCCCTACTGGACAACCCGGTAGGGGCAAACGGTTGTTTGCCTTCACGAGATACCTATTCTGAGCCGAGGTTTGTGTGAATCCAGATTCAGAATCAGGCCATCCGCAGGCATCGACGCCTAGGCGGTGATCGAGACGCTGGCTCCCTCTGTCTCCAGGGCCAGCACCTGGGCCGTTACCGATTGCCCACTCTGTTGCCAGGCGGCGACCATGGCGTCACGCACCCGAGCGGCGGCTTGAGTTGGGGCCAGAGCCAACAGGGTAGGACCAGCGCCACTAATGACTGAGCCATAGGCCCCGGCCTCGATCGCCGCTTTGGTTACGGTTTCGTAGCCAGAAATTAGGGTTTGGCGGTAGGGCTGGTGGATGCGATCGCCCATCGCTACCCGCAGCCAGTCACCCTGGCCCGTCTCCAGCCCCCGCAGCAGCAGCCCCAGGTGGGCGGTATTAAAGATAGCGTCAGCGCGGCTGTAGGTAGCGGGCAGCACCTGGCGGGCCGCTGCGGTAGACAGTTCAAAATTTGGGATGGCAACGACAGGCGTAATATCGCCATGCCAGGGAATAGGACAGAGGGTGGAGGAACCGTCGTCGTTGGCAACGGCCAGCTGACAGCCGCCTACCAGGGCCGGTACGACGTTGTCGGGGTGCCCTTCCAGAGCGATAGCCATCGCCACCAGAGCCGACTGGTCTAGCGGCGCATCGCACAGCGCATTGGCTCCCAGCAAACCACCGACAATAGCGGTTGACGAGCTGCCTAAACCACGAGCCAGAGGAACCTCAAGGTCGATTGCGATCGCTACGGGCGGCACCACCAATCCTCTTTGATGGAAGTAGCTGGCAAACGCTTTGTAGACCAGGTTAGACCCATCGGTCACGACCCGGTTGGCTTCTAACCCTCGCACCTCAATAGCAACGTCCTCCGCTGCCGAGTCAAGCGTGAAGCGAAAGCGGTTGTAGAGGGTGAGCGCTGCACCTAAACAATCAAAGCCAGGGCCAAGGTTGGCGGTTGTGGCAGGCACAGTCACAGACACGGATGTAGGCACCGCAAAAGCCTCCGGCGGTTATAAGACCATCAGGCCAAGGATAGTATCACTTTTTGAGGTTGGCCTGGAGACACAATACAAGGCGACACAACTCAAGTAACATCTCTCCACCCGTCTCTACAATGGGAGCAGGGAATAGTTTGAGAGACGTAGCATGACCCTTAAGCCATTGATTCGCGCTGCTTTGGGAATAGGTTTTGGAGCCGGGATGGGCGCTCTGGCGGCGATCGCCCCAGCCAGTGCCGAACCGAATCCTGGTAACTTTGCTCCTGAGCCCATTGCCCAGGAGCCCGTCGTCCAGGGAAACGAGGGTACGCTGGTGTTGCCCTTTACTGACGTATCGCCCGATCACTGGGCCTACGAAGCCTTGCTGAACCTGGCCGGCACTTACGGCTGCGTTAGCGGCTACCCCGACGGCACCTTTCGCGGCGAAGCCGCCGTCACGCGCTACGAATTTGCCGCTGGTATGGACGCCTGTTTGAGTGTGCTCTCAAACCTGGCGCAGCAGCAACAGGCGGAGCAAGATCAGGCCGTACAGTCTCTAATCCAGTCTATGGAGCAATCCCTAGTCGAACTGCGGCAGATCGAATCTGACCTGCCCGAAATACCTTAGAACGCAGGAGACCCCGATTTCTTTACCCGCCAGTCTCAAGAGACTACGGCGCAGAAAAGAAACCGGGGACCTGGGTACTTATCAGAAGTCTTCGCGGGCCGCGATCGCCCCCGCCACCCGCTCGACCACCTCAGCCACAGGCAGCGCCCCAAGTTCGCCCTGGGCCCGGGTACGAATGTTCAGGGCGTTGGCCTCCAGCTCCTTCGCGCCGACGACGGCCATAATCGGTACTTTAGCCTTTTCGGCATTGCGCACCATTTTGCCCAGGCGATCGCCGCTGGCATCAACCTCCACCCGCACGCCTTTGGCCAGCAGCTGATCGGCCACCGACTGGGCATACCCAAGCTGTTCTTCGGTCACCGGCAGCAGCCGCATCTGCATCGGCGCTAGCCAGAGCGGAAAGTCACCCGCGTACTCCTCGATCAAGATGCCAATCAGCCGCTCTAGCGAACCAAAGGGAGCGCGGTGAATCATCACCGGGCGCTGGCGGGAGCCGTCCTCGGCTACGTACTCAAGGTCAAAGCGCTCGGGCAGGTTGTAATCAACCTGAACGGTGCCCAGCTGCCACTCGCGATCGAGAGCATCCCGGAAGATGAAATCGAGCTTAGGACCATAGAAAGCCGCTTCCCCTGGAGCCTCAAAGTGATCCATACCCAAGGTTTGCACAGCTCGGCGGATTGCGTTTTGGGACGTTTCCCACACCACGTCACCGCCAATGTACTTGGTTGATTCAGGGTCACGGAAGCTGAGTCGAGCTTTAAAGTTCTTGAGCTTCAGGCTGCGGAAGACCGAGAGAATTAAGTCCACCACCTTGAGAAACTCGTCGTCGAGCTGCTCAGGGCGCACAAACAGGTGAGAATCATCCACCGTAAAGCCTCGCACCCGAGTCAGTCCGCCCAGTTCCCCCGACTGCTCGTAGCGATATACCGTACCAAACTCCGCCAGCCGCAGCGGCAATTCTCGATACGACCTGAGCTCACTCTTATAAATTTGGATGTGAAAAGGGCAGTTCATGGGTTTCATGACAAAGCCCTCCTCTGCCGAACGCGCCGTATCGTCGTCGGCCATGAGAGGGAACATATCTTCCCGGTAGTTTTGCCAGTGCCCGGAGATCTTAAAGAGATCTACGCGAGCAATATGGGGGGTGACAACGCCCAGGTAGCCCCGCTTGGTCTGCTCCTCTTTCAGGAATGTTTCTAGAGTAGAGCGCAGCACCGTGCCCTTGGGCGTCCAGAGCGGCAGGCCCGGCCCCACGTCGTCGGCAAAAATAAACAGGCCCAGTTCTTTACCCAGCTTTCGGTGGTCGCGGCGCTTGGCCTCTTCGCGGCGGCGCTTATATTCCTGCAGCTGCTCTGGCGTCTCCCAGGCCGTACCGTAGATGCGCTGGAGCTGGGCACGGTTCTCGTCGCCGCGCCAGTAGGCCCCGGCCACACTCTCTAGTTCAAACGCCTTGGGGTTGAGATCAGCGGTGCTGGCAACGTGGGGGCCAGCGCATAAGTCCCACCACTGGTCACCTAGGTGATAGAGGGTGATGGGGTCTTTCAGGTCCTGCAAGATTTCAAGCTTGTAGGGTTCTCCCAGTGCCTCAATGCGGCGCTGAGCCTCGTCGCGGGTGACGGTTTCTTCAACTACCGGCAGCCCTTTGTTGATGATCTTGATCATCTCTTTTTTAATCGTCTTCAGATCCTGCTCGGTGAAAGGCTCAGGGCTGTCGAAGTCGTAGTAGAAGCCATAGTCAATCGAGGGACCAATGGTGACTTGGGCCTTAGGGAATAGAACCTGCACCGCCATCGCCATCACATGGGAGAAGGTGTGGCGAATGCGCTTGAGGTTCTCTGACTCACTGGTGCGAGGCAGGGCAATGGGAGCGCTCGATTGAGGGGCAGACAAGTCAGTTTGAGCCATTGGTCAACGCTGAAGGCAGAATAAGGATTTGACCTCTAGTTTAGCGACTATTGGGTAAAGCCAAAGTCAAGCTACCGCCTGGAAGTACGGTTATCTACCCTTCGGCCGGGGAAATATTTGACTCAATTAACCGCTCGCTTAGGTACACTAAGGGAGTGATGACCCAGTGCAGCGATCCACCGTCATCACCTACAGGATAAGTACAGACCAGAATTGCGCCTTTGCATTCTTGTGCTATGCTGTGTTCCTGAATCCAGGGTTAATGCCTGCGCAAGTTTCAAGGGTGTGCAGATTCCCCCGGTTCAACGTTCTGAAGAGCTTTTTAAATCGAAAATATGACTGAAGCAATTGCCGACTTAGTTGTCGCTCACCCAATGGTGAAATTTCAGCGCCAAGTTGAGTCTTTAGTTAAGAAGTCCAAAGTTGTAAGCCCCAGCGACCCCATCTGGAAAATCGCTTTCCTGTTTGGCGATGACTGGGCCCACTGGAAGCAAGAACTAGAAGAATTCGACTTTTCAACCCAAGATCCAATCCAGGAGCTGCTGGCGGTGCAGTCTTGGGAAGAGGAGTGATGAGGCGGACTGCGATCGCGGGTTAGCTCGGGCTATGCTCTCAATTGAGCAGCCAGTCCTGGCCAACCGCCGTTATTCATCAACCTCTGACTAATCAATCATCGACGTCATGTCAGGTTGGAGCTTAATACGCACAAGAATGGTCGTGATGTTGTCATGGCCATTTTTTTCGTTGGCTAAGTCGATCAGATGGGCGGCACCGCTAGCGAGGTTAGCCCTGGAGCTCAAAAGATTAGAAATGTGGGAATCAACATGGCGCTCGAGCAGATCGTTGTCGCTCAGCCCGTCTGAACATAAAACCAGCAGGGTATCTTCCGTAATCTCGTGGTACGCAATGCTGGGCAATAGATCTTCTTTGCTCCTTGGCCCCAGGGCTTGAGTCAGTTGATAGGCATCGGGGCGGGCGTAGGCCAGGGCTGGCTCTACCCCCCGGTTGATTTCTCGCTGCCCCACCTCATGGTCGAGGGTTAGCTGCCGTAACCCCACGCGTTTGCTGTAGCTATACAGACGGCTATCGCCCACATGCACCACAGCCATGTCCAGGTTATTTACCAGCACCATTACCAGCGTGGTGCCCATGCGGCCTACCCCAGAGGTAGCATTTGACTGGTTGATATCAAATAGGGTCTGGTTGGCGGTGACCACAGCCTGAGATAGGACGTCCTGGTCGGGCAGGCGATCGCCGCTCCAGTGCTGGCTTAAATACTCTCGCAATGTGCGTACCGCTAGCTGACTGGCGACTTCCCCCGAGGCGTGGCCGCCCATGCCATCGCAAAGGATGTAGAGCCCCTTAGCCCGCAGCACGGTGCCCTGGGGACCGCTAACTCGGTGGAGCTGAGTCTGGGAGAAAAACCAGTCTTCGTTGTGGTGACGCTGCTGGCCCACATGGCTTTGACCGGCATCATCGAGGTCAGCCAGCTTCATGGGCAACACCATTGTGGGTGCTTCAATCAAGCCAGTGCCGTCGTCGTCGGTTAGTTCTTGCGTGTCAAAGGCGGTGTCTGTGTCCAGGTCACAGTCGTCGGCAACCGCAGCCCGGGCGATCGCCGGGGCAGGCTCATCCTTCTCGTCGTCAGCGAAACCATTAACTTCAGCACCGCTAAGCTCGTGGTCAACGTCATCGTGCCACTGGGGAGCAGCCCCTTCCAGGCCAGGCAGCGAGTGGTCCTGCGCGGCCTCGGCCAGGGTCTCTTGCACCTGCTTGATGTCGGAGACGGTGCCCTCGATCAGGTCGCTGACCAGGGTCTGCACCTTGAGAGGCAGGTCTTGACCACGGTTGAGCAGGGTTTGCCACATCTGCCCTAAAACCTGCAGCGGCAGGGGCGACTGACGACCGACGGAGTCGATCTGCGTGAGACAGAGCAGGCTATTTTCATTCAGGGTTAGCCGCTGAGGGTTGAGCAGGGTAGCCTGCCCCTGCCACGGCGCCAAAGCCTGCCAGAGCAGCGTCGTTTCAAACAGCCACTGAATGTGCTGTAGCGGCTCATCGATAGCCAGCCACCCCATCGTCAGGGGCAGCCAGATGGTTCGATCTTCTATCAGCAGGAGGGTGCGCTGGGGCGTCCGCCAGGCGTGGTGCAGCTCAGGAATAGCCGGGAAATAGTCGGCCTGGAGGGCTAAGTAGGGATAGGCCTCCGGTGGTACCCCAACCGCTAAAGGATGGGTGTCCGGATTGAGGGCAGGCGTTTCTAGCCAGGCCGCCTGTAGAGCCTGCAGCGGCGAGTCGGCCTCGGGCTGACAGTCAATCACGACCAGGGGTGCCGGGCTGGCCGTCCCCAGTGGAGTCGGTGAAGCAATCAGCCGATAGCGGCGATCGCAGTCGAGATAGCCATCGCTACCCAGCTCACCGGGGGCAAACGCCGTCGCCGCCGGGCCAGGAATATCAATCACCCGCCAACGCTGAAGTGGCTGGCCACACTGCTCGCAGGACCGCTGTGAATCAGGGTTTTCAAACTCACAAAAAGGGCAGGTTAGCATCCTAGCGGTGATCCAAAATTAGGCCGGTCAGCCAGCGTATCGGGGTCATCACCCTGAGTAAGGTTTCGAAATTAGGCATTTTGCTGGAGGCTAAGACAGGCTTTCGCACAACAGGTTGATACACCCTACTGGCAAAAAGGCCGGGGCGTGGCACGTTTAAGTATGGCATGGGTAAACCCCAAAGCTGCCCTACCGCAAGCTCATGGTAACTTACTGCCCCTGCCGTAACATGCCTAAACCAGCGATTCTTGACTTAGCTTGCCCAACGGTCGAGGGCAGCCTTTAGAGCTGCAGGAGCCGGTGGCGCTCGTCGGCTGTGGCAGATCGCCATTGACCTGGCTTTAGAGTACCCAACTGCAGGTGGGCGATCGCTACTCGCACCAGCCGCAGGGTAGGATGCCCCACCGCCGCAGTCATGCGGCGCACCTGGCGGTTTTTGCCCTCCTGGAGGGTCATCTCTAGCCAGGCGGTGGGGATGCTCTGGCGAAAGCGAATGGGCGGGTCGCGCGGCGGCAGCGGCGGGGCAGCGGCAAGCGGCACTACTTGGCAGGGCCGAGTTCGATAGCCCTTGATCGTCACCCCTTGGCGCAGTTCAGTCAGGGCGGCGGCAGACGGCACCCGCTCGACCTGCACCCAGTAGGTGCGGGGGTGGGCAAAGCGCGGATCGCTCAACCGATGCTGCACCTGACCATGATTGGTCAGCAGCATCAGTCCCTCACTGTCGCGATCGAGGCGTCCTACCGGATAGACATCGGCTACAGGGATGAAATCTTTGAGAGTCAGGCGAGGCTCAGCGGTAGACGCGGGGGGCGTGTTGCCCTCGCTAAACTGGCTGAGCACGTTGTAGGGCTTATAGAACAGGATGTACTGATAGGCCATAGTGGCTATAGGCCACAGACGAGTGAAGCGGGGCTGTACCTGGCGGAAAGCCGATCGCAACTCCAGAAGAAACAGCTATAGCGATCGCAGCATGAATTATCGGCTAAGGGCTGCAACATTTCATTGCAACTCTTGTGGAAATGTTGAGAAACCACAGCGGTCAGGGTCAGACCGATATGCTGAACTCTATAGGACTGATTGTGGCAGGACAACACCATGGAATTTGGCAATAAGTATCGTTTCTCTTGCACCCTCACCTTTGGCGACATCTATGGTCAAATTATTGCCTGGCTGGTGATTTTGTTTATCAGCTTGGCGGCATCGCTGGCTCTGATGGGTGCTCGGCAACCTGTGGTCGCCCTGGCCACCGTTGGGTTAATTCTGGTACTGTCGCTGCCGTTTTTACTATTTGCCTTTGTGACGACACTGTTTAACCACATTGAGTTTGAGCCGGTGGAGGCCAGTCAGTCAGCGCCTAACCGTCCAGAGCGAACGGTTAGCTCTACCTCTCCGGCTCGCGCTTAAGCCGATCGATCTCTGCTATTCTGCCGATTCTTCTGCAGAGGGGGCTGGTTCTGGGATGGCTGTGCTCTCGCCGCCAGCCTCTGGCGCAGCTTGACTCTGGGTAGACATCAGCTCAATTTGATCTTTAAACTGAGCCGGGGCCAGCGTAGTAGCCTGAGAAAAGAGAGCCTGGGCGGTATCGGTGTCGCCCTGCTCTTGCAGGACCAGAGCCTTGGCCAGCACCGGGCGAAAGTCTTCGGGAGTAGCTTCGATCGTCTCGTCGTAGAGCGCAATAGCTTGATCGGGGTTATTGCTCTCTACATACACCTGGGCCAGCAGCAGCTTCACAGATGTTGTGTCAATACCGGTCGCGGTTCCGTCCGACTGCAGCTGGTCGGCGGTTTTAAGGGTGTCTTGCAGCAGGCCAATCGCCGCCTGGGGACGCTCTTGCTGCACCAGCAGCACCGTTAACCCCTGTAGCGCATTCATATTGCCAGGCTGCTGGTCGAGCACCTGGCGGTAGCTTTGGGCTGCGCCTTCTAGATCGCCCAGCTGCTGTTTGGTTTGGGCCAGCAGCACAGCGTAGTCGGGGACGCTTGGGTTGAGTTCTACCAGTTTTTCGAGGGGGCCAACCACCCCGTTGATGTCGCCTAGCTGAATGCGGACATCCACCAGACCCTGCAGGGCCGTCTGGTTGTCGGGCTCGCGCTCTAGCACCAGTTCGTAGCCTCGAGCCTGAGCTTCTAAGTCGGCCTGCATAGTAGCGGGGTCGGTGGTGGGGTTGGCACTGGGAGTGCTACCCGCCCGGCGGTTGTCATTACTACCCAAAATTGGCAGCAGCGACAGCGACAAAAAGGCGGCCAGGGCTAGGGTCAAAACGGTGCCAACGAGCCAGCGATTACGGTTTGCGGTCACGGGTTTACCTCATTAGGGAGCGGCGGGAACGCGATACCTGAGCTAGAGGGCGATCGCGAACGTTATACAGTTTCAGACAAGTTGCAGGTAAATGATTCTAGCGCTTTGGCCTGGGGCTGGAGCTGAGTCTTGAGTCAGCCTCAGGATCCAGGGCTACAGTAGCAAAGAAGTTGTCAAAAAGCTCAGAAACAATACGGATTGCTAACCGTCAGCGATGGAAACTTAAGATAGCTGCTTCGGCCGCTGCGGTAACCGTTCAAGGGCTGTACTGAACTAGATGTAAAGCTCTTGACAAGTTGCGTAAACGGCTTAAATATTTGCCCCGACCATGCATATGAGAAGGCGAATGTTACGCTAGGCTTACAGGCTAAGTCATGCGCGAAGTTACCGCTGCGCCAGGTGGCTAGTTCATGTTGAGAGGGAGATCGGTGGTGTCATGGGTTCTACAGAGCGAGACGCTTCTCAGAGCGACTTTAAAGCTAAAGATGGCCTCGACCAGGGGACGGCATCTGCCGCCGATCGGCCATCGCTAATGTCTCCTCCCCGGCGTCCGGTGCGTCCGGTGCGACCCGCTGATGTCCCCGAGACTAAGGCCAGCGCACCCAAGACCGGTGCGATCGGCGTCAAGGCAGCGCCCAAAGCCCCAGCGGCCGAACCGGCTAGCCCAGCCGCTGGGGCCGAAACTCCACCTCCCGACCCCGCCGCCTACCGGTATCAGCCCATAGCGCCGCCCAGTGAACCCATGCAGTATCGGGCCATTGGTCTGGTGCGAGGCACCTACGAACCCAGTGAACCCGACCAGCTCAACCGGGGCAATCTCACCACCGAAGACGGCCACGTCATTGATTCGGTACTGCTGGGACGCATTACCAGCCTGGTGAAAAAGCATATTGACCTGACCGCGCCTCACCTATGGGTGGTATATCCTCGCACCCGCCGCGAACTGGACAACGACGACCAGGACTTGCACCTGCAAATTGTTGGCGTTTGGGAACCTGAAACCCTAGGTCTGCCCGGAGAAGCACCCTCCAGCGACGATGACGACACCGACGAAGCCGCCAACACCAATGACGAAAAACCAGATCTTAAAGATCTGCCCCCCGTTGACGACAATTTTTTCTCTATTCGCGGCGAGGTGGTGAAGTACACCCCAGAAGACCAGTGTATTGCGGTCAAAATTTTGCAGGGGGTCAAACGCACCCCAGGCTCTTCAAAGCCGTTTAAGCTGCTGCTGCACGGCACGATTGAGGGTCGCACAGTCGGGTATTTCTGGGATTTTAAGGTCAGACGTGAAGCGAAAGTTCTGGTGCTGAGTGAGGCATCAATGGTGGGTATCGTACCTCCTAAAAAACGCGCCAAGGGCAGCGGTGGCGGCCCTCGACGGGGCGGCAGACCGAATATGCGCGGTGGTCCGGGCGGCAGCAGACCGCCGATGCCCAGCCGTCGCCCTACGGGGGTAAAAGGCAGCGATTCTGGAACGGAACGCATCACGAGTCGCCCCAAAAAGCGTGACGAAAATCGCGAGAGCAACTCCTAAAACGTTAGTTCAGTATTCGCTGCCCCTTCATTACTTCTGCGTTGGCATGCTCGGCAACAGTTCTGCCTCCTAATACGAGCGGCAGAACTGCAAAACTATGATGCCCTGGCACCTGAGCACTAGGGTGAGGGTTGTTATTAAGACATATATCAGTGCTCTGGTGGGTTCTTAAATAGTCGTCCCGCGTAGATGGCTTAACCACCCAGTGCATCTTGCGGTAAAAATGCCCGATCGCGAGGCAGAGGCGCAACCGGTGCCGCTAGCTCAAATTGGCCAGCCTCGATCCAGGCTTTTAGCTCGTTGGCGACCTGGCGGGCTAAGAAAACGCTGGCCAGCGGTGCGGTGCGAACGGGCTGCCCTTCGATGGTAATGCTGCCCGACTTGAGCTGAGCATAGCTGACCAAGCCAAAGGTCGGCCGCACCCGGCGAGGAATCGAGAAATCCATCACTGGAGCCACAATCTCGGCGTCCTGGACCGCGCAGTGAGCCGCCACCTGCTCGTTCAAAATGGGAATGGGCACCCCTACGCCCAGCATCAGGGATGGACCGTAGCCCTTGAAATAGCAGCCGCGCACCCACTCGGGGCGCATTTGTTTGGCGTCGCCGATCAGCGCCAGCGTCGCCGCAGGGCCAATGGGGGTGCGGTTGGGCAACCGCCGCTGAAGGGGAAAGTGCTGAGTGCCTTCCCAAGCCACATAGCCAACCCCACCGCCAAAGAAAATTCGGCTGCCCACCCCAATCACTTCCAGGTCAGGATCGTTCAGCAGGGGAGACAGAGCGCCTGGGTTGGCGTAAACCGCGTTCCCCAGGCGCGGTTGCAGGGGACCGAGGTAGGTGGAGAGGGTGCGATCGCCCCCATTCACCCCAACAATGAAGTTTTGATACAGCCCTCGCGGACTGAACAGGTAAAACTGGTTGATCGTATCGCGGGTAATGGTGGTTTCGAGCGAGGTGCGGGGGTAACAGTCGGTACCGTGCCCCGTCGCCTGTAGCGGCACGCTGCGCCCAGCAATTAGATCCGCAATCACGTGGCCGCCGCCGTGCTCGCGCACGGCTTCGGGGTCTCCCAGGTCAGAGCCGCGTCCGGCCACGGCGGGCTGGCTAGCTCCTAGACACACATCTACTGCGCCGAAGCCCGCGTAGGCGGGTACCCCATCGAGATAGCACTCCAGCAGCTTGATGGGTGGGTCGGTGTGGCCCAGGTTGAGCATCGCCCCCGACGACTCCATCGGCTCAAAGGTGCCCGTAACCACAACATCTACAGCGGCGGCAGAAGCAGCAATGCCCTGCTCTTTGGCGTAAGCTTTGAAGGCTTCGGCGGTTTGTACCACCGCTTTGCCCTGGCGAATTTTGTCGTTAATGCCGTCGATGGTGCGCATGGGCTGAGCCTAGGAATTAGAGCGGCGCCGCAGCCAGAATAGGCTGCCCATCAGCGCCGAGGGGGCCAGCAACAGGGCTATGACCACTACCAGAGCTGAACTATTCTGCCCTGGAGGAAAGGTGACCAGCAGCAGCGGCAGCGCGTACTTAATGAAGGCCGCAATGCCCCCTGAGAGGGCAATGACTTTAGCCACAAAGCTGAAATTTGAGGAATTCATAGGCCTAGAGCTGTGATCCCTCAGGCGATCGCCGCACGTTGAGACAGCACCACTCCTGCCGTCGCCAGAGGGTAGCCACCACCCAGCCGTGCTGCTCTAGGGTATCGGCCACCAGCTTCGACTGGTCAAGCAGAATGCCGCTGAGAATGCCCCAGCCATCGGCGGTGACAATGGTGTGCATCTGAGGGATGAGGTCCATAATCACCTCCGCCAGAATGTTGCACACAATGCCATCGACTGGGGCGTCGATCGCCTGGGCGATCGCCTCTAGACTGCCGTGGAGTAGCGGCAGCTGCTCCTCCGTCAGGCCGTTGAGGGTTCGGTTGCCGACGGCTGAGTGCACCGCCAAATCGTCAATGTCGGCCGCGTAGGATTTTTTCGCCCCCAGCAGCAGCGCCCCAATTGAAAGAATGCCAGACCCACAGCCAATATCGGCAATGGTGACGTCAGGATTTTCGTAGGTGAGCCGCATTTCCAGCGACTCCAGGCAGAGCTGGGTGGTGGGGTGGTTGCCGGTGCCAAAGGCCACGCCGGGGTCGAGGCGCAGCACCAATCGGTCGTTGTCGGCGGGCGGCTCCAGCCAGGCGGGAGTGATTAAAATGCGATCGCCAATCGGCTCAGGCTGCCAGTGGTCTTTCCAGCTCTTCGACCAGTCCTCTTCATCGATCAGGTGCCAGCTAATTCGGGGCAGCACCAGGTCGCTGCACAGCGCGTCTTGCTTAATCAGCAGCGCTAGAGCCGACAAATCTAGCAGTTCGAGTCGATGCTGCGGAAAATAGGCCTGTACAACGCAGGACGAACCTCGCTGCTGGGTCGAAGTACCCTGGCTACCAAAGCTGTCGAACCGCCAGAAGACCGTATCTTCTAAGGCCGGATCGCACAGCACTTTTACTTCCCACCAGGTGTTGACCACAGCCATTCCAGCGATCGCCTCATAACTATCCACATTGGCCTACGCTCTGCATCAAGTCTGAGGTTCTGAGCGGGTGGCCGTAGGGTGGGCATTGCCCACCACCCATGCCTGGATCAGAACACAGCCTGAGCGTTCTACACCCTGCCCATCCTACAGATTCACAGTGTAGGCATCGCGAATGCCCGGCACCTTGAGAATTTCATCCAGAATGCCCTCCGGCAGAGGGTCGTCAAGGCTGAGTGCCATCACCGCATCGCCGCGCACGATTTTGCGGCCCACCTGCATGCTAGCGATGTTGACGTTAAAGCTGCCCAGCAGCGAGCCAATTTTACCGATAATGCCCGGCATATCGCGGTGCAGGGTAAACAACATGTGCTGAGTCGGCGGCACGTTGATGGGGAACTCATCGATGTCGGTAACCCGAATTTCGCTGCCTCCCAGCAGCACTCCAGTCACCGAGTGTTCGCCCAGGTTGCCTTTGGCAGAGAGATTCAGGGAGCCGGTGTAGTCGCGAATATCAGCATCGCGGGTTTCGATCACGTGGATGCCGCGCTCTTTGGCCTCGATGGAGGCGTTGACGTAGTTGACCCGCTCCTGCAGCGCGTGGGAGAGCAAGCCCTTGAGCGCCGCCACCATGATCGGCTGCGTGTCGCCCCCGGCGATGTCGCCCTGCAGGCGCACAGTCAGTTCTTCCACCCGGCCCCCGGCTAGCTGCCCTACCAGGTTGCCCAGGGTTTCGGCCAGCTGCAGGTAGGGGCGCAGCTTTTGCATCACCTCGGGGCGCAGGCCAGGAATATTCACCGCCGATCGCGCCGGCAGCCCCAGCAGCACATCGCGAATTTGCTCAGCCACATCGATCGCCACATTCACCTGAGCCTCTTCGGTAGAAGCGCCCAGGTGGGGGGTGAGAATGACCGCCTTGTCCAGGTCGCGCAGGTCTGACTCACCCAGGGGTTCAGATTCGTACACATCCAGCGCCGCACCGCCAATGGTGCCCTCTCGCAAAGCTTTAGCCAAGGCGGCCTCGTCGATAATGCCGCCGCGAGCGCAGTTGATAATGCGCACAGTGGGCTTCATCGTAGCCAGGGCTTTTTCGTCCACTAAATGAGTGGTTTCAGGGGTTTTGGGCAGGTGCAGCGTGATGTAGTCGGCCTCCCGAAAGAGCAGATCGAGATCGACCAGGCGGCAGCCCAGCTGCTCGGCGCGATCGGCGGAGATAAAGGGATCGTAGGCCAGCAGCTTCATGCCCATCGCCCGCGCCACCGTGGCTACATGAGAGCCAATTTTGCCCAAGCCCACCACGCCCAGAGTCTTCTTGTAGATTTCGACCCCGGTAAAATCTTTGCGCTTCCATTCGCCCGCTTTGACGGAGCGATCGGCGCTGGGAATGTAGCGCGACATCGACATCATCATCGCCAGGGCATGCTCAGCCGCTGCAATGGTGTTGCCCTCGGGCGAGTTGACCACCACAATACCGCGTCGGGTGGCTTCAGGCACGTCAACGTTGTCTACGCCGACCCCGGCCCGACCAATAATTTTCAGGTTCTGACCGGCCTGAATGACCTCCTTGGTGACCTTGGTGCCAGAGCGAATCATCAGCGCGTCGTATTCGCCAATGGCCGCCACGAGTTCCTCAGGCGACAGGCTGGTATTGACATCGACCTGAGCGACCTGGGAAAGAATGTCGAGACCCGCTTGATCGATAGGGTCGGAAACGAGAACCTTGGGCATGGGTCAGCCATAAAAATGTCATAAGGATCTACTTTACTGCAAAGACGGAGCGGGGAATTAGTGTGGGGAGTACTTTTGGG